>NZ_JBNNOR010000003.1:0-364377 GCF_050274955.1 Peribacillus sp. NPDC006672
AGACGATTTCCATTCAAGTATCGAATGAGAATCGTCTTTTTTTAATTTGATTTACCGTACTAGTTAGAAAAACGTGAGTTTTTCAGCAGCCTCGGTTTGCCAAGGGGGTTTTTAACATGGATTGGATAATGGAATGACTAATACGTGTACACCACCCTGACCGAGGCGGTGATATTCAATTCTCCAGGCTGGATCGGGGTGGATGCCATTTTTGAAAAGGTGCTCGTTTGGAAAAGGATTGGGGTAGTGGTTTCTGATACTTCGTCAACTTGATTAGGAATTGGATTCAATGAGATTCCTATTGTTCGAGCCATGGAGAGTGCCTTTTCGTATGCCTTTTTTATAGCGAGCGAAAGTGCCCTGTTATAGTATGCTTCTGGATTGGATAAGGAAAAGCGGATGCTTGTGATCGAATTGGCACCGCTTCTGACTGCCGTGTCGATAATGCTGCCTATTTTTTCGATGTCGGTCGTTTGGGCTTGGATCATGTGCTGGACTTTATAGTTCTTGAACAATTCCTTTCCGTCGATATAATCATATTGTGGATCGATTCTGTAATCACTCGTTTTCAATTGCTCTTCGGGTATGCCAGCGGATTTAAGCGATGCGATGACATTCGCGATTGCTTGGGAATTGGCCTGCTGGGCCTTTTGCGGGTCCTTATCCTCTGTTATGACTCCAAGGGTGACTATGGCTTGATCCGGAGCAGCAGATAGCGTCTCTGAGCCGGAAACTCTTAATGTATGTTCAGCATTGCGGTAATAATCCCTATCGGGGGCATTATATTCTTGATTCATGTTGACACCAGCCTTTTTAATAAGATCTCAACCCTATTGTACGAAGTAGGAGCGGGAAACATGATTGAATTATCTCTTCTTTATCAATGGCTTCAAAAAATCGATAATAAATTGTACAAAAAAACACTCGGCCTAGAACCGAGTGCGTATTATTTGTGAATGACTTGAACCCTTCCAACCTGGCCATCTGTCAATCTTACTTTAATTCCATGAGGGTGACTGCTGGAGTTGGTTAAAATATCTTTTACAGTTCCACGTGTTAGTTTTCCGCTGCGTTGATCTGCTTTAAGCACGATGTCCACGGAGGTACCTGGAGTAATATCTTTTCGATTTTGACCGTTCATGTTTCATCAATCCTTTCAGAGTTATTTGCAATCATTCAATCATGCAGTAACTTCAGTATAAGGAAAACGGCGGACCCAGTCGACTATTACTAACATTGTCCATTAGCGTATTTTTTTCAATGGTTCGACGGCAGGACCATTTAAAACTTCCCCAGTTATAGAGTAACGGGAGGCATGGCATGGGCAGTCCCAGGTACGGTCGCCGCTGTTCCATGCAACCTCACACCCCATATGGGTACATGTGGAATCGACAATATGCAGCTGGCCATCATGATCACGGTAGCACCCAGCCTTGTCTCCATTGACCTTCACGATTGCTCCTTCATCAATGCCTAAGTCTTCTGGCGTTTTAAGAATGGCGGCCAATTTGCCTTTTATCAAATGTTTCGCTACATCAGCATTAACTTGAACCATATTCTTCAAGCCTTTTAAACGGGAAGGGTCATACAATTCTGCATACCGGTTATCCCTTTGTAAAATATGGTCAGTCAAGATTTTAGCGGCAATCGATCCATTCGTCATACCCCATTTTGCATAACCGGTTGCAATTTGAACGTTTTGATGATTGGATGTCACTGGACCGACGAAGGGGATATTATCCGGTGACATAATATCTTGTGCCGACCAGCGATACGGAATATCCTTCACATCGAAATATTGGGAACTGAAGTCCTTTAAGGCCTCATAATGCTCGATAGTCGAGATTCCCTGGCCTGTTTTATGGCCTTCCCCGCCGACAAGTATAAGTTTTTCCCCATTGTCCAATTCCGTATAGCGAAGGGAACGGGTAGGGTTGTCTGCACTGTAATACATCCCACCTGGATATTCCTGTTCAGTCTTAATTCCAAGTACATAGGACCTTTTTACATGAACACGGGCAAAGTATAAGCCCGTTTCATCATTGAAAGGGAAGTGGGAGGCAACGATTACCTGATTGCTTTTGATTGTATGTCCAGTATCGGTTTGAACGGCCGGTGGGTCGCCGTCTTCAATCTTCATGGCCGTTGTCCGTTCATAGATTGTCCCTCCAGCTTCAAGAATCGTGGAGATGAGGGCAGTTAAATATTTTAACGGATGAAACTGAGCTTGATCTTTCATTATCACAGCAGCTTTACAAGGAATGGAGAAAGGGATACTCTCTGCATAATCCCCCCGAATGCCAAGTTTCTGATAGGCTTTCAGTTCATTTTGGACTTTGCTTTTATATTCATCGGTGTTCGCATAAACATAAGCATCCTGTGCAGTCAAATTACATTCAATGGAATGTTCTTCTACCAAGTCTTTGATTAATTTCATTCCATCTGCATTCGCTTCATAATAGAGTTTGGCCTTCTCTTCTCCATGTTCGGTGATCAACTGGTCATAAATCAGGCCATGCTGGGCTGTGATTTTTGCTGTAGTGTGTCCCGTCGTTCCAGTAAGGATTTCGCCTGCGTCAATCAGTGTGACTTTAATGCCTTGTTTAGCCAATAGATAAGCGGAAGTGATTCCTGTTATTCCGCCGCCAACTATTAAGACATCAGTGGTTATATCTTTATCTAGTTTAGAAAACGAAGGGAAAGTTAACGCACTGCGCCAATAAGGTTCCGGAAATTGAGGAAGGTTTGTATTTTTATCAGTCATTTGAATACCTCCATAACAGTTCATTAGTAAATCGTCCATTTATTACCATGCCCAAATCTGCTGTTTATACGCCTATTTTCTGTAAAAAAGAGATTTGAAAAATACATTATTTGGTTTGTTTACAAATGCGTACACATGTAAACAAAAATAGTTGTGTTGTACACAAATTAGTAAACATGTTTACAATCACGTACACATGGCTATATATAAGGTGTATACATATTTGTTCCTATTGTAAACAAATTGAAAACAATTCGAGAAATATAGTTGCAACTAATGAAGGATTGACTATCGTGGTAACTTTTTCTATCCTTAAAGGGAATGCTTCACTTAATTTTTTTCTATAAAAAAGGAGATGTTTTTAGATGAGTTCTAGAATCGCAGCAATAGACGTAGGAAATGATGCTATTAAAGCTATTTTTGGAAAGCTAGAGTCTGAACTATATATACCGAACGTCATTGCAAAAGACATAGAGGACCGTCCGGTCATTGGGATTGAGGAACTTGACGAAAAAAACCCATTGGAAGGGATTCATATTAGAGTTCATTCACCAGCCCTGCAAGACAATAATGCTATATATCGCGTTGGGAACTTGGCGACAAAAAGCGATAATCCTACAGAACTGGATTTGGGAAGCAGTAAATCAGAAGAAGATCAAACATTAGTCATGCTTTTTGCGGCTCTGGCATTAGACGCTGCCAAACTGGGGAACAATGATAAATTCAAAAAAGTGAATAACGTTGTGGAAGCCAATTATACACTTGGAACGGGCTTGCCTCTTCGCGAGGTTAAAGAAGGGAAAGACGTCGGGTATCGCTCGAAATTACTCGGATCCGTCCATCAGGTGGAATTTTTAATTACCCCTAAATACCAAGGCATGAAGGTCAATATCAAATTTGACGAGGTGAAGGTCTATCCAGAGGGATTCGCAGCATACATCAATTTAGTCATGGATAATGATTTAAATATCATTAACCGTGAATTAATAGATAGAAGAATACTCATTCAGGATATCGGTGGATTATCGACAGATATCGCGGTCATTAAAAACCGTAAAGTTGATGATGACAAGGCGCAAGGGTTCAATTTAGGAGTAGCTGAAGCCCTTGAATCGATCCGCGAAGAAATCAGGAAGAAACATGGTGTCGAGTTGGACAGCAGGCGCGATGTCGTTGAAATCATCACGAAGAAAAATGATCGCAATCATATTATGGTTCGCGGAAGCCGGACAAGCGTCCATGATATCGTTGACCGTATTTTGGGAGAACTGGCCAAAAAGCAATATCGCCACCTGCGTAATGTATGGCAAAAAAATTCACAAACGGAAATCTGCTATTTTGTAGGCGGGGGATCGATTGTCCTGAAAGATTACTTGAAAACATTGAATCAAAATTTCGATGGCTACAATATAGACTTTTTCGAAGATGAACGGGAAAGCGTTTGGATGATGGCAAACGCCTATTATAAATTGATTTCGGATTTTAATCGCCGGAATTCAAAGGAACAGAATCAATCCCAGCAAAAGAAGAAAGAACAAAGAACAGGCTCCATTAAATAGGTGAGAGAATGAAAAAAACAGCTTCTTCTGAAATTAAAAGAGGACAAGCCATCACTTTTCGTATCCCTTCGGATGTATCAGATTATACGTTAAGACAGCTGCAGAAATTGAAGGAAACGGAAAGAAGAAATTTTTCCAGTAAAATTGCCGAGTATGTTCTCGATGGAGTCGGGCAATCAGCCCATCAGGAACGGGAAATGATTGCCCTGCCCATGCCGAACAAGCTAAGCAAATCTCAGCGTGATTGGCTCAAGCATTCCCACTCAGAAGCTATGCTTGGAACGATTATGTACAACCTATTATCCGATCCTTTACGCGCTACGGCCTTGCTTGCCTCATTGAACAGCCATGTATTGAATGAGGAATCGTATATGCAGGCCGAGCCTGAAGAGAAGGAAGCTGAGGATGTCCAGGAAGACTTGCCTAAGAAAGATCTGGATGATTTTGATTGGAGTTTGGAAGTACCCGAACAACAAGTGGAAGAACCAGAACAGGAAGAGGAAAATCTTGATGATCTCCTAGGTGATTTTCTTGATCAAATGAACCAGTAATATATAGGAGGATATCTGACGAAAAGTTGGATATCCTTCTTTTTATTGGAGAGCTGGTTAAAAAAAAGAGGAACCACAGGGGTCCCTCTTGAAATGATCAAGCTAGGAAAATCAGTTGATAGAGGAATAGAGCTGCAAACATGTACACGAACGGATGCACTTCACGGAACTTGCCTTTAGCCATTTTTAAAATAGGATAGGCGATGAATCCAAGTGCTATCCCGTTTGCGATGCTTGACGTTAACGGCATGGCGACAATGACCAAAAAGGCTGGGAATGACTCGTCAAAGTGTGTCCAGTCAATTTCATTAATGCTTTTAATCATCATACTTCCCACGATGATCAAGCTTGGTGCCGTGATTGCCGCTACATCTGAAACAGCCCCTATCAGTGGACTGAAGAAGGCAGTTATTAAGAAAAGGATGGCCACAACTAACGCGGTTAAACCTGTCTTGCCGCCTGCTCCTACCCCAGCTGAAGATTCAACTGAGGCTGCGGTCGGGCTTGTACCGAACATGGCACCAACGGTAGTGCCGATGGAGTCTGCAAAAAAAGCACTGCCGGATTTTTCAAGCTTATTATTCTTCAACAATCCAGCTTGACGAACAATACCTAATAAAGCACCTGTCGTATCGAACAACATCACAAGCAAAATGGAGAAGACGACGCCATAAAGCCCGTAGTTAATGACATCCGCGATAGATGTGATTGGATTGGCGACTATTATCCCTTCAGGTAATGAAGGTGTGGAAACAAGTCCATCTATTTTCAATTGCCCTGTAAAGTAAGCAATTATGGCCGTCACGATCATTCCGATGAATATCGCACCCTGTACATTACGAACGATCAGTACAATCGTTATGACCAGACCAACCAATGTAAGTGCCACACTAGGATCCCGGAAGCTTCCAAGGGTAACTAGGTTTGATTTATGCTGTGTTACGACGCCTGACAAGCGAAGTCCGATAAAGGTGATGAAAAGTCCGATTCCGGCACTGATTGCATGCTTTAAGTTATTGGGGATGGCCTCGATCAATTTTGAGCGGAAAGAGGTAAGGGATAAAAGAATAAAGATGATACCGGTAACAAAGACTGCCGAAAAGGCAACTGTGTATGAGATATCATGGGTTCCCAGTACCGAGTATGCAAAATAAGCATTCAATCCCATGGCTGGCGCTATGATAATTGGGTAATTGGCTAAAAGGGCCATGCATAGGGTACCGACTATTATTGCGATTATGGTTGCTGTGAATGCCTGGTCGAAAGGAACTCCGGCATCAGAAAGGATCATTGGGTTTACAACGATGATATAAGCCAGTGTTAAAAAGGTTGTAAGCCCCGCAAGTACTTCCGTCTTGATATTTGAATTCCGTTCTTTTAATTTAAACATGCGGTCACTCCTTTTTTATATACAAAAAATCCTTGCAAAATTCTACAAGGAGAAGATGCTTACCCTTTTTCAAGTAAGTAGCTCGATAGTATGGATAATAAATCTTATAAAATTATATTAGAAAAATAACTAAAGTACAATAGCATGAAAAATTTTAAGGTACAGGTTTTCTCGAAAATAGATAATGATATACTAACAAATAGCTTAGACTAAGAAAATGACCTTTAGTGAAGGAAGCAAACCCATTTCCTGAAGTTGGTTTACTAGTAAATAAAACGAAGAAATTCAGAAAGTAGGCAAATACATGACAAAATTCATCGACCTTGGCGTCAGCCCGGCGATTAACATGATATTAAAGCAAATAGGAATATCTAGCCCCACCCCCATACAGGAGAAATCGATACCGGATATCCTTGCTGGAAGAGATGTCATCGCGAAGGCGCAGACGGGAACGGGAAAGACGTTGGCGTTTTTGCTGCCGATCCTGGAGAAAGTCGATCCCGCTGCATCCCACATACAATCACTGATCGTCACGCCAACCAGAGAATTGGCTTTGCAAATCACAGCTGAATTGAAAAAATTCGCCAATGAAATCGAAGGGCTTCAGGTGCTTGCAGTTTATGGAGGACAGGATGTCGAGCAGCAAATGAAAAAGCTGACAAGAAATATTTCTGTGGTCGTGGCCACACCAGGCAGGTTATTAGATCATTTAAGAAGGGGCACCATTGACCTTTCCCAAACTCAAACACTTGTGCTGGATGAAGCGGATCAAATGTTACATATTGGATTTTTACCAGAAGTGGAAGAAATCATGGGTCAGCTTCCAGAGGAACGCCAAACGTTGCTCTTTTCAGCGACGATGCCTGAACAAGTGCATCAATTGGCTAAGCGCTACATGGATAAACCATTAACCGCCGCTGTGAAGGCTGAGCAAGTAACGGTCGAACAAATCAGACAGCTTGTCATCGAGACGACCGATCGTGCCAAACAGTCGTCATTAATTAGCATAATAAAAGAAGAACAGCCATACCTGGCGATCATATTTTGCCGTACAAAACGTCGCGTTTCAGTTTTGAATGATGCCCTAAAAGCAGCCGGATTCAATTCTGAAGAACTCCATGGGGACCTTTCACAGGCAAAGCGGGAACGCGTCATGAAAAACTTCAGGGATGCCAAGCTTCAGTATTTAGTGGCAACGGACGTTGCTGCACGAGGACTTGATGTAGAAGGCGTGACACATGTATTCAATTATGATGTTCCCGAGGACGCTGAAAGTTACATCCATCGAATTGGCCGTACAGGCCGAGCGGGTGAGAATGGCTTGGCTGTAACCTTCATTGCCACGAAGGATCTTCAGCTTTTAAGCGATATAGAAAAAGGGATCTCCATGAAAATCGAAAGAAAGACGATTGAAGGAGTCACAATGTTCCAACCTGATGAGGTGGGACATAAAAAGAAACGATATGAAGATACTTCTGAAGGTAGTGCCCGTCGACCGCGTACAGGTGGGGGAAGACGCCATCGGGAACGGATAGATACGAGAGGACCGAATCGTGGCAGTCACCGTTCTGTAAACCAAACTGATAATCGTGAAATCGAAAGGGAAAAACCACGAGGAGGCCGGATGGAAAACGGTCGTGGACCCAAACGTGAAGATTCACGGGGAGCCCGGGTGGAAAACAGCCGCGGACCAAAGCGTGAGAACCCGCGGGGAGGGCGCTCGGAAGACAGCCGTGGACCAAGACGAGAAAACCCGCGGGGAGGGCGCTCGGAAGACAGCCGCGGACCAAGACGAGAGAATCCGCGGGGTGGCCGCTCGGAAGACAGCCGTGGACCAAGACGAGAGAACCCTCGGGGAAGCCGTTCGGAAGACAGCCGTGGACTACTGCGTGACAATCCACGAGGAGGTCAAAGAGATAGCCGTAGATCAACTACTAGTACACAGGGGCCAAGTAGTCTTAGAGGTGGATCTGGCAGCAGTTCCAATAGAGGGAGAAAACGGTAAAGGGAGGAGACGGGAGTGGAAAAGCCTTGGTTGGCAGAATATCCAGTTTCCTTAGATCTGGCAGGGAAATTGATCAGGCTTCAGTTTCCAGAAATTGAGTTGAAAGAGATCAAGCAGCTTGGGGAGGGTTTCGATAATACGGTCATACAAATCAATGGGCAATTTGTATTCCGTTTCCCTCGACGCCCTATAGCGGTTACGTTGATTCAGGTGGAGAATCAGCTTTTGCCTTCAATTGCAGGCACTTTGCCGCTTGATATCCCTGAGCCGATTTTTTTGGGGAAACCAAGTACCATCTATCCATATCCTTTTACCGGTTATAAAATCGTTAAGGGACATTTACCTGTAGAAGGATCTGTTGCAAATAAAATAGAATCGGCAAAAAGATTTGCCCATTTTTTGAAAGTCCTTCACGGTTTTCCTGTAGATAAGGCTAGGAGTTTAGGTGTACAGCCTGATGGATTGAGAAGGCTCGATGTATCCTTTCGCCAAAAATCACTAATGGAAAATGTCTCAACGCTATTAAAGTTAGGGTACAATGAACAGGCTTATGCGGTTAAGGGTTTTGTTGGAGGGATAGGCGAGTTGGATGTTCAGCATCCGAGTTCACTCGTTCACGGAGACATTCATATCCGGAATGTTTTACTTGATGACGAAGGCATTCTTACAGGTATCATTGATTGGGGAGATGTGCATATCGGAAACCCTGCCATTGATTTCTCCTTTTTATATAGTTATTTCCCAAGAGAAGCGCGCCGAGGCTTTTTTGAAATCTATGGCGAAATCGAAAAAGAAACGGAGAGTTTAGCCAGATTCAGAGCAATATATATGCTTGTTACATTACTCGTATATGGCATTGACCGCCATGATGAAGAGCTGATAGCCATTACGAGTACCGGTTTGAAATTTGCTATAGAAGAATAATTGTAATGCTCTTTTGATGTTTAGGAGGTTCATATGAAGGCAAGTTATTATCATTCAATCACATTAATGGGGAACATGTTGGAACAAGCTAATATTCCTTATCAATATACAGGTCGACCTGCTTTGTTCGTGCAAGGAGTGGATATTGATGATTATAAGAACATCGTCATTGATGTCCAATGGGATCTTTTTGATGAGGCTTTAGATCTTTTTTCCGAATACTCCCCGACAAAGCCTGAAAAAAGTCCTGAGACTGCCTCCTTTCAAATGGATGTCGAGGGGATTTCTGTCACTGTCCGCTGCCGGTTTAACACGACCATTAAAACAGACCCTTATCGTTTGTCTATAAAAATGGGGGATTTGGAGGTATGGTGCAGGTCGTTGTACAGTTATTTATACGACGAAGAAATGAGAAAGTACAGTTCCGAGATTCATGCTTACTTATCTGCCGAGCAGAAAGGGTTCACAGCGGAAAATGAACAGGCGTGGAACCAGAATAATTACTTAGCGCTTGTCAATCGTTATGGGGATCCCGTGGAACTGGCATCAAAAATCAAGCAAAATCCAAAATGGAGACTGCACCCTTTTTATAAATATATGGGGGACATAACCAATAAAAAAATTACACATTTGATGGGGTCGAACGGTGTTAAAGCCGTTGCCCTGGCCATATTGGGAGCTGAAGTGAAAGTTGTTGATTTTTCCCAGGAAAATGCAACGTTTGCAAATGAGCTGGCAAATGGGGCCAATGTCTCCATCGAGTATATCGTTTCGGATGTGCTTTCATTACCATCGGAACATGAATCAGGGAATCAGGATTTGGTCTTAATGGAGCTTGGCGTGCTTCACTATTTAATTGATCTCCAGCCGTTATTTGAAAAAATTAAATGGATGTTGAAACCCGGAGGCCGATTCGTACTGCATGAATTCCACCCGATTTCAACAAAGCTCATTACTTCGAATGGCAAAAAACATAAGATAACAGGCAACTATTTTGCGCCGGCAATCGAAAATAATGAGGTCGCTTTTTCCAAGCATATGCCGGATGAGGAAAAAGGGAGCCTTTCAAGAGTTGTACAACGTAAATGGACAATCGGGGAACTAATAACGTCAATAGGTCAATCAGGGCTTGTTATTAAAGTACTCGAGGAAGAACCTAATCATAAAATCCACGATATTGGACTTCCGAAAACATATACATTGGTGGCGGAACGAGTTTAAGCTGCTGGTTAGGGAAATAAAGCTGACTGAATGAGCCTTTCAGTCAGCTTTTTTTATTTCATAATAAAGGGGATGCCGCGTTCTGCGACATCCCCTAAAAAAATTAATTTTGGGCCGACCATTCTTCTACATCCCATACTTTGGTAACCCAATCTTCATAGAAGTCAGGTTCATGGCATACGAGGACAATCGTTCCTTTATACTCTTTCAATGCACGTTTCAGTTCTTCTTTTGCAACAACATCCAAATGGTTAGTCGGTTCATCGAATAACAGCCAATTGCTTTCAGTAAGCATAAGTTTACACAGACGCACTTTTGATTGTTCACCACCGCTTAAATGGCTCATCGGACGTGTAATGTGCTCGTTTTTCAGACCGACACGGGCAAGAATGGCACGTACCTGTGGTTGGTCCAGATGCGGAAATGCATTCCATACTTCATCGATCGGCGTCGTATTGCCTGCTTTGACTTCCTGTTCAAAATAAGAAGAAAAAAGGAAATCGCCAAGTGATCTTTTGCCGCTTAGAGGATCAATTTTACCCAAAATCGTTTTTAAAAGAGTGGATTTACCAACTCCATTACAGCCGACCACGGCAATTTTTTCTCCCCGTTCGATTGTCATGGACAACTTCGGAAGCAATGGGCGGTCATATCCAATTTCCAAATCTTCACCTTCAAATACATAACGGCTGCTCGCACGTGATTCTTTAAAATCAAAGGTAGGTTTCATTGCAGTTTCTGGACGATCGATACGTTCCATGCGATTCAATTGCTTTTGACGGCTCTTTGCCCGACCGGTCGTTGAGTAGCGGGCTTTATTTTTTGCAATGAAATCTTCTTGCTTTTTAATGAATTCACGCTGTTTTTCATAGGCATTGATGTGCTGATTTTTATTCAATTCTGCAAGCTCAAGGAATTTTTCATAAGTTGCCGTGTAACGGGTCAGTTTTGAAAATTCAAGATGGAAAATGACGTCGACGACGCCGTTCATGAACTCGGTATCATGCGAAATTAATAAGAAAGCATTAGGATATTCCTTCAGGTAGCTGCTCAGCCAGCGGATATGCTCTACATCCAAGTAGTTCGTCGGTTCATCAAGGAGCAGTACTTCAGGCTGTTCCAAAAGTAACTTGGCTAGTAAAACTTTTGTCCGTTGTCCACCGCTTAGGGCAGAAACGTCACGGTCCAATCCGATTGCATCCAACCCTAAGCCACGTGCCGCTTCTTCAATTTTAATATCCAGATTGTAAAAACCACCGGCTTCCAGCTTGTCCTGGATTTCACCCATTTGTTCCAAGAGTTCTTCAAGTTCTTCTGGAGTGGCTGTCCCCATTTTCTCTGTTACTTCATTCAATGCTTTTTCCTGCTCGAATAAAGGTAAGTATGCATCCCTTAAGACGTCGCGAATCGATTTACCTTTAGAAAGTATCGTATGTTGATCAAGATATCCATATTCGACACCAGGTGTCCATTCCACCCGGCCATCATCATGGATAAGCTGTCCAGTAATGATATTCATCATCGTTGACTTTCCGACACCATTTGCCCCTACCAAACCAACATGTTCGCCGGCCATCAGGCGGAAGGAAACATCCTTGAATAAGGTGCGGTCGCCAAAGCTATGTGCTAATTTATCTATAGAAAGTAAGCTCATTTTATATTGAACCTCCCAATTAATTTGAAAAAATCCCTACGTTTCATCATACTAAAATCTGCGCGGGATTGCTATCTAATCTATTAATTTACATATATGCCCTTGGGTAACAAGCGAGCCCTTGTCAGGAAAATCAAAATGATGGATATAGGATCGACACCTGTTGGTCCTGTTTTCAGATGCCATGCCTGTGCATTATCGCCCTGTCATAAATTATATGAGATAATAGAGAAATCAGTTTAAAAGGGAAGGATGTTTACTATGAGTAAAACAGTCGTACTGGCCGAGAAACCTTCGGTCGGAAGAGATATAGCAAAAGTACTGAATTGCGGGAGAAAGGGTAATGGTTTTTTTGAAGGCGATCAGTATATCGTCACATGGGCTCTAGGTCATTTGGTGACACATGCAGATCCAGAAACTTATGATGAAAAATATAAAACTTGGCGCCTTGAGGACCTGCCCATGTTGCCGCCTTCTTTGAAATTGGTCGTGATCAAGCAATCGGGCAAGCAATTTCAATCGGTTAAAACACAATTGAACCGCAATGATGTCAAGGATATCATCATTGCAACAGATGCAGGCCGTGAAGGAGAACTTGTTGCACGCTGGATTCTCGAAAAAGCGAATGTGAAGAAGCCGATCAAGCGGCTTTGGATTTCCTCTGTAACGGATAAAGCGATCAAAGATGGATTTAAAAAGCTGAAGGATGGCAAGGAGTATGAAAATCTATTTGCCTCTGCTGTGGCCAGAGCGGAAGCGGACTGGATCGTTGGGATGAACGCGACGCGTGCCCTTACAACCAAGCACAATGCCCAGTTATCCTGCGGTCGGGTCCAAACGCCGACACTTGCGATGATTGCAAAAAAGGAAGAAGAAATAAAACAATTCCAGCCTAAGAAATATTATGGCGTTTCGGCAAATGCAGAATCCAATTTGCGCCTAATCTGGCAAGATGCCCAAACAAAAGATATACGCACATTCGATAAAGCCAAGGCAGAAAAGATTCTAGCAGCCGTGAAGGGGAAAAAGGCAGAAGTGGTGGAAGTGAACAAAGCCCATAAGAAAAGTTTTGCCCCTTCTTTATATGATTTAACGGAACTTCAACGGGACGCCAATAAGAAATTCGGCTATTCGGCGAAAGAGACGTTGTCGATCATGCAGCGCTTATATGAAAGTCATAAAGTCTTGACGTATCCAAGGACGGATTCACGCTTTTTATCAACGGATTTAGTTGATACGCTAAAAGAAAGATTACAGGCCGTCAGCATTAAACCATATGCCCAGTATGCATCGAGGATCCTGCGCAGCCCGATTAAGGCCAATAAATCGTTCGTGGATGATAGCAAGGTATCAGATCATCATGCAATCATCCCCACTGAGCAAACGCCACTGCCAGGAAAACTGAGCGACAAAGAATCGAAAATCTATGATCTGGTCGTTAAAAGGTTCCTTGCCGTATTGATGCCGCCTTTTGAATATGAGCAAACGACCATAACCGCAAAAATGGGGCAGGAGACGTTCATGGCAAAAGGGAAGGTTGTCCTGAAATCAGGCTGGAAGGAAGTCTATGATCACCAATTCGATGAGGAAGAGGCTAAAGATGGCCTTGCCGAGCAACTGCTTCCGAACGTTCAAAAAGGTGACAGTTTAACCATTTCGACTGTGAAACAAACAGAGGGTGAAACGAAACCGCCGGAACCATTCAATGAAGGCTCGCTTCTTTCGGCAATGGAAAATCCTGCTCGCTTCATGGCAGGGGAAAGCAAAGAACTCATCAAGACTTTGGGTGAAACTGGCGGGATTGGGACTGTAGCAACGCGTGCTGACGTAATTGAAAAACTGTTCAATAGCTTCCTGATCGAAAAGAGATGGAAGGGTCTTCATGTTACTTCGAAAGGAAAACAACTCCTTCAATTGGCACCTGAAGACTTACGATCTCCGGCACTGACGGCTCAATGGGAGCAAAAGTTAACAGCAATTGCAAAAGGAAAGCTACCAAAACAGGCTTTCATCGGCGATATGCGCACCTACGCTAAAAATATCGTTCGTGAAATCAAAAATAGTGACCAAAAATTCAAGCATGATAACGTGTCAGGAACGAAATGTCCTGATTGCGGCAAGCTGATGCTTGAAGTAAATAGTAAAAAGGGAAAAATGCTTGTCTGTCAAGATCGTGAATGCGGCCACAAAAAAGGTGTTTCACGTGTAACAAATGCCAGATGTCCACAATGTCACAAAAAGATGGAAATGCGCGGTCAAGGAGAAGCACAGACATTCACATGTAAATGCGGTTTCCACGAAAAACTTTCATCTTACAATAAACGAAGAGGGCAAAATAAAAATCAAAAAGTATCAAAAAATGAAGTCTCCAATTATATGAAAAAGCAAAATAAAGAAGAGCCGATCAATACTGCATTAGCGGATGCTTTGGCCAAACTGAAATTCGATAAATAAAAGAAATGGGTCCTTCACTATAAGTTTTTATAGTGAGGGCTCTTTTTATGGGCAGAGTGGGCATAATCCTTGTTGTTTTCTGCTTCAGCAGGACCATCTTTCCTGACAATAAGATTGCCGCTTAATGAAGTTGTGAAATTCATAAAAAAAGACAGTGGAAAGGGATGGAGCATTCGCTCCATCCCTTTCCATATATCGCGGCTACGACTAAACTTCATTCAGTACGGTTCCGTGCAATTCATATTCAAGTGTTTTGTCAGTTTTGTGTGTGTGTTTATCCGAATCTACTAGTGTAAGCGTACAGAATGGCTGCTGATCACCAGGACTGAAAATTGCTTCATCATTCTCTGGATTCCATAGGCTGTAAATACTCATGATCAGTATCCTCCTTTGGGTGAGAAGACTAGTAATTCCCTTTTTGATTATGATCTAACTCTTCAATTGACTCTAACGCTGATCACCGGGACTAAACACCGCTGCGTCATTCTCTTTGTTCCATTGGCTTCTGATTGTACTCATCGTGCACATCATCTCCTTTGGTGAGAATGTCTTACAGTATTTGTATACCCGGGTTGGACAAGTTGAAACATCTATTTTAAAAAAAGTGTAATTTATATCCATTATTTTTCTGCAGATATTTATCGAAATAAAAAAATGAATATGAATTAAATGGTTAATTTCATAATATATTGTTCGCCAATAATTCCAACCTTTCTCAAACCCGTATCATGAAATCCAACCCTAAAATACAGTTTTTGTGCGGGGATGTTCTTATGATTGACAGCTAATACAATTTCATCGCAATTAGGAAATTCTAATTTAACAAACTGGGCTAGTAGGAACATCCCTTGTTTTGCATAGCCTTTTCCCTGCTGCTCATAATCAATTGATAATGCGGTCAGCAACATGGCATTCGGGTTAGTCGAATATTCTTTTACGCGATCTGTTGAATGCAGTAAAAAGAAACCCACAGGTTCATCATCACTTAAAATGACAATTCGATGCTGTCCTTTTGCTACGTCTGTAAACTTGTTTGGCAAGGCAGTAAATAGATCTTGTTCTTCAGGTAGTTCAAAATGATTTAGTTTTTCGGAATATTCATCTGAAAAATGCTTTAACTCAACGAAATTTACCTTTTCCATAAAATGCTCCCCCTATTCCTTTCTGTTATATATTACCATTATGAAGCTGGTTATCTTCTTAATTTTAAAAAATATGGCAAGCTCCTCTAAAGAAAGTTTAAAAAACACTATTGGACATTACTTCGACTAAATTCACTATAATTATGCTATTGATATACAAAATAGGAAAAGAATATCTCTTTTTGAATAATTAGAGCTAATTTAAAATTAAAGTTCACCGAATGTTCGTTTTTAAATTATTATTTACCATTTAATTTCAAAGATTTATCCGATACATATCATGATAACTACAATTTTAAGTCAAAAAAGGGAGGTAAAGCAGAAAGTGGAATTTCTTTAATAGATGAGACTATGACTTCGCATCTTTAAAAATTCCCCTGACAAAATGTAGCTTTTTATCTTTTTGCATCAAAATCCTCGCACATAGAAAATTTGATCATCATGTAACAAGGATATAGTAAAGGGGACCAATGCCGATGAATAATAACTTTACAAAAATGAGTATAAGAAAAGCAGGAGCTAGCGCTTGTATATTGGCCGCAGCCATAATCGGAACTACTTTAATGCCTAAGGATGCAAGTGCACATGGATTTGTCGAAAAACCCGGTAGCCGAGCTGCGTTATGCAGTCAAACTTATGGGGCCCTTAACTTGAATTGTGGAAGTATAATGCATGAACCACAGAGTTTAGAAGCCCCTAAAGGATTTCCGGAAAATGGGCCAGCAGATGGTGAGATTGCTTCTGCCGGTGGTAAGTTTGGCGGAATTCTCGATCAACAAAAAGCTGATCGCTGGTTTAAGAATTCAATCACTGGCGGTGAAAATATTTTCACATGGAAATACACCGCACCGCATTTAACGAGCAAATGGCACTATTATATTACAAAAAAAGGTTGGAATTCTAATAAACCTCTAACCCGTGCTGATCTTGAACCAATTGGAGATATTCAACATGACGGTTCTGAAGCATCTAATAATCTATCGCATAAAATTAACGTACCAACAGACCGTAATGGATACCATGTGATTTTGGCTGTTTGGGATGTAGCTAATACTTCTAATGCTTTCTATAGTGTTATCGATGTTAATTTAATAAATGATGATAAACCGGACACAGAAGCTCCAACACAACCAAAAGAATTACATGCAGTGAAGGTTACAGCAAATAGTGTGGAATTAAATTGGGAGCCTTCTACAGATAACGTAGGGGTGAAAGAGTATCAAGTATTACGTGAAGGAAAAGTAATTGATACAGTACCAGGAACAACATTTACAGATCGGAAATTACAAGCTGATACGGAATATACATATACAGTGAAGGCAGTGGATGCAGCAGGAAATGTTTCTCAAGAAAGTGAAACTGTTGTTGCAAAGACAGGTAACGAAGTACTGGATACGGAAGCGCCAACTCAGCCAAAAGGACTGCATAGTATGGGGGAAACCTCAACTAGTGTTAACTTAATGTGGAGTCCATCAGAAGACAATATAGGAATTGACCATTATGTAGTATACAGGGAAACAGCAAGTGGACAAATGACAGTAGTCGGCAAATCCGACATTGCATCATATATGGACATGAACTTAAGATCTGATACAACATATAAATACACAGTTACAGCAGTAGATGCAGCAGGAAATGAATCGATTAAAAGTGATACTTTTGCAGTAACTACAAAAGAGCAGAGCTCATCTTATGAACAATGGGATTCATTTAAAGCATATACTAAGGGTGACAGAGTAGAACATCAGGGGAAAACCTATGAAGCGGTTCAAAGTTATCAAGGAAACGGCGATCCAAACTGGATATTTGCTTTATCGTTATGGAACGAGATTTAATTTAAGTACCACTTAAGAGAGCAAGAGGATTTTGGTGCAAAAAAACTGAAAATAAACATACTAAAAAACGCAGGAATGAAGAAAAAAAGTCATTCATTTGAGAAAGTACTGGGACAAGCTAACGTCCGAGGAGAAAGTTGTAATGGTGTTAGAATCATGAGGTTTTTCTCAAACACACCTGTATCATGCAAAGAATAACCCTGTACCAATAAAATAAAACAGCCAAAACCTCGATACAACAAGGTTTTGGCTGTTTTTAATTAGCGTCCCAGATAGGAATCGAACCTACGACCTACAGCTTAGGAGGTACTGCTTATTACAGTTTCCCTAACAAGTAGGTATGGATTGTTTATAAATGCTATTATAATCGGCAATTTCATTTATTGAATGGGGAAAAGTATTTGGTGATGATGTGTTAGCCACAGCGATTCTAGATCGTCTCCTTCATCACTCTGTCACTTTTAATATAAAAGGGGAATCTTATCGTCTCAAAGAAAAGAAAAAAGCAGGAATAATCCCTGCCAATTTGACTGAGTAACCGATAGAAATGGGGATTTTTATTCCGATGAAAATGGGGAAAAGTAAACCGATATTGACACTTGTATAACCAAGTCTAAATAAACGTATCGTACAGAAGAAAAAGAACGTGTTTAAAAGGTTGCAATAGCTACGGAAATTATAACTGGTGTCTAACATTAAATACCTCACTGATTAATAAGCTGTTTTTTTAATAAAAATAGGTGCTTTGTTTATTCATTGGGGGACTTTGCTCCTGACTCCTAAGAACCAGGTCGGCCCCGTAGTCACCGGAGGTCTTTGTTACCTGGGCCTGGTACCCGTGAACCTCTAATAGGAATTTGAGAAACACTTCAAAGTCGGCACCCTTCATCCGGTCTACTTCGTAAATGTCTGAGTTCCTAAGGTTTCTCTCCCATTCTTTCCTACGTTTCTTTGCCCGAAAATCCTCTTTTATAATCCACGCTACTAACCCTATTATTATTATGAAAATGTAGGGTCCAGTCATAAATTCCTCTAACATGATGGAAATACTCCTTATATTGGATATAATTATGTAAAAAAATAGGAAGGCCGAAGCCTCCCAGGGTGTTACTTCAATTTGATTTGCTCGTATTCTCCACCAGACCAGCCAGCTCCACTAGATACTTCGATATTGTACTCTTTAGCTTCAGCAGGAAGTTCGAATACTACTTTACCTGACTTCGAGATATTTGGATTAATAGATTCTAGGAAGAATCCGATTCCACCCTCATTTACGTACATGTCTAGTTCAGCATCAGGATCATATTCAGTGCCGTCAGAAGTTTTTACTTTGAACATTGTTGTGTCGGCCATACGTGCCTTTTTATCAGTGTTCTTAATTGACATGTCAACTACTACGAATTTACCTTCAGTCGTTTTGTCTCCAAGTACGTTACTGATCTTTTGCGTTTCGGAAACACCTTTTACTACGTACTCGATTTTGCCAACTTTTACAGTGTCCCCAACATTATGTTGTTTAGGAGCTTCTTCTTTAGGAGTCGAAGTTGTTTCAGTTGCCTTGTTGTCAGTGCTTTTAGTAGACGGTGTTTCTTCATCTTCCCCACCGTTCGCTATGCTGATAACCACGATTATTGCTAAGACCCAGAACCACCATCTTTTATAGATAGGCTTCTTTGCTTTTTTCTCTTTACTCATAATATTCATTTCCCCTTTACCATACAGTTTTATGTATCTATGACTATGTTACTATACCATCCTATCCCTGTATTGAATAGTAAGGTAATTACTTTTTTTATTGATCATTAGTCCACCTCAACGACACCCTATCTAGAAAATACCTCAAAATTAGCCCGGCTGCGGTTTATGGTTGTGTAAAATCACAGTTATTTGTAAGTTCGCTTTCGCAAACCGTGGTGTATATTTTCCAACCAACTGCCGGGCCGGATGGAGGTACCCACGTCCCCCTATGGTACCCTTCGGATATTTCACCCTTTCCTACAGATTAGTTACTTGGGGAGGTTAACGACGGCCCACGTAGGTTCCTGACTCTAATCGTTATCATTCTCTCTCATTAATCATGAGGATATTAGCACCCTCTACTGTACGTGTTGAGTGCAATGATATGTGTTGGTCAATATCTATGTGGTGATAGGTACACCGATTGGCGTATGGGGAAAACCTTATAACTACCCCCTTGTCCATACCTCTATGATAGTAGTCTTGCTGGTGCCGAATGCCGTTACGTAGTACAGTTGTACAGGCCATAGGGAAGGCCGTATGAAGGTGTTAGTGTTAGGGGGTATGAACGAACTAGGGAAAAAGTTTGGGTGCCAATTACCTTTGTTGACGTTACCACCATAGTACTTGCAATAATTAATAAAATTTGTAATAAATCTGAATCCATATATATTCCCCCTGAATTCTACTTTTTAAAGCCTATATAATTAATATAAGCAGGAAAATGAGAAATTTTCCAAAACTCAGGGGTATAGCAAAAATTATTCCTAATTCACCGATTTAACATAATAGATAATTACCTTCATTAAAGTAATTCAAAATCATAGTTACTTCTTCATCTGAAAAACCCTTTACTTCTTCTTCAGCATCTTGTTTAAGGTTCTTGATATTCTTCATTGGATTATCGCGTGTTATGCCTTCTTCAAACCAGAATTTACACATGGTTCGCAATGTTCGTAACCTGATATTGATTGTATTTACTGATAAAGTAGTGGTTTTCTCACGCTGTTCATCACCTGCATAAGCCCTCTTATTCTTTGAAAAAGTGATGTAATCTCTTATCAATGAAGGCGTTAAGTCACTGACATGTTTAAAAGTAGGCTGATAAACAGATAAGTATTCCGTTAAATACCTAATGTGCCGTACATATTCGCCTAATGTTCGCTGTCGAACATCTTCAGCAACTTTTGCACGAAGGAAGACTTCTAATGCTTCCTGTAGCGTATATTCTATAGTGAAACTTTCTGTAGTCTTACTAGAAAATTTCCGTTCCTTTAGCTGTGTACCACGTTGTTTAATAACGTGTTTAACCAAAAAGAAAAGCACCTCCAAACAATGAAAACTTTTAGTGAATAGAATCACCATTGTTTCCCATGTTCAGAAGTGCTTTCATCCGACATACGTGATGCAGCCTTTTTCAGTTAAGTCAAAAGAAAAACCCTGCTATAAAACGGCTTTAACCGCACTATAACAGGGTTTATAAACTTTAGCGTCCCAGATAGGAATCGAACCTACGACCTACAGCTTAGGAGGCTGTCGCTCTATCCTGCTGAGCTACTGGGACATATAAAAAAGTCGACGACTTATTTATTATATTTCTTATAGGCAAACTTTTCAAGTTAATAGCAATAATTATTATAAAAAAAATCATCTAGCCGTATAGGGGGAACCCAGCGCTTGTGTTTCCTTACCTTTCATTAAATGGAATACTTTATTATTTCCTGGTTTTCTGGTACTATTATGCTAGAAAAAATTAGGAGAATGATAGTGGGGAATAATAAAGTTTTATGGATGGTGACGCTGCTGGGGATTTTAATTTTACCAGCATGCTCACAAGGGATTTTAGAGGGTATAGGCACAAAGACGGCTGCGCCGATCACGGAAGATAACATTGAAGTGGCTGCAGCAGCGGAGAATGACACTGGGCAGGATTCGGAGGAAGAATTATATCCTGAACGAATCGATACGAGAAACTGGATAATAGCTGAGTCCGCGGTACAGCTTCCAATATTGATGTATCATAGCATTTCTGAAGGCAATAATCTTCGGGTACCAAAAGAGGAATTCCGATTGCAAATGGCTTGGCTTCGGGAAAATGGTTACTATACATTATCCCCTGAAGAAGCATTCCTCGTTTTAACCGAAAATCGGATGCCAAGTGAGAAGTGTGTCTGGCTTACTTTTGATGATGGCTATACAGATAACTACACGGACGCTTTCCCTATACTAAAAGAATATGATATGAAAGCGACTGTCTTCATGATCGGGAAGTCCATCGATAAAGGTCATCACCTGACTGAAAAGCAAATGGTTGAGATGAGAGGGAATGGGATTTCAATCGAAAGTCATACGATTAACCATTTGGAGCTGAACCGCATGACGGCAGAGCAGCAAGAAGCGGAAATGGTCCAGTCAAAGGATCTGTTCGATCGTATCCTCCAACAGGAAACGACAGTGCTTTCCTATCCAGTTGGTCGTTATAATGAAGAGAGTCTCAGGCTTTCAGAAGAGGCTGGCTATAAGATGGCCGTCACTACTGAACCTGGAGGAGCTTCAAGGGACCAAGGGATGTATGCCCTGCATCGAGTTCGGATTTCACCCGGATTATCAGTCGGTGGGTTCGCGTCGCTGATAGAAAATGCTTCAAATCATTGAAGATGGACGGTGCATTTCGAACTTGTTCAGAAAAATCATATAATAATCGATTCTTACATGGTGTATAATGAAGGCAGTGAAAATTATATACATATGAACGATTTGGTGTCTTAATGACTTAAAAGGGAAGCTGGTGAAATGCCAGCGCGGTCCCGCCACTGTATATGGGAGCTGACGGCTATGTACCACTGTATTGGGATATGGGAAGGTGCCGTTGACGATGACCATGAGCCAGGAGACCTGCCAAGATTCGTACACCTGTAACCTACGCGGATGGGAAGGTGTGTGGCAGACCCTAAGAGTCCGTAATTATATTGTTGCCATACAAGCATCTTCCGTTTAACGGGAGGTGCTTTTTGTTTTGGGGGCATCTTCCGAGATTATTAGGTGGGAAGAAATTAAATGAAAAGATTGTGGGGAATGAAAATGAAAAAGATTTTTGGTCTGATATTGTTGATGTTGCTTACTGCAGGCATGATGGTTGGCTGCAGTGACGCTACTGATGAAGGAAAAGAAAAGCAGCAAACGAATCATGCTCAACACAAAGCTTTCCCGATTACGATTAAAGATGCAACTGGGGGAAAAGTTACGATAGAACAAAAACCGAAGAAAATCGTGTCGTTGATACCAAGTAATACGGAAGTGGTCTTTGCACTTGGTTTGGGTAAAAAGGTCGTTGGTGTTTCCGACAATGATAATTATCCGGAAGAAACGAAAAAAATCGAAAAAGTTGGCGGAATGGAAATGAACACGGAGCTGATTGTCTCATTGAAGCCCGACCTTGTTCTTGCCCATGCATCAAGTGCCCATAATTCGAATGAGGGTTTAAAGCAGCTTAAGGATGCTGGAATAGATGTCCTTGTAGTCAATGATGCACAAAGCTTTGACCAAGTCTATGAGTCTATTGATATGATTGGGCAGGCAACGGGAGAACATGATAAGGCAAAAGAAATCGTTACGGATATGAAAATGAAGCTCAAGGATATTCAGGAAAAAGCCAAATCCGTTAAGGAAGCGGATAGGAAGACCGTTTTTGTTGAGGTTTCGCCATCACCGGAAATATTCACACCTGGAAAAAATACTTTCATGAATGAGATGCTTCATATTATTTCAGCGGATAATGCTGCTGCTGAATTGGACGGTTGGGCAAAAATTGATGAAGAGTCGATCATTGCTGCAAATCCTGATGTCATCATTACAACGTATGGTTATTATACGAAAGATCCAGTTAGTGAAGTGACGGGCCGAAAAGGATGGCAAGATGTAAATGCCGTTAAGAATGGCCAAGTCTTTGATGTCCATTCTGACTTGGTGACCCGTTCCGGTCCACGCTTAATAGAGGGAGTAGAGGAACTTGCCAAATCAGTCTATCCGAACCTATTTGACAACTAAATGGACGTTTGCTTATTTAATTGCGTTGTTATTTTTGTTAATTGCAATGACGATAGGCATTTCCTTTGGTTCGGTGCCAGTACCGATTCCCGTACTTATACAAATAATCGGCAAGGAGATTTTTCATTTACCGGTTTCTGCTGATTCTGATGTGATGCTTACGAATATCGTGATGAACATCCGCTTGCCGCGTGTGTTGCTTGCGGGTTTGGTTGGGTCATCACTTGCGATTGCGGGTGCGGCTTTTCAGGGACTGCTCCGGAACCCGCTCGCTGATCCTTACACATTAGGTATTTCATCTGGAGCATCGGTCGGCGCTGTATTGACAATATTCTTGAATATATCACTGCCATTCATCGGTTTATATACTCTTCCGGCATTGAGCATCTTATGCTCAGTGCTCACGATGCTCTGCGTACTGACTTTTGCAAAAAAAATGGATCGATCGATGAAAGTGGAAACGATCATTTTAACGGGAATCATTTTCAGCTCGTTTTTAAGTGCCTTCATTTCATTGATGATTGCGCTGACGGGTGATGAATTAAGACAAATCATCGGCTGGCTGATGGGAAGCGTTTCCATGCGTGGATGGAATTATATTGCAATCATTTTGCCGTTTTTTATCATTGGTTCGTTGACCTTGATCATGAATACAAGTGAATTGAATGCAATGACTTTCGGGGAAGACCGGGCAAAACACTTAGGTGTGAATGTTAAGCGGCGGAAAATGTGGATCTTGATAGCCGGTTCGACATTGACAGGGGCAGCCGTTGCCGTTTCGGGGGCGATTGGCTTTGTAGGATTGGTCATTCCTCATTTGGTCCGAAAGATTTGGGGACCTGACCATAAACATTTGCTTCCGTTGTCATTGTTGATAGGAAGCGGATTTTTAATATTGGCGGATTTTGTGGCACGAACGATCATTGCCCCATCGGAACTGCCAATCGGGGTGATCACCTCACTTATCGGGGCACCGGCATTTGCGCTGATTTTATTAAAGAGACGGAGAGAAGGGTAAAAACGGATGCTTGAAGTAAAAGGGTTAACAGGTGGATATGACAACAAAACTGTTTTGGACTCTGTCTCTTTTGATGTACATAAAGGGGAATTATTCGGTATCCTTGGTCCTAATGGCAGCGGAAAAACGACGCTTTTAAGTATGCTTAGCGGCGTGCTTGATTATAAGGGCGGAAGCGTACGGATAAGAGGTAGGGATTTGAAGGAATATTCATCAAAACAACTTGCACAGGTCATTGCCGTGCTCCCTCAACATTCCTCATTAGCTTTCTCCTATACAGTAAAAGAGACGGTCTCACTTGGGAGATATGCCCATCAAACAGGCTGGTTCCATAGTTGGTCCGCAGAAGATGAAACGATCGTCCAACGGGTTATGGAACAAACGGGAGTAGCGGATTTCCAGGATCTTCATTTTGAACGATTATCAGGAGGGGAGAGACAACGGGTCTTGCTGGCACAGGCACTTGCCCAAGAACCGGAAATTCTTTTTTTGGATGAACCTACGAACCACTTGGATCTTTCCTATCAAAAGGACCTTCTTGATCTTATGAGAAAAATGGCAAAAGAACAGGAGTTAACCGTTATTTCAATTTTTCATGATTTGAATTTGGCTGGATTATATTGTGATCGGCTTATGTTGCTTGAAAAAGGGCAAATTCAGGTTGTTGATGTGCCGAATGGAGTGCTCCAACAGGAACGGATTCAAGGTGTATATCATACGACGATCGAAAAACATCCACATCCCGCACTTCCGAAACCTCAAATGTTCATCGTTCCGGAGAAGCATGGCAATGACACTATCCCATTGGAAATTGACGAATCATATCTGACAGTGGGACCTGAGATGATTCAATTGAATTCTCCGATTCCGCTTAGAACGATGTCTTCTGGAGTGACCGGTTCGGGTACGGGCTGGCATAAATATTTCGTGAATAGGCATGTCCACCATGATTATAACTGCGAGGATCATCATGTTGAAATGGCCGGCTATTTAAAAACTCATGGATTTGAACCACAAGAAACGGTGGGGATGATGACAGCCGTCTTTCTCGATACGGTTGCCTTTAAGTTAATGAGAGCTGAAGATTTCTCGGTTTTTATCATCGTGACGGCTGGTGTAGGGAATGCCATCGACGCTTCTTTAGCTGACCGACATTCTTGGAGTGCCGCCCCAGGAACCTTAAATACATGGATATTCATAAATGGACATTTGGCGGAAGAGGCTTTCATACACAGCATAGTTACTGCAACCGAGGCAAAAGTAAAAGCGCTTCATGATTCACATGTCTTGGATAAGGTAACGAATACATGTGCAACAGGAACATCGACCGACAGTATTTTGATTGCAGCGTCCCAAAGAGGGAAGGAGCTTCAATATGCAGGCACCATTACTCCGTTAGGGAAGCTGATCAGTCGCGGTGTATATGATTGTACAGTAGAAGCATTAAAGAAAAATCGGAAACGGATTGAGGATCTATGATTTACCATCATCTTATTGCAGTTACGTTGGCGTTTTTCCTTGATCTATTAATTGGTGATCCGCCAAATTGGCCGCATCCAGTTAAATGGATAGGAACGATGATAAGCAAGTTGGATCAGGCATTCAATAGAGGGGCATATAAGAAACGGAATGGACTCTTCATGTTGATCATCGTCTTAGCGATGGTGATATTGATTACAGGTCTAACCGTCTACTTAGCATATCGTATCCATCCGCTTGCAGGTATCCTATGGGAAGCTGTTGTCATTTCCACTACGATAGCACAGAAGGGCTTAAAGCAAGCTGGAATGGATGTGTGCCAACCGCTGAATGAACGGGATTATCCCGAAGCGAGGCTAAAGCTTTCCTATATCGTGGGCCGTGATACGGCTGATCTTGATGAATCCGAAATCGTCCGGGGAACAGTAGAAACCGTAGCAGAAAATACCAGTGATGGTGTTACCGCCCCAATGTTTTGGGCAGCTGTTGGCGGTGCGCCGCTCGCGATGGTGTACAGGGCAATTAATACCTGCGATTCAATGGTTGGGTACAAAAATGATAAATATGGGCAATTTGGCTGGGCTTCAGCTAAGCTCGATGATATCGTGAACTGGATCCCCAGCCGCCTCACTGGGTTCCTGATGCTGCTGAGCTCAAAATCCGGCTTTCATGAATTTGGTGCTAAATGGAAGATACTATTCAATGATGCAAAAAAACATCCAAGTCCGAATAGCGGGTGGTGTGAAGCAGGCGTTGCTGCCATTTTGGGAATACAGCTAGGCGGCCGGAATATGTACAAAGGAATTGTTTCCGACCGTGCGAGGATGGGCGTTCCGCTTGTTCGATTAGAAGCAAAACATATACCAAAAACGATTACCATCATGCATCGGTCATCTTTTCTATTTCTACTGATGCTATGGCTAGGGGGACTTATTCTTGACATTACCTTCTCATGGCTCTAATCCTCATTATCTTTACGAAGCGCTGAAAATCGAAATGCCTGAATCGATTCTTGATTTCAGTGCTAACATCAACCCATTGGGTCCGCCTTTACGTATAAAGGAACAGTGGCCTGAATTTTTCGAAGGAATCTTACATTACCCAGATCCGCATGCCATTGAACTGACAAAATCAATTGCAAAAAAAGAAGCGCTTCCTGAGCAATCCGTTTTGGTGGGTAATGGTGGTGCAGAAATAATCATGTTGGTAGCGAACAGGTTAGCCAATCAAAGGGTGTTAATCATTCAGCCGGCATTTGCGGAATATGCAGAAGCTTGTTCGGCAGCAGGATGTGAGGTCGATTTTCATCAGCTTCATGCACCTGAGTGGAAACTGGACTTGGATCGATTGATTCCAAGATTATCCGAATATGATGCAATTTTCTTATGTACGCCTAATAATCCGACGGGTGTTTCATTTAAGCGGGGTGCAGTTAGAGAATTGATCATGGAATGCCAAAAAGCGGATTGTCTGGTTGTCATGGATGAGGCTTTTTATGATTTTACGGAAGATGCCTTTACTTATGCTTCTTTAATTAATGAATTTCCACATTTACTCATTTTAAGATCAATGACTAAAATCTTTGCAATTCCAGGTTTAAGATTAGGCTATTTGCTTGCGGCACCTGACATCATAACTAGTGTAAGATCTTATAAACCGCATTGGAGCGTCAACCATGTGGCATTGGAAGTAGGGAAAATCTGTCTTGCTGAAGAAGCATATATGAGAAAAACAAGAGACTATATTCAATTGCAAAAGCAGAAACTATTCCGGTTTTATGAGGAGCAAGGGTTGGTTGTCTCTAATAGCGCAGTTAATTTTTATTTAGTGAAAGATGAATCCTTATCCCTTTTCCCCTTTTTGCTAAAAGAAGGAATCGTACCGCGCCATACCTATAATTTCCCGGGGCTGGATGGAAAGTGGCTTCGGTTTGCAGTGAAGAGTGAACGTGATAACGAAGCGCTGATGAAGGGGGTAAGACAGTGGAGAAAGCAAGGCTCTGTTTTATAACCGGGGGTGTCCGGTCCGGAAAAAGCAGCTTCGCGGAAAGAAAAGCCCTGGAATATGCTCTTCAAATGGATGGGAACTTGCATTACCTCGCTTGCGGCCGTGTCAGTGATGTTGAAATGGGTGAACGCATCCTTAGGCACCAGAAAGATAGAGAAAGCAGCCCAATTACCTGGAAGACTTCCGAATACGAAACGGATATTACACGAATAGGAGCAGACATTAATCAAGATTCCATAATCCTGCTCGATTGTCTGACAACCCTGCTTGATAATGAACTATTTGGTCCGGGTATTCCGCTTGAAAAGGAGTTTCTACATAGCGTTTTTTCAAAAATAATAACCGGAATCAATGAGATAAGAAAACAATCCAGCTGTTTAATAGTCGTGAGCAATGAATTGGTGCAGGAACCGATTTTCCAGAATGATTTCCTCCATATATACGGAAAAACATTAGGCCTGCTTCATCAAACGATCGTCGAGCAGGCGAATGAAGCTTATTTAGTTGAATCGGGAATCCCATTGCGGAAGAAAGGGTGCATGCAGGAATGAACGGAGTGATTGGATTTTTAATTAACCTGCAGTTCTTTACCGTGTTCCCAATAAAGAAACAGCTTCCTATGGAGAAGAAATATATACACCGTGCCATTCAAACTTTTCCTTTAGTTGGGCTTTTCCTAGGTCTGATACTGGGAGGTGTTTTATACGCGTTAATAGAGTGGACCCCATTGTCATCCCTTTCGATCGCGTTTGTGATTTGGTTTTTAACAATGGCATTAACAGGCGGTTTGCACCTCGATGGCTGGATTGATGCAAGTGATGCCTTCTTTTCCTATCAGGATAAAGAGAGGCGTCTAGAAATTATGAAGGATTCCAGGACAGGCGCATTCGGTGTCATCTCCGTCATCGTACTTTTGGCCGCCCGGTTTATATTTATTTATGAAATTATTGAAAGGGTCAATGAATGGACATACTTCTTGGTCATTGCCCTGCCACTCTTAAGCAAATGTGTGATGGGTTATTTACTCATCCGGATGCCACTGGCTAAAAAAGAGGGGCTCGGCGCTTTTTTTCAAAGTGCAGTAAAGAAAAGCAGTTTGCCTATTTATTGGCTGTACCTCCTTGTAAGTCTGGCGATTGCCTGGATCATCGATTTTAGGCTTGTCACCTTATTTTTCATCATGTGCCTGGCTGCGGTATTTTTCCTGGTTTATATAAAACGTAAAATCGTCAGTTGGTTCGGTGGGATAACAGGGGATGTACTGGGGGCATCCGTGGAAGGGGTTGAGCTTTGGTTATGGCTGATATTGTGGCTATTACACTACTTCGCCATGGGCTGACAGAAGCAAATGAGCGAAAGGCCTATTTAGGCTGGACGGATTCTCCGTTAAGCAGCAAAGGAGAAAAGGAAATTCTAGACTTAAGGGGCTCTTACCCACAGTATGAAAAAATTTACACGAGTGATTTACCTCGTTGTGTGGAAACTGCAAGACTGTTGTTTCCAGATATAGTTCCGGTCAAAAACGCTTCGTTCCGTGAAATGAACTTCGGCAGTTGGGAAGGGCGGACGTATGATGATTTGAAGGCAGATGAAGATTATCTTAATTGGCTTGAACGTCCCATGGAGGCTTTGGTGCCTGGGGGTGAATGTTATCCGGTATTTTCCGAACGTGTTAATAATGGCTGGAACCAATTGATTGACTGTGAGGAAAGCCAATATGTCCTTATGACCCATGGAGGGGTAATCCGTGATTTATTGGTTCGCTATGCCCCGATGGAAAAGTCTTTTTTTGATTGGGGGATTTCCCATGGCAGGGGATATGAGCTGATATGGGAAGACCGGAACAGCTTAAGGAGGGGAGAAAGATGCACTTTGTTACAGGCGGCGCCTATAATGGGAAAACTAAATGGGTAAAGCAATTGTATGGTCTGGAAAGTGATGTCCTTTGGCTATCCGGTTATCGAAAAGAACAGCCGGAATTGATTGATTTTCAAGGCAATACAGTCGTATTGCAGGGGTTGGATGCATGGATACGACAAGATGCAGAAAAGTTGGATTCAGATTCGATTCGAAAAAGGTGGAAGGAAATCATGGCTGACTGGCGAATATGGGAGAAAGAAAAGGATGCTCACAACTGCATTGTAATCGGATCGGATATTTCCAAAGGAATTGTTCCGATGGAAGCAAGTGATCGCAAATGGCGCGATGCCTGCGGATGGGTCTTTCAAGATGTAGCATCCATATCAAGGCGCGTTGATATCATTTGGTATGGAATTAACCAGAGAATAAAATAGAGGAGGCAATTGGGATGAAAATCTATACACGTACAGGGGATAAGGGACAAACAAGCGTAATCGGAGGTCGGCTTGACAAGGATGACATCCGTGTTGAATCGTATGGAACAGTGGATGAAGTGAATAGCTATATTGGTCTTGCGGTGACTGAATTGGATCCCGCAATATTTTCGGATGTTTTGGCCGATCTAGAGAAAATCCAGCATGAGTTATTTGACTGCGGCGGTGATTTGGCAACCGTTTCCGAGAAGGCTCCACAAAAGCTGACGGATGAGGCCATTACCTATTTGGAAGAACGAATAGATGCCTTCATACTCGAAGCGCCGGAATTGGAAAAGTTTATCCTGCCTGGCGGCTCAAAAGCAGCTGCAACCATTCATATTGCCCGAACGGTTACAAGAAGGGCGGAACGATTGGTCGTTTCATTGATCAAGTCGGGTGCAGCAGTTTCACCATTATCACTTCAATATTTAAATCGTTTGTCGGATTACTTCTTTGCTGTTGCACGTGTGATCAATTTCCGCCTTGGTGTGAAAGATGTGGAATATATCCGCAGTGCAAATGTATTCCGTGGAGGGAAAAGAAAGGAAAAAGAGTAAACATGGACGTAAGAAAAATTAGTGCAATTGCTTTATTCATTGCCTTATCGGCGGTGGGGGCGATGATTAAGATCCCTTCCTTAATCGGCAGCATCGCTTTGGATAGTTTTCCGGCCCTTTTGGCGGCTGTCATACTTGGCCCGGTATCGGGGGCTATTGTAGCGGGGCTTGGTCATATCATCTCAGCGTTCTTCAGCAGCATGCCACTTGGGCCATTCCATTTTTTGATCATGGTCGAAATGGCAGTCCTCGTATGGATGTTTGGCATTTTATATATACACGGGAAAAAAATAGGCGCATTTTTCCTCTTCTTCATCGGTAACTCCTTCATCTTGGCCCTGCCTTTCGCCTTTCTGGTCAGCACGGGTTTTTACACGTTGCTGGTTCCGGGATTAACGGCGGTGACGGCGGTAAATGTAGTATTGGCAGCCGTTTTACTGCCACGCTTGGAGCCTGTTTTGAAAAAAATCATTTTTAAATCTGGACTCGTAGAATGAGTGATTCATTGATTTTACCATTTTCCGAATCAGATTCATTGATTGTTTCAAGTGATAATAGCGGCGGAATCGGTCTGAAGGAAAAAGATCTGATTCATGTCCCTTATGAGGTCGTTGGATATTATTCCTTTCGGGTTGCCGTCATGGAATGCATGGGTGTTGGCGGAAGACCAGTATCCGTTGTCCTACATAATTTCTGCGGTGATGAAGCCTGGGAGGACTTGAGCAAGGGTGTCAGGAAGGGCTTGAATGAATTGGGAATGGAGCTTCCCATTACAGGCAGCACAGAAACTAACATGCCGCTTCTTCAATCAGCAATTGGTCTTATGGTGATTGGTAAACGAAGGAATGAACGTGTTAAAAAGCAACATCCTTTACGGAAAATCGCTCTGATCGGCAGGCCGCTCGTTGGAGAAGAAGTTATGGATCAACAAGATTGGGTCGCCCCATTATCTTTATATAAAAGCCTATGTGAAATGGAAGAAGTTCAGGCACTTCCAGTCGGTTCAAAAGGGATAGCGTATGAGTGGAAGCATCTGGACCCAAGTGGTGAAGGTGTTTCTATCCATATAAGTAATAAAGTCGATATCGAAAAATCGTCTGGACCATCTACCTGCTTCCTCATTGCGTATCCTGAACATCTGGAGGAAGAAATCAAGCTCCGATCCGGTCCTCTTTTTATTGGAGAATGATCATTTCATGAATGAATCAGGTATCGGGTTCCAGTTCACAATGAACTGGGTCGATGCTTTTTTCATTTAGGTCATAATTTAATGGTTCCTGCTTGCTTCCGTCATTTTAAGGATTATCGCAGGTATGGATGTTCCGGATGTTGCAGATGCTGTTCAGACAGGGGCAGTAATACTCCCGGCTTGATAGCTCTTACTGTCGGTTTAAGTACGATGCTTAAATGATGGCTGAGTCGGGAAGGTGCTGATTGGAAGCGATGATTTCCGTTTTTTAGTTCCTACATATCTAAAAGATGTACATGACCTAAGAGGCTACCGGGTTTCGGCATCCCCCTCATGGTCTCTGTGTCGGCTTCATTCTTTACATTAGGTTACACCAGGTTTTAATAAAGGAGAACTAAACCAATTTATGTCCGCCTGTCTCGCTCCAACCGCGTCCAGTATTTTGATTATTGGAGCTGGCGATGCATTTGAAAATGTATTGATCATGAGTGGAGTCGTGAAGCCATTGAAGTTAAGCGGCTTCCTTTGATATTTCACTGATTCTGTTTGGTAGCTATGATTCAAGAGGCCACAGGTTCAGCAACTGTCGTGATGACAACTGCGGCAGGTAGTGCCTGCCGATCATATCTTTAAATTGCTGGTCCTTGCTAACGGTTTGAGTTAATCAATTCCATCCCACTTGAACGATGCAGGATTTGAGATGATCGAAGAGTTTTTTAATTTAACAGTCGCACAAACGGTAAAATCTTAGACGGTTATGGAAACGAATATATCAGTCGTTTCACTTATCCTAATCTTACTATTGAATTCAATTGTTTAAGAGAAAGGAGCATGATGTAAGTATGAAACATTCAGGTTATATGATGGGAATCGATATTGGTACGACGAGTACGAAGGTTGTTCTTTTTTCAAAAAGGGGGGAAGTTGTCCAATCTTGTTCGAAGGGATACCCTCTTCACAGTCCAACTCCTTCCGTTGCGGAACAAGATCCCGAAGAAATTTATAAAGCGGTCATCATTGCTATAGGCGAGGTCATGATTGCAAGTGGTATAGAAAAGGAAGAACTGGGGTTCATATCGTTCAGTTCGGCAATGCATAGCTTGATCGCCATGGGGAAAGATGGTAATCCGCTAACGAATAGCATTACTTGGGCAGATAATCGAAGTGTTTCTTATGCGGAGAAATTGAAGGCTTCGGAACAGGGGATGCAATTGTATCACAGGACGGGAACACCCATTCACCCAATGTCCCCAATCACGAAAGTAATGTGGTTAAGAAATGAGCATTCTGGGGTTTTTAACGAAACGGACAAATTCATAGGGATTAAAGAGTACATCATCTATAAATTTTTCAATGAGTATGTGATGGATTATTCGCTTGCATCTGCAACGGGCATGTTCAACTTGAATGACTTGAAGTGGGATGAAGAGGCACTTACCATTGCCGGTATTGGGGCTGACAAGCTGCCAACGCTTGTCCCTACAACGCATACCCTCTCAGGTTTAAGTGAGGAATTAGCTGCAAAAATGAACATTCGGCCAGGTACCCCGTTTGTGATTGGCGCGAGTGATGGTGTGCTTGCCAACTTAGGGCAAAACGCCATCAAGCCAGGAGTTCTGGCCGTGACAATCGGAACGAGCGGTGCGGTAAGAACCGTCAGTGACCGACCGATTACTGATCCGAAAGGCAGGACATTCTGCTATGCCCTTACTGAGAATCATTGGATAATCGGCGGACCGGTCAACAATGGGGGAATCACCTTCCGATGGGCACGCGATCAATTAGGCCGTGTGGAAATTGAAAAAGCGAAGGCTTTGGGCCAGGATTCCTATGAGATACTGACGGATATGGCTTCCAATATCGCACCTGGATCCGATGGGCTAATATTCCACCCGTATATGGCTGGGGAACGGGCGCCATTATGGAGCGCCGATGCTAGGGGCTCCTTCTTTGGACTTGCGCTTCATCACACTCGTGATCATATGGTCCGGGCAGTGTTGGAGGGTGTGATGTATAACTTGTACAGTGTCCTTCTTGCTGTAAAGGAACTGACTGGTGCTCCCAAGAAAATTCATGCAAGCGGTGGATTTGTCCGCTCAAAGCTCTGGCGTCAAATCATGGCTGATATATTCAATCAGAATGTGACAATTCCTGAAAGCTTTGAGAGTTCTAGCTTAGGTGCCGCCGTACTTGGATTATACGCTTTAGGGGAAATCGAAAGCCTCGATGAGGTAGAGGGTATGATCGGTGAAACGAATGAACTTGTCCCAATCGAAGAGAACGTTAAAGTGTATGAAGAATTAATGTCGATTTATTTATCTGTGAGCAGGCAATTGGAAGGCGACTACAAGCGGATTGCTGACTTCCAAAGGCGTCATTTAGAATGAATTTAAGGGAAAGCACAGGTGTATAAGCACTGTGCTTTTCTTTTTGCCTGGTATTTAAAAATGGTAAGATGGAAGAAAACGATAAGGAGAATTTTAATATGGGAGCCAGTAAAACGAATGCAATGCGAATTCTTGATAACAAATGTATGGAGTATGGCATGATGAGTTATGATGCCAATGACGGAAAAATTGACGGGATCACTGTTGCGGACAAAATTGGAAAAGCTCCAGAGACCGTTTTTAAAACACTTGTTACCCATAGCGGACCGCAGCAGCTTTATGTATTCGTCATTCCTGTAGCCACCGAACTGGATTTAAAAAAAGCAGCGAAGGCGGCAGGTGCAAAAAAAATTGAAATGCTCGCGGTTAAAGACCTGCAAAAATATACAGGTTACATTCGGGGAGGCTGTTCACCGATCGGAATGAAAAAGCAATACCCCACCTTCATCGATGAAAGTGCAACCAACCTGCCTGAAATCATCGTAAGCGGAGGGCGGATCGGTACACAGATAGTTTTAAAACCGTCAGAGTTCCTGGAAGTCACACAAGCGGAATCTGTAGCCCTTATAAAATAGACTGTTTATCTTTAGGCATTCACCTAATAGGCTTTTTCTGCATACGCTGTCTTGAATATCACATCTGTATTGTGAGGGAGAGTGTAAAAGTGACAGGAAAAGTGATGCATTATTTTGCTGGAGGCAATACGGCTAAAGGTTTTTATAGTTTATATGATTCCAATTTAGCAGGTTTGGAAAGATTATTCATATTAAAAGGCGGGCCTGGTTCCGGTAAATCGACCATTATGAAAAAAATCGGCCAAGAATGGCTGGATAAAGATTATGACATCGAGTTTTTACATTGTTCGTCCGATAATGATTCCATTGACGGAGTAATCATACCGGCTTTGAAGGTCGGAATCGTGGATGGGACAGCGCCGCATGTGATTGAGCCGAAGGCACCAGGGGCCATTGAGGAATATGTCAATCTAGGGTCTGCATGGAATTCCCAGCAGCTGGCTTCCGACAGAGCGGCAATCATAAGATTGACGAATGCGAGAAGCAAGAGTTTTGAGAAGGCATATGTCCTTTTCGCTGAAGCATTGAAGATACATGATGAATGGGAAGACATTTATAAGGCAAATATTGATTTCGCTAAATTGAATGGGTTGACCAATAAATTGATAGAAGGCTTTTATAGAGATATCGCCCTTAACAAGAAGGCTGATGTTCGTCATCGGTTTTTAGGTGCCGCTACACCAAAGGGTGCAGTTGATTTCATCCCCAATATTACTGCAGGAGTACAAAAACGGTACTTTTTAAAGGGGCGTCCGGGTTCCGGTAAATCAACGATGCTGAAAAAGATTGCAAAGGCTGCGGAGCAAAGAGGTTTTGATGTGGAAGTATATCATTGTGGTTTTGATCCGAATAGCTTGGATATGGTAATCGTCCGGGAAGTAGGGATTGCCATTTTTGACAGCACATCCCCTCATGAATATTTTCCGAGTTGTGAAGGTGATGAAATCATTGATATATATAAAACGGCCATCTTGCCAGGAACAGATGAAATTTATGCTGATCAGATAAAGGATGTTTCCTCCAGGTACAGGACGAAAATGAATGAAGCTACAGCAAGTCTGGCTAAAGCAAAAGAGCTGCATGACGAACTTGAAAAGATTTATGTGAAAGCGATGGACTTTACAGCAATCGATGACATTCAAAGCGACATCCACCAACAGATTATTGAACGGGCACAGGAAGTGGATAGCCACACGATTCTACATTAAGAAAACAAACTGCACCTTTCTTCATTTGGTGCAGTTTATTTATTTACATAATGGGACTTCTTAAATGACTGAAGTTACACCAAGAATCAAGACGAGTTTGTAAAACGTGTTTATCCACGCTCTTTCGGTTAAAATAGGGATTATATTGAAAAAAAGGAGCCGGTCGAATTGATAAAGACGATTGCAATTGATATGGACGGAACATTGTTAAACAACATGCAAAAGGTCAGTGAGGAAAATAGAGACGCAATTCAGAAGGCGCAAAGTGAGGGAGTGGAAGTGATCATTGCTACTGGCAGATCTTATGTGGAAGCAAGGTTCGCTTTAGATGAAGCAGGCATCGTTTGTCCTGTCATCTGTGTAAATGGTGCTGCACTCTTCAGGGAGGATGGAAAGATTGCTGCTTCCAATCCAATGTCAGCTGCCACTGCTAGCATGGTAGGTGAATTCCTCGAAGAACAAGGAATTTATTTCGAAATATATACGAGTCAGGGAATCTATTCTAAAGACTATGAAAACGCAATAGCCGCTTTAGTGGATATATTTGTTACAGCCAATCCGGAGATTGACCCTGAGAGAATGAGGAAATTTGCAGAGGAGCGTTTACAGCTTGGGCAGGTGACTTCCATTTCCGATTATTCCGAGTTATTCCACCATTCGAATGTGGAATATTATAAAATTCTCTGCTTCTCAAAAGATTCAAGTTTATTAAATCAAATTGCTTCTAAATTGAAAGGACAGGAAGTTACAGTCACCTCATCTGGACGGGGAAATGTGGAAATCATGAGTGGGACAGCTCAAAAAGGTACGGCGCTTGAAACTTATGTAAATGAAAAATCCGGCTCGATGCAGGAAACCATGGCCATTGGGGATAATTATAATGATGTATCCATGTTTGAACGGGTAGGTTTGTCTGTTGCAATGGGAAATGCCCCGCTCGATATTCAAAAACTATGTGATGAAGTAACAGGTAAGAATGACGAATCCGGTGTAGCGGAGGCCATTTTAAAGGTACTTAATCAGTCAGCCTATTAAACTCATAAATCGAAAGGGGAATGACTTTTGAAAAGATGGCTCTTATTTTTCCTTATGGCTACATTGACTTTAACTGGCTGTAACATGAATAAGGAGGACAGCAAAACCCAGCCGAAGCCTGATAAAGAAGTGACGGACGCTTTAGGAGAAAATCCGGATGTACTAGTAACGAACTTGCATTCCCCATGGTCGATTCAGAAGGATAGGGACACAATGTATGTATCAGAGCGGACAGGAACCATCATAGAATGGGACAAGGGTAAGGTGACAAGGCAAAAAGTCCATCTTAAAAAGCCATTATCTGCAAAAGCGGAAGCGGGATTACTTGGATTTTTGTTAACTCCCGATTTCTCTAAGAGCGGGCAAGCTTTCGCCTATTATACGTATGAAGAAGGCGGGGATTCCGTCAATCGAATCATCATTTTACAAAAAGTTGATGATAAATGGCAGGAGATGGAGACCTTGATCGACGGCATACCAAGCGGGGAATACCACCATGGTGGCCGGATCAAGATTGGACCGGATGATAAGCTATATGCAACAACAGGTGATGCAAGAAAGCCTGAGATTGCACAGGATATTAATTCCTTAGGCGGGAAGGTTTTGCGCATGAATCTGGATGGCACCATTCCGAAAGATAATCCTTTCGGGAATTCATACGTTTATTCATACGGTCACCGCAATCCACAAGGTCTGGCGTGGGATGAATCCGGACAGTTGTATGAAAGTGAGCACGGGGATTCTGCTCACGATGAATTAAATAAGATAGATCCAGGTAAGAACTATGGCTGGCCAGAAATAGAGGGCGATGAGCAAAAACCTGATATGGTAAATCCATTGATTCATTCCGGTGAGAAAACATGGGCCCCTTCTGGAATGGTCTATTTTGACGGAAAGCTTTATTTTGCTGCCCTAAGGGGCGAATCGCTTAAAAGTTATGATGTACAGAGCGGAAAGCTGACTGATATCATTACGGGTTTCGGGCGGATACGTGATGTATTCGTAGATGGAGAATCCCTTTATTTCATAAGCAACAATACGGATGGCCGAGGAAATCCTGATGAAAAGGATGATAAGCTTTATCGTGTGCCACTATCTCGGTTAAAAGGAAATATGCCCTGAAGTTATCAATGCACTTGAGGTACAAGTCGGAGACGAGGTGTTTATGATTCATAATAATCCCCATGTACCAACCGTTTCGAATGATATTGCCCAGCGTCGCAATGATCCAATGCAGTCACGCCGTTCCTGAAAGTGACATTGTACTCTTCGGAAGCCTCGCTTTTAATAGCGGGGTCTTTTTTGTGGATGGCCTTGAAGCATTGACAATAACTTAGCATGGCCCCTCGATTTGACCCATAAAGAGCCCCTTTCTCCCACAATCACGAGTAAATGCTCCAAATTCACGAGTAAACAGCGCGAAATCATGAGTGTAGCGGTAATTCACGAGTAAACAGCGCGAAATCATGAGTGTAGCGGTAATTCACGAGTAAACGTGCGAAACTCACGAGTAAATGTGCGAAATTCACGAGTAAAACGGTAAAACTTACGAGTAAACGTGCGAAACTCACGAGTAAACGCTCCAAATTCACGAGTAAACAGCGCAAACTCATGTGTGTAGCGGTAATTTCACGAGTAAAACGGTAAAATTCACGAGTAAACGTTCCAAATTCAAGAGTAACGTCAAAACTCCTGAATAGCGCATTTTTTTATTGTGTCAGAGCAATGGAGATAAAGTAGAAACAGGTTGCATACAATTGTTTTTCTTCATCCGAAGGCTAGACATTTCTAAAGAATCAGTGTATAGTTACCTAGGTAACTACTTAGTAGGAGGAATCCCTTTGTCCTTTCATAATGGTTTTTTTCATCATAACTTACAATTTTCAAGGTCATTTACCAAAAAGTTAAATGAACAATTGGCTAAGGTTGATCTTTTTCATTCCCAGTGGCTGATTGTCTATTATCTGAATCAGTATGGCTGTTCTACGCTTGTTGAAATAAGCACATATCTAGATGTGGAGAAGCCGACGGTAACCCGGACGGTAAACCGTTTGGAAGAACGTGATTTGATTGAACAAATCCCTGGAAAAGATAAGCGGGAACGGAGAATACAGTTAACGGAATCAGGTGTAAGGACTTTTCAAGAGGCTAAAAAAGTGGTTGAAGAATTTGAACTTCAATTAATGAGTGGTTTGGCTGAAGAGGATCGAGAGACAACGTTAAGGACTTTGATTTTCCTGAAGGAAAAATTAAAACAATAGTAAGGAAGAAGGATTGAAATGAATCACAAACCGAAATTGTGGACGAAAGACTTTCTGATTGTCTCGTCTGCGAACTTTTTTCTATTTTTAACTTTTTATGTCCTGATGGTGACATTGACCATTTATACGATAGATAATTTTCATGCGTCGCAAGCACAAGCAGGACTTGCCTCAAGTATCTTTGTCCTCGGGGCAGTGCTTGTCAGACCGATTGCAGGGAAAAAAATTGACAAGATCGGCCGCAGAAAAATGTTGCTAGGATCTTTGATTCTATTCCTGATCGCATCCATTGGCTATTTCCTGGTGAATAGTTTACCCCTCTTATTGATCGATCGTCTTATTCACGGTTTTGCTTTTGGCCTTGCCACTACGGCAACGGGAACGATTGCTGCAGATATCATTCCGAATGAAAGACGCGGGGAAGGTACAGGTTACTTTGCCATGAGTACAAACTTGGCAATGGCCTTTGGTCCGTTTATTGGATTGCTGATCACACAGCATTTTAGTTATTCCATCATTTTCTATGCAGCCGCTTTATTTGCCGCATTTTCTTTAGTCGCATCGTTATTCATGAATGTACCTGAAGGGGAAAAAGGCGGGGCTTTACCACAAAAGGGATTTAAAATCAGTGATTACTTTGAAAAAAGGGCCCTGCCCATTTCCGTTTTTATCGGATTTGCCGGATTTGCCTATTCGAGCATCTTGTCCTATTTAACATCTTTTGCAAAGGAAATGGATTTAATGGATGCGGCGAGCTTTTTCTTTGTCGTATTTGCTGTATTCCTTTTGGCGTCCCGCCCGTTTACAGGACGAATGTTCGATGTGAAGGGGGAGAATGCAGTCATTTACCCATCGCTCTTCCTATTTGCCATTGGTATGGTCATCCTCAGTCAATCCCATCATGGTATCACGCTTCTGATTGCCGGTGCCTTTATCGGAGTGGGATATGGTACGTTCCAATCAAGCTGTCAAGCGATTTCTATCAAGGAATCCCCATCAAATCGGATGGGATTAGCCACATCCACGTTTTTTACAATGTATGATTTTGGTATTGGTGTTGGCCCATTCCTATTGGGCTTCCTTATTCCACTTACCGGGTTTAAAGGGTTATTCATGGGAATGTCAATCTTTGCATTCGCCCTTATCGGGATTTATTATTTGGCACATGGAAAAAAAGCCTCAGCAAGAAAGAACATGCATCATGAGGAACGTTTGTCTGCTTAATTTTTTTATAAGCCTGTATAAAATGGAGAATTTGGGGGATGCTTATATAATGATTGGTTTTCCAAAGTATCCCCCTTTTCACCGCCTGTAATCCGCAGGCGCTTTTTTTATGCCATAAACAAAGAAAACGCCTTTATTGGCGGTTTCTCAGGCTGTCGACAAAGTCGACAGCTGTTTTTTATAAAAAGTTTAGCAATAATATGTTGTGTCCTTCTTTCATAGTCACAACTAAATATTAATTAAAAGATAAAAAACCCCCTTTTTCTCCAACGATTCTTTGGGAAAAGGGGTTACACTCTGAGAAACCGCCTTTATTGGCGGTTTCTTTAAAATTTATAGGTCCATAATCGTTCTTTGCGGATCCAGTCAAGAAAATCAGCATCCTGATTTTCGAATTTCTCTTTCCAATCGATCACCATTGCCTGTGTTTGAGAACGATGGGCAGTGAATGCAGCTACCTTTTTTTCTTCTACGGCAGTTATATCATGGATGATGTCGGGCTGTCCTAACTCGTCGATGCAGTTATTGGAGAACGCGACACAATGAAGTTTAGGTCTTTCTTTTTCTTCGATTTTTTCCACTGCCCGAACAACGGCCCGTGCTGTTGCTTCGTGGTCTGGATGGACACTGTATCCTGGGTAAAACGTAATGATCAATGAAGGATTCAATTCATTGATGGCATCGGTAAATAATGAAGTCAGCTTTTCATCATCTTCGAATTCGATTGTCTTATCACGCAAACCAAGCATGCGCAAATCTTGGATTCCAATCGCATTTGCTGCATCGATTAATTCCTTTTTACGAACTTTAGGGAGCGATTCTCTTGTTGCAAATGGAGGATTTCCTAAATTACGTCCCATTTCTCCTAAAGTTAAGCATAAATAGGTGACAGGAGTGCCCTTTTCTCTATGAAGGGCAAGCGTTCCAGAGACCGAGAAGGCTTCATCATCGGGATGTGGGAAAATAACTAATACATGACGTTCTTTTTCCAAGGTATATTTCTCCTTCCGTTCTACTTACAGTGAGTATGGTTATCGGTGAATGGGAGTTTTCATCGGAATTATATTACATATCAAGCAAGTTGCAATCATTCAAAGGGAGTAGGACTGAGCTGCATGGAGACAGCAAGCTTTCCGGAAAAATCCAGGCCTGCCAACAGCAACCTACCTTGTTCATCCATTTCGAAGTGGTTAACGCCTTCTGCATATACCCAGCCAATATTGAGCTTTAAGCCGATGCGGAAGGGTCCATCCCCAACTATCTTCCCGTGTTCATACTGTATTAAAGCATTACGAATATAAGCACCTGCTGAAAAGAAAGCTTCATCTACATGAGTGGCATAGGCACCATTTGTCGTTTCAAGGTGAAGATATACATCTTGTCCGGCGAAAGTATCAATAGCAATTTGCACCTCTGTACGGTCTATAGGTTTCATTCTATAATTTCCTCCTTAACTGGGCGGCTAGATAAGCTTTTCCTTCTTTCTAGTTTACTAAATAAAAACAAAAAAAGCGAAAAAGGCCGCTCGATGAATTTGAGCGGCCACTAAACTTGATGTTTTATTTTTGCGTGTTTTCAGCAATTCCATATTTATGGTATGCACCATGATTGACAGGTCCTACATAGTCATTCATCTTCCAAGAATGGCGAACCGCTTCGGTAATGAAGTCTTTCGAAATGTGGATAGCCTCACGCGGACTTTTCCCTTCAGCCAATTGAGCTGCAATAGCTGCTGAAGATGAACAGCCGGCACCATGTGTGTTGGTTGTTTCGATTTTCTCGGATTCAAGGATCTCAAATTCTTTTCCATCATATAGAAGGTCGATGGCTTTGTCATTCGCCAGCTTATTTCCGCCTTTGATCAAGACATATTTTGCACCAAGTGCATGAATCTTTTCAGCTGCACCCTTCATATCATCGATCGTTTTGATAGATGCTGTCCCAGCTAACTGAGCAGCCTCGAACAGGTTTGGCGTAACTACAGTTGCACGTGGAACAAGAAGTTCTCGCAAAGCTACAGCTGTTTCAGGGTGCAGCACTTCATCTTCACCTTTACATACCATAACTGGATCGATTACGACTTTGTCCAGTTTCAACTCGTCTATTTTACGGGCAACAAGTTCAATGATTTCCACTGATCCAAGCATTCCTGTTTTCATGGCATCAATGCCGATTGATAAAATCGTTTCGATTTGGGCTTCCAAAACCTCGACCGGTGTAGGGAATACATTATGGGACCACCCATTCTTAGGATCCATCGTCACGATTGTCGTTAAAGCGGACATACCGTAAACACCGAATTCTTGAAATGTCTTTAAATCTGCTTGAAGACCAGCTCCGCCGCTCGAATCCGATCCAGCAACTGTCATAGCTCTTTTCATAGTCATTATGTGACCTCCTCAGGAGAATTAGATATCGATATTATCAGCATACCAGGTAATATCCTGTTTTTAGAATATACCAAAATTTCTTTTATGTAAAACTTAGTTGTCACCCTAATATGAGCACCTTTAATAAGGAAATGGAAAGGACCCGTCTGCCCCTTGGAAATATACTTTGCCAAACTTTTGATATATAAGCAAATATATGAAAGTGTCATTATTTTCAAAGTTGATTTAAAATAATTAAATATAGGGACGCTTCATTAGGGGATGAATTTATTATAGCTTTACCGTTGGATTCGGGATTAAACCCAAAATAGGGAAGTGATTCGTTTGGAATGGACTATGTTACTTTTAGCTGGTGGGAAATCAAGTCGTATGGGAGTGAATAAAGCTCTGTTGACCATAGGTGGCGTTGTGAACATTTCAAGAGTGGCATCCGAATTGAAAAAGGTGTCAGAAAACATTCTGGTCATTACCAATACTTTTGAAGATTATCGTTTTCTGCAGCTTCCGTTAATATCGGATTTACATAAAGATCAAGGACCTCTTGGCGGATTGCATGCAGGGATGACCTCTGCGAAAACGGAGCTTCAATTCCTTACGGCCTGTGATATGCCCTTTGTGAATGCAGATGCCATAAATGATATCATTTCCTATTATGAACCTGAATTCGATGCTGTTATTCCGGAAATAAATGGAAAGATACAGCCGCTTTTTGCTGTTTATCATAAAAGGTGTCTTCCTGTACTGACGGAGTGCTTATTAAAACGTGAGTTAAAAATGGGTCAATTTTTGGAAAAAATTTCGGTGAAAATCATGAAGGAAACCGAATTTAAGTTATACCACGAGAATCCTGAACGTCTTCAACACCTTTTCTTCAATATGAATACGAGGGAAGATTATAAAGAGGCAGGGTATATTGATCAAACTGAATTATATATAAAGGATGGTAGACATGAATTATAAAATTTCAAAAGAGCCGATTGTCATCCAGGAAGTGATTGATAAAGTAGTAGAGCGGAATGCAGGTGCCGTCACGACCTTTATTGGTACAGTGAGGGAAATGACGAAAGGAAAAAAGACTCTTTTCTTAATTTACGAAGCGTATGAACCGATGGCCATCAAGAAATTGGAGCAAATTGGATCTGAAATCAAGGATCGCTGGCCTGATGCAGAAACGGCAATTACCCATCGTGTGGGAAAACTTGAAATCACGGATATCGCAGTCGTTATTGCTGTTAGTACGCCACATCGAAATGATGCATATGAGGCAAACAGGTATGCGATTGAAAGAATAAAAGAAATTGTCCCTATATGGAAAAAGGAACATTGGGAAGATGGGGAGACATGGGTCGGAAATCAGTTGGAAACCGTTCCATATCCAAAAGGGAAACCGGAAGAGGTGGATATCAATGATTAATGTACTTTTATTTGCCCAATTGAAAGATGAGTTAGGCAAAGAGACTCTTTCTATAGAAGGAAATGGTATGAGTGTGGTCGAGCTTAAAGGGAAAATGAGGGTGGAATTTCAATTGGAGGGTCTTGAAACCGTGATGACAGCGGTCAATGAAGAATTTGCTGACGATGACACGATTCTATCTGATGGAGATACAGTGGCTTTCATTCCGCCAGTAAGTGGAGGCTAAAGCGTTCGGAAGGGAGGGTTCACGGTGAAAGAGCGATATTCAAGACAGACTTTATTTTCCCCTATTGGTGAAGGGGGCCAATTGAGAATTTTGAAGAAGCACGTCTTACTTCTTGGGGCGGGGGCATTGGGATCTGCTAACGCAGAGGCCCTTACTCGTGCGGGAGTAGGGAAGCTTACCATTGTTGACAGGGATTATGTCGAAACAAGTAATTTACAGCGCCAACAAATGTATACGGAACGGGATGTCGAGGAGAAACTGCCAAAAGCAGAAGCGGCAAAGCGCCATTTATTTGATATCAATCATGAAGTCGAAGTTAATGCCATCATCATGGACGCTACCGCCCAGAACCTTGAACAGCTGCTTGGTGATGTTGATTTGATATTGGATGCAACCGATAATTTTGAGACACGGATGATTATTAATGATCTGTCCCAAAAGTTACAGATACCATGGATTTATGGTGCATGTGTGGGGAGTGTGGGCATGACTTTGACCATCCTACCCGGACAGACGCCATGTTTGCACTGTTTACTTAAAGCTATCCCCATTCAAGGAATGACCTGTGACACAGGAGGAATCATATCACCAGCTGTAACGATGGTAGTGGCACACCAAACTGCCGAAGCTTTGAAAATCCTCGTTGAAGATTGGGAATCGGTTCGACCTGCACTTGTTACTTTTGATCTGTGGAGGAATCAATACCAAACCGTAAAATTAACAAAAGCGAGAAAGAAAGATTGTCTCTCTTGCGGAGATCAGAGGACATATCCCTTTTTAACTATGGAAAACGCAACAAAAACTGCGGTTCTTTGCGGTAGGGATACTGTACAGGTCAGACCGCCAAGACCTTTGAAACTGCAACTCGGGAAATTAGCCAAAGATCTGAACGGCAGTGGTTATTTGGTGCAATTCAATCCATTTCTTCTCTCTTGTGAAAAAGATGGGGAACGTATTGTCATTTTCGAGGATGGCCGGGCGTTGATTCACGGAACGAAGGATATGGTCCATGCAAAGGCCACATACCAAAGTATCCTGGGATAATGAATATAAAAAGCGAGGCTCCGGTAGGGTGCCTCGCTTTTTTAAATGGTTATCGGGGATTAGTGTGTAACCCGGTCTTTATTATCTTGTTTGGAAGCAACGATGACGACTTTACCTTCGTCAAGCACTTCCTCGTAACGTTCTGCTTCCATATCGCTAAGGCCAAGGTTGCTCATTCGATTACGAAGTTCGTCTCCGCGTGATTTAAAGAGATTTCCAACGGTATCAAGGAAGCCTTGTTCCTTCATGCCTACATCTTCTGTATTTGTATTCTCGGTAAGGTGCTTAGAACGGGTTTTATCATGGGCAAACAAATATACATCGTCCTTCGTATATCCTGATGTAATTAATTCATCGATTTTTTCCTTTGCTTGTAAACCGTTTTCTACTACATGTACTTGATACATATAAACTCCTCCTTGAATTTTAGTGTAAGATTCACCTGAATATAGGTAAATGGAATCTTGCTTATTGTGGTTGCTTGATGGTTATAGTAGTATATAACCTTATTTGGGCATGGATAAACATTTTATATCGAAATATATTTAGTAAGTGGTGAAGCGGAACACCTTTTGTATGCGATAGGTCAAGTATTTGAAGACAGGTAGTTTCTTTAGATATTCACGGTAATCTACCGTGTATGTTCCATTTTGATTTGTCCAAAGTCTTTGAAAATAGTTATCGACATCATAAGATACGTCCGCATCATTTGGAGCATGAATTTCAACATTGGCTTCAAGATTGTAGTCATCCAGATTGCGTGAGGTATAATTAGCCGATCCTCCAAGAATAATCGTTTCATTAGACTTTTGTATCATCATCAACTTTGTATGGAACTGTTCTTTCTCTGTTTTGTACCAGCGGATCGAGATGTTAGCATCCCCCAGTTTTTCGAATTCAGCGGCAACTGGAAGATTAGGAAGACCGATTTTCTCACTGCCGAAAGCGTTTTGATTCGGATCCAATATCATTTGAATCTTCACACCCCGTTTAGCTGCATCGGTTAATGCCTCGACAACATCGCGATCGGCAATGTAGAACATGGCAAGATGGATCTTGTCGCCTTTTTTTGCATCCTTTATTGCCTTAAGGACATGTTTATTAATTTTTCCTTCCGTTAGCAATTGTACAGATATTGGTCCTTTATCTTCAGCAGATGTCCCTTTTAATCCAGGAAATGACTTTGGTCCACCTGAAAATTTCGAAGTAGCTTCTTCTGCTTTAACAAAGTCGCCGATGATATTCCCATCCATCTGAAACGCAATATTGGAATGGAATCCGCTCGCGTCATGAGGATTGGCTGATGAAATGATGGCCGTTTTTTCGGTAGCGACCACTTTTCTGTGATTGGCTTTAATGTTCATCAGTCTTAGATAAGAACGTAAGGTGACCTTTGGTGCGCTTTTAGCCATTGGATTCATAATCCATCCTTTCCCGCTTTCACCGAACCATTGGAAAAAGGTCCGATATACACCTGAATAGAGAGGATTCGGATCCCGAAGCCGGTCTAAGTTGGTAACGATGACCTCAATGCCATTTTTCTTCATCGTTTCCAATGCCTCTAGCTGGTAGGCATTATAGGAAGTATTCACTTCATCAGTAATGAATATAACCTGGAGGTCAGGTGTCTTTTTCTTCTGTTCAACCAGTTTATCCTTCAGATTCTCGGTTAACTTTGGAAAGTTTATCTTTTCATCATAAAAAGCATTAAACAAAAACATATCGATTACGACAAAAGAATCTGCGTCTTCTATGGCTTGATATATGGTTTGGAAAATTCGCTGCTCATGTTGCAGATTCCCTTGCTCATCGTGATAGGAAAGATCATAGATGAAATCAATATCCTCGACATGATGAACCTTTCCTTCGTAAGAAATGCCATCAGGGAGAGGCTTGCAGCTGTTATAGATGATTACGGCTGTAATGACGATCAAAATGCTGACAAGCAGATAAAATCGTTTTCTTTTGTACCATTTTTTCATAGGGAATCCTCCAACATGAATAAATTGATTGCTAACTATCTATTTTCCCATTTTAGGGGTATATAGAAACATAAATCGTAATCTATGGAAAAAGGTAAGGCGATAAAGTTTGATATAATATAGTTTCAAAAAGTGGAAAGGGGCTGTGGCAGATGGAAAATCAGTTATTAACAAATGATTGGTGGCCTCTATTGGAAGAGGAATTCAAAAAAACATATTACAAGGAGCTAAGGGAATTTATAAAGCAGGAATATAGTCAGCAAGTCATTCACCCGGATCAGGATGATATTTTCAATGCGCTTCACTATACTTCTTATGAAGATGTAAAGGTTGTCATCCTTGGACAGGACCCTTACCATGGCCCTGGTCAAGCGCATGGCCTTAGTTTTTCAGTTAAGCCGGAGGTTCGCATCCCACCTTCTTTAAGAAATATTTTTAAAGAGTTAGACACAGATCTAGGCTATGAGGCTCCGAATAATGGTTACCTAGTCGAATGGGCAAAACAGGGAGTGCTGCTATTGAATACCGTCTTGACTGTCCGTGAGGGAGAGGCTCACTCACACCGCGGAAAAGGATGGGAAACCTTTACGAATCAAGTTATTCGCCTATTGAATGACCGTCCGGAACCGATTGTATTCATCCTGTGGGGGAAACCTGCCCAAACTAAAATCCCCTTGATTGATGAAACCCGTCATAAAATCATTAAGTCCGTTCATCCGAGTCCGCTATCGGCCTCCCGAGGTTTCTTTGGCAGCAAACCTTTTTCCAAAACAAATCAATTGCTGATGGAAATGGGGGAATCCCCAATTGATTGGAAAATCTCGAAGCGATGATTGGGGTGAGAAAACGGAACGGGTGAATTGTATGGCGTGCAGTCATTTCTATATAACTTGGGATCCCAATTTTCCAAAGGGCTGCCGTGCTTTTCAATTCAAAACATCAAACCTGCCCTCCCTTGATGTCTTTCGTTCTTCAGGACAGCCATGCTTGAAATTTCAATCCAAGCCAATTAAAAAGTAGGGAATATGCAAGGTGTTTTCTTCTCTGATTTTTGCTATGCTAGTTATGAAAGTTTTGACCTGTATATAGACGAGGTGGTAAAGTTGGATATTTCATCAAGACAAATGTTAAATAAAATCGAAGAGCTTGTTTTGAAAGCGAAACAGGCAAATTCAGAGGATAAGGTGCAAGGGTATGTAATCGCCATTAAATCCCTTTGTGAGGTAATGGTAGATGAAAAAGCTGGGAACACCAGCATTCCAAACCCTAACCCAATCACATTGACCCAACCCGTTATGTCGGCTACATCGAATGTAGAACCGGTTAAAATGGATGAGGCAAATGGGGAGTCCTTGTTCGATTTTTAAATTAGGGAAGGGAAGGCGAAATAATAGTGAAACTGTTCATCATTTTAGGTGCATTGAATGCATTTATTGCTGTAGCACTAGGTGCATTCGGTGCACATGGACTAGAAGGGAAGATTCCTGATAAATATTTAGAAATATGGAAAACGGCTGTTCAATATCAAATGTTCCATGCGGTGGGTTTATTAGTGCTCGGTTTATTGGCTGGGAAGATTTCAAGTCCGCTAATCAACTGGTCCGGCTGGCTTATGCTAATAGGAATCATCCTGTTTTCCGGAAGCCTATTCGTTCTAAGCGTTACGCAAATCAAAGTCCTGGGGGCCATCACTCCACTTGGCGGTGTATCATTCTTGGTTGCTTGGGTCCTAATGGTCATTGCTGCATATAAATACTTATAATGAAGGCAGCTGACCTTCTTAGGTCAGCCTTTTAAGATTCATTTTAGAAAAAAGGTCATCCCAATAAAGAAGAGCCTCAGAATCAAATAGATTCTGAGGCTCTTCTTTATTGAATTTTCTTCACCTTGGCGAATAGGTGGCAAGCCCAGCGCCTCCAAATGGATACTCATATTCGATTTCTTCATCGAACGTTATAAAATCTAAGTATACCATCGGGATTAAGTATCGTTTTCCTGTTTGAGGGTCGCTAATGATCAAATGATCGCGCCCTGCAGCCTCGATGATTCCTTTGAAGATCTTTGCATTCCATTCCTTGTTGTTTTCAAACGTGGTATAAACAGTGACTAATTTCCCTTTATTCAAACGCAATATGTTCTCGATGTATGACGCTTCGACCGGAAGCATGCCAGGTACCTGTGGTCCGGAAGTGGCTGGATTCATCGGCATGGGCATTTGTTGTGGCGTGCCGGCCATAGTAGGCTGTTGTGGCTGGAATCCTTGCTGCGGGTAACCTTGTTGCGGGATAGGATTCTGCTGCCTTAGTTCAGGCTCGTTATTCTCATAGGGGTAATAGGGGCTTCCACCGTACGGGTAATTACCATAAGGGTTATTTTGTGACATTGCATTCCCTCCTAAAAGGTTTATTGGATTTTGTGGAATTTGGACAATCCGAGAATGTGGACTGGGAGAAACAGTGCGATTTATAGCGACCGGTAGTATTGTATTTGTTTACGGCTGTTCTGGACAATCCCCGGGTGGCTTAAAAAACCACAATGAATTTTAAGTGATCTTAACGGCGTTCATGATTCAAGTCATATCCTCTTGTCGGCTAATGAATAGAAGTAACGTTCCTTCACCTCGCTGGAGTCAGGAATTTCCTTGGTCAATTTTCCTGAAGCTGAATGGATTGTAAAAAATAAATTCATCACTATTGAAAATGTATGGGATGTGCATTGGATTTATTCCATAGCTGGGGAAAAATAAAAGTGAGGGGATGCAAAAAGAAAAAAAGGCTTCCGGAGACCGGAAGCCCATCGTCTTATACGTATAAGAAAGAAGTGACGTTTTCTTCCGGCAGGATATTGCCTACAAAGAAAGAACCAAATGCAGCGTAACGTGCACTCACTTCATCAAAACGCATTTCATAGATCAATTTTTTAAATTGAAGGACATCATCTGCGAATAGTGTAACGCCCCATTCATAATCGTCAAAACCGACAGAACCGGAAATGATCTGTTTTACTTTGCCGGCATAACTGCGGCCAATCAAGCCGTGGGAACGCATTAAGCCTTTGCGTTCTTCCATGGAAAGCATATACCAGTTGTCATCCCCATCACGACGCTTGTCCATCGGATAGAAGCATACATGTTTCGCTTTTGGAAGTATCGGATAAAGTCTAGAACGTACATGAGGGTTCTGATAAGGGTCCTCATCATCCCCACCTGCTAAGTAATTGCTTAATTCCACGACGGAAACGTATGAATAAGCTGGAATTGTATATTCGGCTAGCTTCGTTTTATTGAATTCGTTTTCAATTGCATTCAATTCTTCCATGGTCGGGCGGGCAAACATAAGCATGAAGTCCGCTTTCTGACCAACGATGGAATATAGGGCATGGCTGCCTTCATTGTCACTTTGTGTCATATTCCATTTATCCAGTAAACCTTGGAATTCTGAAATAGCTAATTGGCGTTCGTCACTTGATAACGTTTTCCAAGAAGTCCAGTCGATCAAACGGAAATCATGTAAACAATACCAGCCGTCCAGTGTTTGTGCTGCTTCACTCATTTCGATTCACTCCTAAGTCTTTTAATAACTTTAATATACCATAGTTTCAGTATAAGGAAATTTATATCAACCCGCAAACACCATCATTGTTTTTCGGTGTTCAAACAATTTTCAAATTTGCGGATTGGGAGGAACCAAAGTGGCTGGAATTTACCTAGCTGCTAGAGTATTCTTAAAAGAAGACGACTAGAAGTTTACCGAATGGTTAAATATAGGGAAAACAGGGGGAACGTATCTGAAAAGGAGGAAGAGCCAGTGAGTGATTTATTTGAAATATTGGAATCGAAAGTTATGGGGCATAATTTGAAAATCGTTTTTCCAGAAGGATTGGATGAACGGATTTTGGGAGCGGCAGGCAGGCTTGCCAAAGCTAAACTAGTGACACCAGTATTGATCGGGGATATCGGGTTGATTCAAGAGAAGGCAAAAGATTTAAAAGTCTCCCTTGATGCAATCGAAATATATGATCCGAAGAATTATATCATGATGGATGAAATGGTTGAAGCGTTCGTGAAGGTCCGTGACGGTAAAGCTACTGATGTACAAGCACGGGAAATCTTAAAGGATGCGAACTATTTTGGAACCATGCTCGTCCATATGAAACTGGCACATGGAATGGTGAGTGGTGCAACGCATTCGACTGCCGATACGGTGCGTCCTGCCCTAAGGATCATCAAAACAAAGCCAGGCGTCAATAAAACATCGGGCGTATTCATCATGGTCCGGAACGAAGAAAAATATGTGTTCGCGGATTGTGCGATTAATATAAACCCTAATTCCCAGGACCTGGCTGAAATTGCTATAGAAAGCGCAAAGACTGCACAAATGTTCGATATCGAACCGCGTGTGGCAATGCTGAGCTTTTCGACGAAAGGGTCGGCAACATCCCCCGAAACCTTAAAAGTGGTTGATGCTGTCGATTTGGCAAAAGAAATGGCCCCTGAAGTCATTCTTGATGGGGAATTTCAGTTTGACGCGGCTTTCGTTCCTTCTGTAGCAAGAAAGAAAGCACCGGATTCTCTTATTCAGGGGGATGCGAATGTTTTTATTTTCCCAAGTCTCGAAGCAGGGAATATTAGCTATAAGATGGTACAGCGCTTGGGTGGCTTCGAAGCGGTCGGTCCGATCCTTCAGGGGCTGAACCGTCCTGTAAATGACCTTTCAAGGGGATGCAGTGAAGAGGATGTATATAAACTGGCTGTCATTACAGCGGCACAAGGATTTGTGGCGCAGTATCAATAGGCAGCATGAGGATTAAATGTAAAGGGAGATTCATATGAGTGAAACAGATTCATTATTAATGCAGCAAGAGTGGCGGGTTATTGATCAATCTTCCGTTGGACCTCAGTTTCCAGCTTTGGAGTCCTTTGCGATGGATGATACATTTTGCACTTCAGTAGGTTCAGGTAAATCAGCGGCCGTAGCCAGAGCGTGGGTACACCATCAAACCATCGTAATGGGTATACAGGATACGAAGCTGCCTTTTCTTAAAAAGGGTTTGGAACATTTAGAAGAACAGAATTATCAGGCCATCGTACGGAATTCCGGAGGGCTGGCAGTCGTGTTGGATGAAGGGGTCCTTAACTTTTCGCTCATTTTTCCTGAAAACGATCAGAAAATTGAAATCAATCGTGGATATGATGCAATGTGGGAGCTTGTCCAATTGATGTTTTCCGACTTCCAAGTCACTATGGAGGCAAGGGAAATTGTCGGCTCCTATTGTCCTGGAAGTTATGATTTAAGTATAAATGGGCAGAAGTTTGCCGGTATATCCCAGCGCAGGATTCGCAATGGCGTTGCTGTTCAAATCTATTTGTGTGTCAATGGAAACGGGGCTGAACGTGCAAGTCTCGTCAAGGGTTTTTATGATGCAGCTAAAGGAAATGCAGAAACGAAATTCTCCTATCCTGATATCGTCCCTTCGGTAATGGCATCCCTTACAGAATTGTTGGGGGTGCAATTGAGTGTTCAGGACGTGATGCTCAGATTCCTTCATGTATTGAAAGCACATAGCGGAAGGATATTCTCTGACACTCTTTCTGTTGAAGAATGGCCGTTGTATGAGGCATACTTGAGAAGAGTGGTAGAACGTAACGATAAGGTATTCGATTCATTAAATGATTGATTTGCAAAAAGCCGTTCCAGTAAGTCTGGAAAGGCTTTTTTGCATTTAATACGACTTTAGCATTCACTGAAACTGTAAAGGGGAATGTATGATAGGTAGCAGAGATATAATCAACGAGCGTTTTTATACGATTTTATTCCTTTTTCTTGGAACCATGAAAAAAAGAGCCTTGTTTAGGCTCCTTCTTTAGGATGAACTTTGGTGATTCGGCCATTAGCATGTGGTTAATCTATGTAACTGAACCCCACATTATCTTATTACTCAGCCATTTTTTCCAAATTGCCATTCCGGTCCATCTTGAACTTAGTTGCCGGACGTTCCTCTTCCTCTAACAAGACCAGCTTTCTTGCCCGATTCATGATATTCATCAAAGTTTCATAATCTTCCTGCATCAGGCCGCTGTTTTGTTCAAGGTGGCTGATTTTATTCTCCAAATCTTCGTTTCGCTTTTTCAGCCCTTTGATTTCAAGCTTCAATCTTTCATTTTCGGTTTTTAATACTTCGGCTTGAAGCATACGGCCGTTCATAGATTCCAAATAGGCGATGACGGTATCAAGGTTCATGGCCTTTTCCAAAGTCACAGGAGTGTGCTGCGGTTTAGGGGGGAGTGCTTCAGCCACAACGAATTCTTCTGCTGCTTCATAATTGGTAGTATCGACTTCGGATTCCAACTCTAGTTCCACTTCTTGTGCCTGAGGAACCATTATGTCAGAAATCGTAGGGGACGGCGGAGTATAAAGAAGCCGTTTTTTCCCTCCTTGATCTTTTCCAAGAATCCTTTGCCGCTGCTTACGCTGTTTCTTGGCAAGGGATAGCGCTTTGTCATAATTATGGCGGACAACAGCATTCCAGCGGAATCCGCATGCGGCAGAGGTGCGATTCAACTTATCCCCTACCTCTTCAAAAGCATTCAGCTGAGTGCTGCCTTCCCGCACATGGCGCAATACCGTTTCTGCCAAAAGCAAATCATCTTCTTCTGTCCAGGCATCTTGACGAACCTTCATTTCTACATACTCCCTTTCTGGTAACTTTTAAAATAAACAACTATATAAAATATCGTGAACGGAGTGTTCTACTAGCATTTTGGACAAAATCTGGATTTTTTATACAAAAAGGTTAAAAGGATACTAGTCTTTTGATGAATTTCATCATTTGCTAGCGGCCGCCCCTTCTTTTTCACATCATCCAGCCCTCTTGATATTCATAAGGAGAAACGGTAAAATACCCTTTAGTTATATAAATGGAATGAAACATAGTTTGTCATGGAAAGGATGGTGACCGGAGGATGTCCAATGAATTCAGAGTGTGCGATGACTGCTTGGCGGTAAACATTAAAACATTAATCCCCCGTCTTGAAAAGCTAGATCCCGACGCGAAAATCGAAGTGGGCTGTCAATCCTATTGCGGTCCTGGCAGAAAGAAGTCTTTTGCCTTTGTCAATAACCGTCCAGTTGCTGCACCGACAGAAGACGAGTTACTAGATAAAATCAATAAAAAACTAAAGTAGGATCCATGATATATAGTTAGAGTGGATTGTTTGCTTTTGATAAATGGAACAAGTAATCATCACCCAGATTCAACACACTGCGGTGATTTTTTATTTCCTTATTTTCGAAACAAAACAGACTGGAACTTCCGTTTTCTTACAAAATGACCCCTCTTACTAGCAAGGTGGAGGTTAGGTTTTTTTGTCAAAACGCGCTATAATGAGTGCATCGAGATTATGAAAAAGAGGGTAGTCCATGGAATATTCCGACGAAAAATTACAAGAAGAAAAGGTGTTCAAGGACCCGGTGCACCGATATATACATGTTCGTGACCGGGTTATATGGGATTTAATAGGGACGAAGGAATTCCAGCGGCTTCGAAGGATCAAACAGCTGGGAACGACTTATTTAACCTTTCATGGTGCGGAACATAGTCGGCTTAGCCATTCGCTTGGAGTATATGAGATTGTCCGGAGAATCGTGGATGATGTTTTTGCGGGCAGACCGGAATGGAAACCTGAGGAACGGTTACTATCATTGTGCGCAGCCCTTCTGCATGATTTGGGTCATGGTCCTTTCTCTCATTCTTTTGAAAAGGTGTTTGACCTGGATCATGAGCAATTCACTCAGCAGATAATCCTTGGTGATACGGAAGTGAATAAGATCCTCCTTAGAGTTGGGCGTGATTTTCCTAAAAAAGTGGCAGAAGTCATTGCGAAAACCTATAAAGGCAAATTAGTAGTCAGCCTGATTTCAAGTCAGATCGATGCTGATAGAATGGATTATTTACAGCGTGATGCCTACTTCACTGGCGTGAGTTATGGACATTTCGATATGGAAAGGCTTTTGCGTGTAATGAGGCCAAGGGAAGAACATGCCGTCATCAAACAAAGCGGGATGCATGCGGTTGAGGATTATATCATGAGTCGCTACCAAATGTATTGGCAGGTTTATTTCCATCCAGTTACGAGAAGTGCGGAGGTCATACTTACCAAGATTCTACATAGAGCGAAACATTTATATGAATCCGGTTATGAGTTTGCTCAAGAACCGCACCATTTTTATTCATTGTTCAAGGGAGAAGTGACTTTAACGGATTATTTGAAAATGGATGAAGCGGTGATGCTCTATTATTTCGAAGCATGGGAAGAGGAAAACGATGCGATTTTAAAAGATTTATGCACGCGCTTCGTTAACCGTAAACTATTTAAATATGTGGAATTCCATCCATCGAACAGTCAAATGAACAGATTGATGGAATTAAGGACGCTATTCAAGAAGGCAGGCATCGATCCGGATTATTATCTTGTCGTCGATTCTTCATCAGATCTGCCGTATGATTTTTACCGGCCAGGTGAGGAAGAGGAGAGACTGCCGATTCACTTGCTGAAAAACAATGGCGATATTCGTGAATTATCGCGTGAATCCGAAATTGTCGATGCAATTTCAGGGAAAAGAAGAACGGATCATAAGTTGTATTATCCAGCAGATTTATTGCGTGATGAATCTACGAAGAAAAATATAAAAAAACAGATTCGTAAGCTTTTGGAGCTATCGGATTAAAGTGGTACATTTTTGGTGAGGAGTGACGAGCCTTGTTTAAGGATCATGCAAACATTATCAATGCAATTTCTACTGCCGGTGAAATCTCGGGTCGGAAAAAATTACAAAAAATCGTTTATATAGCGAAGAAGCTGTCCTTCCCATTTCATGAAAAGTTTCAGTTTCACTTTTATGGACCGTATTCGGAGGAGTTGACCTTACGGATTGAAGAGCTCTGCGAAATGGGTTATTTGAATGAAGTAAGGGAAAAAAAAGCAGGCTATTATCAATATTGCTATTCGATAACGGATGCCGGCCAGGATTTCCTATCCATACAGGAAGTCGAGATGCCAGCACTTGAGGCATGCTTACTGGATATGAACGAACAGAATGCCCGGTTTTTGGAGCTGGTTTCAACGGTGTTATACTTTGACACGCTAGAAAAAGAGGAAGTCACCGAGAAAATTTTCACGCTGAAAAGCAAACAAAAATATACGCTTGAAGAAATTGATGAGGCATATGAATATATTGAGCAGTTAAAAACAAAAGCTAAGCCGAATTGATGGCTTAGCTTTTACCATTATGTAAATCTTATTGATCGCTTTTACGGACACCGGCTACTGCTAAGTGATTTTTTGACATTTCTTCAATGAAAATCGTCACGGCTTCAGCTGGTGCTCCAGTTGTTTCCGTAACAGCTGCAGTCACCTTTTCAACTAAAGCCTTTTTTTGTTCGTCTGTACGGCCTTCAAGCATTTTGACTGTTACATATGGCATCTCTCATCCCCCCTTCCTCTCTTATCTTGTAGTGTTTCACAGTGGAAAAATAATTGCAAGATGTGGAAGTCAGAGTTTTTTCACTTATTGATCTTTTGATGTATACTAACGGTAATAAATATTGGGGGAGAAGCTATTGGACCAAATAGAAAGATTTTTAGCTTATAGGTTGGAAGATCTTCCGTATGTCATTGTGTCACTGTTAATCGCATTTACGGTTCATGAATTTTCCCATGCTTATGTGGCCTATAAGTTCGGTGATCCGACAGCTAAGAATGAAGGAAGAGTCACATTGAATCCGATTTCTCACTTGGATCCTATCGGAACATTATTAATATTGATAGCAGGATTTGGTTGGGCGAGACCTGTACCGGTTAATCGTTTTCATTTTAAGAATCCCAAATTAGCTGGGGTACTGGTCTCTTTTGCCGGTCCTTTCAGTAATTTGCTTGTTGCCATTTTCGGGTATTTAATTTTTTACGGGTTACTGGCGGCAGGCTTTGGACCTGATTTACCGTTTTTCATTCAGCCATTCTTCGAGGTGCTCATCAACTTAAATATCCTTTTGTTTGTATTTAATCTGATACCGCTGCCGCCGCTCGATGGTTATAGGATTGTACAGGACCTTGTTTCAGCTGACTTGCGGGCAAAAATGACCCAGTATGAACAATATGGCTCATTGATCTTTTTGATTCTGATCATCACCCCGCTAAGCCATTATACGATTAGCCCGATTTTGAACAATGTTGTGCCATTGGTAGGCGGCGCCTTGAATCGGTTCTTTACACTTTTGCTTTTTTAAATTATAAGGAATGACAAACCATAAAGGGGGACATAAAGATGGAAGAACAACCAAAGAAAAAGGTAGGCTTCAATATTATAAAAAACGACCCTACAGAAGGTCATGGCGGATATGGAGCTGGGGTTTTGACGCTCGATAATATCTCTCCGGTCATCATCGATGTGGATGCAGGTGATGCAGAGGTCGATATCGGTGCGATGCATGCAAGGAGTGCAGTGGAAAAAGGGATTAAATTTTTAAAGACTAAAGAGGAGGTCCCGAATGCCAAACCTTACTGGCTTGTTTGGGTGACCATTGAAGCCACTCAAAATGGTCCGCACTATGCAGGTGTGACAGCGTGTGAAATGATGGTCGACCGGTCAATTAGACGCGGTTACAAATCCCTTCCGGAGCATGTTAACCGGATGGATAAATCGCTTAAACGGCATATCATCGTCGAGGACATGGACGATAAATCAAAACGTATACTTGCAGACTTCCTGAAAAACCATGATGCAGGAATGTGGGAGCGCTCTTCAGCAAAGCTCAAAGAGTCATTGACGGTTTGAATTTGATTTAATGGACGAAATGTTAAGTTTAGTGAAAAATGCACTTGTAGGAAACGAATAAAATCAGTAAACTTAAAGACAGCAGTTTAGACACTGTGGAACTAGGACAGAAAAACCCCGAAGCCGCCACCGGCTTCGGGGTTTTTCGTTATCCCCATGGTTTTAAGACTTTTTTATACCACGGGGCCTTTTTTTGCCCTTCTTCTTTTCGGGCAGGTTTCGAACCCTCACCCTTAAAGTGCTCGGCACAGTATTCGACAGGTTCGGTTCCTTTAACATAATAAGTCAGTCTTGAGACAGGACAACCCTTTGTTGCCAATTTTCCGCTTGCGGGATTCACGTTTACCCCGATTACGTTTTTCGTTTCCTTAAACGATTTTGCCGGTTTCCCCTGTAGGCCCTTTTCCATATAGGAAGCCCAGATTTTCTTAGCATAGCTTTTTTCAGCGGGGATCTCGATCTTTTTGCCTTGATCATATCCAGTCCATACTCCAGCTACAAGCTCCGGTGTGTAACCGATCATCCAACTATCCGTCGGGGTGGAACCTGATTTGCCGGCATATGGGCGGGTCAGCTGGGAGTTGATGGTGCTGCCAGTCACTTTCGTATAGCCATTTAAGGTTTCATCGAAAACCCCTGTAAGCATTTGAGTCATGACAAATGCCTTATCCTCATCCAAAATCTGCTCTGGTTTCTTATTTTCATCAAAAATCACTTCACCTTTTTGATTTTCAACCTTTTTGATAAACACTGGTACAACTTTCTTGCCACCGTTAGCCAGAATGCTGTATGCGTTCACCATTTCAATCGCCCTTACACCTGACGTACCGAGTGCCAAGGACGGAACTGCATCCATTTTCGCCGTGATGCCGAAACGATGCGCCGTATCGACCAACGTCTGTTCCCCAAGGAACAAGTGCGTTTTTACGGCGAAGATATTATCGGAAAGAGCAATGGCCTGAGCCATCGTGATTTCGCCTTCCGCATATTGATGGTTGTAATTATGCGGTGTGTAAGATGAGTGACCATCATCGAAAGAAAATGTAGTGGTCTCGCTTTTTAAGGTGGTAGACGGTGTGAAACCGTTTTCCAACGCTGAATAGTATAGCAATGGCTTAATGGTGGAACCGGGCTGGCGAACGGCCTGTGTAGCTCGGTTGAATGGCGATTCCGCGTAATCTTTACCGCCGACCAGTGCACGGACCTCCCCGGTGTCCGGGTCCATTGCCACTATCGAAGCTTGGATCCCTGAAGACTTGGGTATGGTATTGGAAAGAACCTTTTCGGCAGCGTCCTGCTGGGTTTCATCCAGTGTTGTATAAACCTTAAGCCCGCCCAGCTCGATCATTCGGTCATCTAAATGAAGCTGTGATTTTAAAGCCTGCTTGACCGCATCCTGGAAATAGGGAGCTGTTTTATTTGTAACCGTTCCGTGCTCGCCCTTTAATGTAAGGGATGTTTGCAACGCTTCTGCGATATTTTTTCCTGAAATGTAGTTTTTGTTTTTCATGGCTTGAAGGACAACTCTCTGCCTTGATTTCGCTTTTTCAAAATTATCTAATGGAGAATAATTTGACGGCCCTTTTGGTATTCCCGCCAGCATGCTCGCTTCAGGAAGGGTCAAATCCTTGGCATCCTTGCCAAAGTAATATTGACTTGCAGCTTGGGCCCCATATGCACCATGGCCATAGTAAATTGTATTTAAATAGCCTTCTAGAATTTCCTTTTTGGAATAGTTCATTTCCAGCCGTATCGTATAAAAGGCTTCATTAAACTTTCGCGTCCACGTTTTGTCATGGCCGAGAAATAGATTCCTGGCATACTGCTGGGTAATCGTGCTTGCACCTTGGACCTTGGACATAGCACGAATATCGGCAAGGATGGCTCCGCCGATTCGTTTTATATCAAAGCCTTTATGAGTGTAAAATTGTCGATCCTCAACCGCGACAGTAGCCTTGATAAGCTGTGGAGAAATAGATTCCATTCCAGCCCAATAACGTTTCTGGCCATTATCGGTTTCACCAATCACATTTCCGCTATCACTATAATAAAGAGTGGACTGCGGCACGACCAAAGGCGGCGGACCTAATATTTTTGCATAAATCAGTAAAGAGAGAAGCAATACAAAGAGTATCGTGAGCCCGATTGTGGCAAGGATAATGAAGGCCCGTACATATTTAGTTGTCCTTTTGAATCGTTCGCTTGGAATCAATTCCATTGCTTTCACCTCTCTTATCAGAAAAAGAATCTATTATCTATTACTATTATGGAAAAAAAAGAAAATTTTAAACATGGGAACTGCATTTATAAATTTATCTTGCAATTCTGCTAGATTCGTCTATAATTTTTCTAGCTAATGACTATAACGATTTTGGGGAACCTATTAGGTGACTGACTATATGAAATGGAAAAGGAGCGTTAATAAATGAGCATTTGGTTTACTGAAAAACAAACAGAGAATTTTGGTATTACGATGAAAGTGAATCGTACTTTACATACGGAGCAAACTGAGTTTCAAAAGCTGGATATGATTGAAACGGAAGAGTGGGGCAATATGCTATTGTTGGATGACATGGTAATGACTTCACAGCGCGATGAATTCGTTTACCATGAGATGGTAGCCCATGTTCCTTTATTTACTCATCCTAATCCAGAAAACGTTTTGGTTGTAGGAGGAGGGGACGGAGGAGTTATCCGTGAAATCCTGAAACACCCAAGCGTAAAAAAAGCTACTTTGGTTGATATCGATGGGAAAGTTATCGAATACTCAAAGAAATTCTTGCCTGAAATAGCAGGCATGCTTGAAGATCCGCGTGTAGACGTACAAGTAGGGGATGGCTTCATGCACATCGCCAAAAGTGAAAATGAATATGACGTGATCATGGTCGACTCGACTGAACCTGTTGGACCTGCTGTCAATTTATTCACTAAAGGTTTTTATGCCGGGATTTCCAAAGCTTTGAAAGAAGATGGGATTTTTGTTGCACAATCAGATAATCCTTGGTTTAAAGCAGACTTAATTCGTGATGTACAACGTGATGTGAAAGAAATATTCCCAATCACTAGCCTTTATTTAGCGAATATCCCGACGTATCCAAGCGGCCTTTGGGCGTTCACGATTGGATCAAAAAAATATAATCCATTAGAAGTGACAGAAGAACGTTTCCATGAAATCGAAACGAAATATTATACAAAAGAACTTCATAAAGCAGCTTTCGTCCTGCCTAAATTCGTTCAAGATTTAGTGAAATAAGGGGGCATGACTATGAAATTCGATGAAGCCTATTCAGGCAATGTATTCATTAAAAGCCACCCCGTTTTTGAGGAATCTGAAGCTGTGCTATACGGTATGCCGATGGACTGGACGGTAAGTTTCCGTCCGGGTTCTCGTTTTGGTCCTACCCGGATTCGTGAAGTTTCGATTGGTTTGGAAGAGTACAGCCCGTATTTAGATCGTGAATTAGAGGAAGTTAAATTCTTTGATGCAGGGGATATTCCATTACCATTCGGTAATCCGCAGCGCAGCATCGATATGATTGAAAAATTTGTCGACAGCGTGTTGGATGCAGGTAAGTTCCCAATGGGGATGGGAGGGGAACACCTTGTCACATGGCCTGTCATTAAAGCCATGTACAAAAAGTATCCCGATATGGCCATCATCCATATGGATGCCCATACGGACTTACGTGAGGACTATGAGGGCGAGCCGCTTTCCCATGCGTCTATCATCCGTAAATCTGCGGAACTTATCGGTCCGAAAAATGTATACTCTTTCGGCATTCGTTCCGGTTTGAAGGAAGAATTCCAATGGGCAAAAGAAAACGGCATGCACATCTCTAAATTTGAAGTTCTTGAACCTCTAAAAGAAGTACTGCCGCAGTTGGCTGGTCGTCCTGTATATGTGACGATCGACATCGATGTTCTAGATCCTGCACATGCGCCAGGAACAGGCACCGTAGATTGTGGGGGCATCACCTCAAAAGAGCTTTTAGCTTCGATTCATGAGATAGCCCGTTCTGAAATTAATGTAGTCGGCTGCGATTTAGTTGAAGTGGCACCGATTTATGATCCATCTGAGCAAACGGCGAACACGGCGAGCAAGCTGATTCGCGAAATGATTTTAGGTTGGGTACAAAAAGGTTAATGGATGGAAGACTTGACTGTTCCTGTTTTTTAGCGGGGATGGTCTTTTTTCATAATTCCGCCCCAATGAGTCATTCATGCGTTAAAATCAAGTGAATTGCTACAATATGATTTCGCAAGTTTTTCCTCACTTTATTGGATTTACACTTTATTTTCCCGCTCCAAGTTGAAACTTCCTTGAAGAATATTTATACTTATAAAGTTAAGAACGACATGATGAAGGAAGTGTAGCTTTGACTCTTCATGATATAGATAAGCATACTATTAAAGTGACTTTACAGACAAAAATCAAGCACGGCTCAGAAACGGAAACGTATGAGCTGGTCACTTTTGGTACAAAAATGTATAAAGGTTCAGACTTATATTTGCAATATAAAGAGGAAAATGAAGCCGGTCAGACACAAACGACCATCAAGCACAAAACGAATGAAACGATTCTGCTTAGAAATGGTGCCATTAAAATGAGGCAGCTTTTCCGCTTGCAGGAAGCGACAAATGGACATTATGAAAGTATATACGGCAGGTTAGGGTTACGGACGACCGCGAAAAAAATTCATCATCATTGGGATGAGCAGTCCAAACAAGGGAAACTTGTCCTTAAATATACTTTACATATGCAGGGAAGCGAACCCGGTCAATATGAAATGACGATTTCCTATAAGGAGGAAGCATAGCACATGAATATAGTAAAAGAGGTACAGGAAAAACTGAAAGAAGAAATTAAAGCGGCAGTCATTAAAGCTGGTTTAGCAACGGAAGAGCAGATTCCAAACGTTGTATTGGAACTTCCAAGAGATAAAACACACGGAGATTATTCCACGAATATGGCCATGCAATTAACGAAGATTGCAAAGAAAGCACCAAAAATGATAGCAGAAGCAATCATCGAAAACTTTGACAATTCAAAAGCATCCATCGAAAAAATTGAAATTGCTGGTCCAGGATTCATAAACTTCTACATGAATAATTCTTATTTGACAGAATTGATTCCAGTCATTTTGAAGGTGGATGGAGCATATGGGGAAAGTGACTTTGGAAAAGGCGAAAAAATCCAAGTGGAGTTCGTTTCAGCGAATCCGACCGGTGATCTTCATCTAGGCCATGCCCGCGGTGCAGCAGTGGGTGATACGTTATGTAATATCCTGTCTAAAGCAGGTTATGATGTTTCACGTGAATATTACATCAATGATGCAGGAAACCAAATCAATAATTTGGCCTTTTCCATAGAAGCGCGCTATTTCCAAGCACTTGGCCTCGAAAAGGATATGCCTGAGGGTGGTTATCATGGCGAAGATATCATTGGCATCGGTAAAAAGCTTGCCAGTGAATATGGGGATAAATATGTAAATGCCGATGAAAAAGAGCGTTTTGAATTTTTCCGAGAGTACGGCTTGAAATATGAAATGGAAAAACTGAAAACAGACTTGGGGAATTTCCGTGTCGGATTTGATGTATGGTACTCCGAAACTTCCCTATATCAAGACGGTAAGATTGATGAAGCACTCAAAGTGTTGAGGGAAAGAGGCCATGTCTACGAGGAAGATGGGGCTACATGGTTCCGCTCTACAGAATTAGGCGATGATAAAGACCGCGTGCTTATTAAACAGGATGGGTCCTACACATATCTGACACCGGATATTGCCTATCACCGTAATAAACTGGAGCGCGGCTTTGAAACGTTGATCAATATCTGGGGTGCGGACCACCATGGCTATATACCGCGTATGAAAGCAGCGATCGAAGCATTAGGGTACAAACGCGAGCAGCTTGAAGTAGAAATCATCCAGCTTGTTCACCTGTACAAAGACGGCGAGAAAATGAAGATGAGTAAGCGTACCGGTAAAGCCGTCACGATGCGTGATCTTATTGATGAAGTGGGTCTGGATGCAACACGTTATTTCTTTGCAATGAGAAGTGCGGATACTCATATGGACTTCGATTTGGATCTTGCGGTATCACAATCCAATGATAACCCGGTTTATTATGCGCAGTATGCTCACGCCCGTATTTCCAGCATTTTACGCCAAGGTGTGGAACAAGGGATCAGCTATGAAGGAGTCACTGATTTCTCTGCCCTTTCTACTGAAAAAGAAGTGGAGCTTCTGAAGAAATTAGGTGAGTTCCCGCAGGCAATAGCGGAAGCTGCCGAAAAACGTATGCCTCACCGCATGACGAATTATATATTCGACTTGGCTTCTACATTCCACAGTTTCTACAATGCCGATAAGGTTTTGGATGTTGAAAAGATGGAAAGAAGTAAGGCACGTCTAGGACTGGTCAAATCCGTCCAAATTACCTTAAAGAATGCATTAGCTATTATCGGGGTTTCAGCGCCGGAAAAAATGTAAAGGAAAAGCGGCTGTTTCTAGTGAAACAGCCGCTTTTTAAATTTGATTAACACTCGACGGCACCGCCGCTCACCCTTTTTACACCACGTACCTTGACTATATCTTCAATCAGCTGCAACATCGCCCGGTCCTTCATCTTGGCTTCAATCATGAAATCCACGTCTTGTCCAAGTCCCTTGAGCACTTTAAAAAGGGGCATAATGAATTCCAAATCGATATAATCAGCATGCGAGCGAAACTCACCTGCCGATTTCGGGGATGAAATATGAATCTTTGGTACCGCCCCTGCCTGACTCCAAGTGGTGAACACCTCGGTGAGAAGCTCATTAAGAGGCTCAATTGAAAGGTTTGCGAGATGGTGGTGGTAATCAAAGACAAGTGGAATGCCTTCCTTCTTACATACACTCAGGGTTTCTGATGCTGTATAGGTTTTATCATCATTCTCCAAGGTCATTCTTTCCTTGACGTGGATAGGAAGCGATTTAAGGTTTTCATGAACCCTTACTATGGCGGAATCTTTGTCACCATAGGCTCCACCGACATGGATATTGATGAAAGAGGAGTCCGCAATGCCCATTGCATCAAGCATTTTATAATGGAACTCCATATCTTTTACGGCATTTTGTGTAATCTCGGGTTTAGGGCTGGTAAACAGCGTAAACTGATTGGGATGGAAGCTAATCCTCATCTTATGTGCAAAAACCCAATCTCCAAGCTGTTTCCACTCTCTTCTAAAAGGAGTGACGAAATCCCATTCTATTTCGGGATGCGTGGCTAAAGGAACAATTGAACTGGACATCCGGTATATTTCTATTTGGTGGGCCGTGTTATATTGAAGGACCCTTAAGGTATTTTCAATGTTCTGCTTAGTCACACTCAGCAGTTTTTCCATCCCTTTTTCCGTGCCAAGAGTGCTATATCGCTTGAAAGTAAGTGTCTTAGCTGGAGAAGCTCCCCATAAACAGGTTGCGTTGGATACAAATCCGAATCTTATTTTCATTATATTTTCTCCTTGAACAGCGGGATTTCAAAGAAAAGGAGAAAGGATGGAGGCCAGCGATTCTTTTGCTGATCGGACAACATTCATGGAGGAAAGCGCGTCTCCGCTTAATGGCGTGGATTCAGCTAGGTCCACCGCCAATTCCTTTTCTGCATCTGCTATAAATGTCCGGTCAAATACCAGACAATTGATTTCACTATTTAAAAAAAGGCTGCGTTTATCAAAGTTAGCCGTACCGATATCACAGATTGTATCATCAATAAGTATCACTTTAGAATGGTAGAATCCCCTTTGGAATTGCATGATTTCAGCCCCATCTTTTAATAGTACCCTGAAGTAGGGAAAGGAAGCTTCTTTGACAAGGGCATGGTCTGATTTTTCGGGTACGATGATCGTTACGGAAACATTGCGTGCAAGGGCCTCCCTTAATTCGTGAAATAGAGTTTCACTGGGAATGAAGTATGGAGTCCCGATGATTATTTTATTATTGGCTTGCTGAATCATGCGTGTTAAGGACTGTTCAAGATCACTTCCATTCGTGACAACAACCTGATGTGCCTGCGACCCGGGAGTCAATGTCGGAAAATAGGCAGGTGTTCCCCTGTGATCCTCGTTTGTATCATAGAACCAATCCGAGAGGAAGACTTCCTGCAGGTCCCTTACCCCCTCCCCGGTCATTTTCAAATGATAATCCCTCCAAGGGTTAAGCTTTTCCCCTTGGTTAATATACTCCTTACCGATATTAAAGCCCCCAAGATAGCCGATTTTGCCGTCTATCACCGTAATTTTTCGGTGATTTCTTTTTTGTATTGTATAGAAAAGGAAAGGAAGTTTCGGTTTAAAGCTAAAAGAAAAATGAACTCCGCTTTTAGTTAGCTCCTGAATGGTTTTACGGGAAATCTTTTTACTTCCAACCCAATCTACTAAAAGTCGCACTTCCACGCCCTCTTCCGCTTTTGATTGCAGTAAATTCAAAAAGTCCTTGCTGAATTTATCATTTTTCACAATATAAAAAAGGATATGGATGGAATGCTGAGCTCGCTTGACTTCTTTCATAAAATCATCAAACAGGATTTTCCCTGATGTGAATATAGTCATGTCACTGTTCCGTGGCGGATATTTAATGTTGGTTGCCTGCTTCATATAACGCTTATGCCCTAACTTAAGATCAACCCAGCACCAAGTGAAGATCAATAAAAATATAGAGGCAATCGTAGTGATTATCTTCAAAAAAAATCCCCCCTAAATGATTTCATTTAGTTTGGCTCAAATTCCCTGTTAGTAACCATTAAAAAGCGGAGAAAGGGACCTCATTTTTTTTTAGAATACAGAAGGGTAAATTAACGGAATTGTCGAACTATACAATAAGGTGTAGAAAAAGGTGTAGAAAAAGGTGTAGAAAAAGGTGTAGAAAAAGGTGTAGAAAAATCAAATATGTTTTAGAAAGAAAAAAGTTGACTGAATGCTCATTCATTATATAATGGAGTTAATCAAATTTCAGAAAAGTGCCAAATTTTCTATTTTTTTAAAATGGCTACCTTTTGGCATTTTATAATTACTCAGAGGGGGAAAGACTGCATGGAAATGAATGGCTTACTATGGATCAACTTAACTGCGTTTCTGATTGTAACCGCTTACGCCGCGGGTTTATTTATCTATTTGGTAAGGACTCGTATAGCTTATATAAAACTTGGCAAAAAAGTGGAATTCGATAACCGTGTGAAAGATCGTCTTGTGAAAATAGGGGTTTATGTATTTGGACAGAAGAAGCTCTTTAAAGATAAAAAAAGCGGAATCATACATGCCATGTTATTTTATGGCTTCATCTTAGTGCAATTTGGGGCGCTGGACTTCTTCATTAAAGGCTTAAAACCGGGATGGCATTTACCGTTTGGCCCTGTTTATCCGGCCTTTACTTTCTTCCAGGAAATTGTGACGCTTACTGTTCTTGTCGCAATCCTATGGGCGGCTTACCGTCGTTATGTTGAGAAGCTCGTTCGCTTGAAAAGGGGTTTCAAAGCAGGATTGGTTGTCATCTTCATTACCGGAATCATGATTACCGTGTTACTGGGGAATGGAATGGGAATGATCTGGCATGAACACGATGCAACTTGGTCAGAGCCAGTCGCATCAAGCATTGCTTTCCTTTTCGGCTGGATGGGAACAACAGCAGCAACAGTTGTTTTTTATGTAGCTTGGTGGCTGCATTTACTGATTATATTATCGTTCCTTGTTTATATCCCGCAATCTAAACATGCACACTTGATTGCCGGTCCGGTAAATGTATTCCTCAATCGGCTGGACAATCCGGGAAAATTGAAGCCGGTTGATTTGGAAGAAGAGGTTTTCGACAAAGAAGGCAATCAATATTACGGCGCCAAATATATCGAAGACTTGACGCAATATCAAATGGTGGACCTCTATGCCTGTGTGGAGTGCGGGCGTTGTACGAATATGTGCCCTGCAACTGGTACCGGTAAAATGCTTTCACCGATGGATATCATCATCAAGATGCGTGACCATTTAACAAATACAGGAGCTGCTGTTACAACGAAGCAGCCATGGGTGCCATCTTTTGTTTTTGGGAATACGAAGGGAAATAAGATAGCTCTAGCGAGTGCTGCACAGGGGACGCAGGAATCAGCTGCAGCGACCGAAGCATACAGTCCGAGCCTGATTGGCGAAGTCATTACGGAAGAAGAACTTTGGGCATGTACAACTTGCCGGAACTGTGAAGATCAATGCCCGGTAATGAATGAGCATGTCGACAAAATCATCGATATGCGCCGTTATCTGGTATTGACAGAGGGCAGGCTGGATCCAGATGCACAACGTGCCATGACGAATATCGAACGTCAAGGAAACCCGTGGGGTCTTAACCGTAAAGAGAGAGAAGATTGGAGAAGCCTTCGGGAAGATGTCAGCGTTCCTACCGTGAAGGAATTACAAAAGGCAGACGAGGAATTCGAATATTTATTCTGGGTAGGTTCAATGGGATCATACGATAACCGAAGCCAGAAGATTGCCCTTTCCTTTGCAAAATTAATGAATGAGGCGGGCGTCAAATTTGCAATCCTCGGAAATAAGGAGAAAAACTCAGGGGATACTCCTCGTCGATTGGGAAATGAGTTTGTTTTTCAGGAGCTTGCCATGAAAAATATAGAAGAATTCCAGAAGAATGAAATCAAGAAAATCGTAACGATCGATCCGCATGCATACAATATCTTTAAGAATGAGTATCCGGATTTTGGCTTGGAAGCTGAAGTGTATCACCATACTGAATTGTTAGCCAAACTTGTAAGTGAAGGCAGATTGGTGCCTCAGTATCCAGTGAATGAAACGATTACATTCCACGATTCCTGTTATTTGGGAAGGTACAACGAAGTATACAGTCCGCCTCGTGAAATTTTACAATCCATTGACGGTGTGAAACTTATTGAGATGGAGCGTAACCGTGAAAAAGGTATGTGCTGTGGAGCTGGAGGCGGTTTGATGTGGATGGAAGAGGAAACAGGAAACCGCATCAATGTGGCACGTACTGAACAAGCACTAGCCGTAAGTCCAACAGTGATCAGTTCCGGATGTCCTTATTGCCTGACTATGCTATCTGATGGGACGAAAGCAAAAGAAGTTGAGGAAAATGTTAAAACGTATGATGTAGCTGAACTGCTCGAAAAAGCGGTCATTGGTGAAAATAAATCGATTGCATCTTAATTTAAAACGGAATGCCTGCTTCTTCTATATGGAATGAACCAAATGGAAGCAGGCAATTTTCTAATATTTACAAACTAAATATTTTAATTTTTATGAAAATTATGTAAGATGATATTAAGCGCTTACAAAACAATTTTTTTTTAACTTCATATTGAGCGAGCGTTCAATCAATTTTTTTTAAAGGGGGAAATAATGATGGCAAAAACAGTGATTATTAGTGGTGTGAGAACACCTTTTGGTAAATTTGGCGGTGGCCTTAGCAGTTTGACAGCATCACAGCTTGGTGGAATAGCAATCAAAGAGGCACTTGATCGGGCAGGGGTTGAAGGCGGGCAAGTAGACGAGGTCATCATGGGGAATGTACTTCAAGCGGGCCAAGGCCAAATACCGTCACGACAGGCAGCACGTCATGCTGGAATGCCTTGGGAAGTAAAAACGGAAACCATTAATAAAGTATGCGCATCAGGGCTTCGCAGTGTTACATTGGCTGATCAGATCATTCGCTTAGGTGAAGAAGAAATCATTGTTGCCGGAGGAATGGAATCGATGAGCAATGCGCCTTATATTCTTCCGAAAGCAAGGTGGGGCCTAAGGATGGGGGATGCCCAACTTAAGGATACCATGATTTCGGATGGACTTAGTTGCAGCTTTACAGGCGTTCATATGGGCACTTACGGAAACAGTACTGCCGAAGATCTTGAAATCACCCGTGAGGAACAGGATAGCTGGGCTTACGAGAGTCATCAAAAAGCGATAAAAGCAATCGATGGCGGTATTCTTGCAGAAGAAATCATTGCCGTACAGGTGCCGGTGCGAAAAGGAGAACCAATTACCATCGAACATGATGAAGGCCCAAGAAAAGATACATCTGCCGGGAAGTTAGCTAAATTAGGTCCCGCTTTTAATAATGAGGGAACCATTACGGCAGGTAATGCACCAGGCGTCAATGATGGGGCAGGAGCACTCGTATTGATGAGTGAGGAGCGTGCGGAAAAAGAAGGGAAAACACCTTTTGCCTATATTGTAGCTCATGCAGAAGTGGCAGTGGAGGCAAAGGACTTCCCTAAAACACCAGGTTTGGTCATAAATGAAATCCTGAAGAAGGCAGGTAAATCGATAGAGGAGATTGATTTATTTGAAGTGAACGAAGCATTTGCAGCGGTTGCACTCGCCAGTGGGAAAATTGCCAACATCGAGCCTGGAAAAGTGAATGTTAACGGCGGTGCTGTAGCATTAGGTCACCCAATCGGGGCAAGTGGTGCCCGCATCATCATTACGCTGATGCATGAATTGAAACGCCGCGGAGGTGGATTGGGCATCGCAGCGATCTGTAGTGGAGGCGGGCAGGGAGATGCCATTTTAATCGAAGTGCCAAAGCAAGGATGATAGTTTCATAGATAAATGAGGAGGGGTTTTCATGAGCATTCAAAAAGTGATGGTCATTGGTGCGGGGCAGATGGGATCTGGCATCGCCCAGGTTTGTGCAATGAGCGGTTATGAAGTTCTTTTACACGATTTAAAAGAAGAATATGTAGAAAAGGGATTAGGGACAATTACCAAGAACCTTTCCCGTCAAGTAGAAAAAGGGAAAATGGAACCCGGGGATAAAGATGCGATCCTTTCCCGTTTGACTTCATCTACAGATTTAAAAAATGCAGCTGCTGTTGATTTAGTGATTGAAGCAGCGGTGGAAAATATGGAAATAAAAACAAAAATATTTGCCGAGTTGGATGAAATCACGCCACAACATGTCATTCTTGCATCCAATACTTCTTCACTTCCGATTACTGAGATAGCCGCTGCCACGAATAGGCCGGAAAAGGTAATTGGCATGCATTTTATGAACCCCGTTCCAGTCATGAAGCTGGTTGAGATCATCCGTGGCCTTGCTACATCGGATGAAGTTTATAAAGAGGTTGAAAAGATGGCTGAATCTTTGAACAAGGTACCGGTGGAAGTCAATGATTTTCCAGGTTTTGTAGCGAATCGGATTTTGATGCCGATGATCAATGAGGCCATCTATACACTTTATGAGGGTGTCGCTACTAAAGAGGCAATTGACGATGTAATGAAGTTGGGAATGAACCATCCCATGGGTCCGCTTACGCTAGCTGACTTCATTGGGCTCGATACATGCTTATACATAATGGAAACCCTTCACCAAGGGCTGGGAGACGATAAATACCGACCGTGTCCGCTGTTAAGGAAATATGTGAAAGCAGGGTGGCTTGGCAAGAAATCAGGACGTGGATTTTACGAATATAACCAATCATAGAAAGCATTTGCAGCTAGGGAGGAGTGAAGGAATGGATTTCAAGTTTACCGAAGAACAGGAAATGATGCGGAAGATGGTAAGCAATTTTGCAGAAAATGAGATTACACCTCATATCGAGACAATGGAAAGGGGAGTGTTTCCAAAAACGATCCTGCAAAAAATGGGTGGGCTTGGTTTGATGGGAATCCCTATTCCAGAAAAATACGGTGGCGCAGGTATGGATTTCATGTCGTATATCATCGCCATCAATGAGATTTCCAAAGTAAGTCCAACTCTTGGTGTCATACTGTCCGTTCATACTTCTGTTGGCACAAATCCAATCGTTTATTTTGGAACGGAAGAGCAGAAGCAAAGATATGTGCCTAAGTTAGCCGCTGGTGAATATCTGGGCGCCTTTTGCTTAACTGAGCAAAGCTCGGGTTCAGATGCCGCGAGCTTGAAGTCCAAGGCAGTGGCAGTAAAGGAAGACGGAGAATATCGAATAAATGGGTCCAAGGTTTTTATCACCAATGGCGGGGAAGCGGATGTGTTTATTGTTTTTGCTTCAACCGACCCTCAAAAGGGAAGCAAGGGAATCTCTGCTTTTATCGTAGAAAAAGGGACGCCAGGTTTAATCATCGGTAAAGATGAACGTAAAATGGGCCTTCATGGATCGAGCACCGTACAGGTGACGTTCGAGGATATGAAAGTGCCTGCTGCCAATCTCTTAGGCAAAGAAGGTGAAGGCTTTAAAATTGCAATGGCCAACTTGGATGCTGGAAGAATCGGCATTGCTTCTCAAGCTCTGGGAATTGCAGAAGGCGCCATGGAACATGCTGTCCAATATGCAAAAGACAGGGTTCAATTTGGCAAACCCATTGCAGCACAACAGGGGATTGGTTTCAAACTGTCCGAAATGGCAACAGGCATAGAAGCTTCAAGGCTACTGGTCTATCGGGCGGCGTATTTACGCTCAAATGGATTGAAGTGCGGTAAAGAAGCGGCCATGGCTAAGCTATTTGCTTCGAGGACGTCTGTCGAGGTGACGATAGAAGCAGTCCAAGTGTTCGGAGGCTACGGGTATACAACAGAATATCCGGTCGAGCGCTATTTCAGGGATGCAAAGGTAACCGAAATTTATGAGGGAACAAGTGAAATCCAGAGAATGGTCATCAGTAAGAGTCTATAAATACAAAAAAGACGGGGGACATGGTCATGCAATTTAAACTAACTGAAGAACATGAAATGATTAGAAAGATGGTACGCAACTTTGCTCAGAATGAAGTGGCTCCGACAGCTGCCGAGAGGGATGAAGAAGAACGATTTGACCGTGAGATTTTTGATAAAATGGCTGAACTTGGACTGACAGGGATTCCATGGCCAGAGGAATACGGCGGAATTGGAAGCGATTACTTAGCGTATTGCATTGCGATTGAGGAACTTTCCCGCGTTTGCGCTTCTACTGGAGTGACTCTATCAGCCCATACTTCGCTTGCAGGGTGGCCAATATATAAATTTGGTTCTGAAGAGCAAAAACAAAAATACCTTCGCCCGATGGCACTGGGGGAAAAAATCGGTGCATACGGCCTTACTGAACCTAGCTCGGGTTCAGACGCAGGCGGTATGAGAACGTCTGCAAAGCTTGTAGGTGATGAATATATTATCAGCGGTTCGAAAATCTTCATTACGAACGGCGGGATTGCTGATACATATGTCGTCTTTGCATTGACAGATCCTGAATCGAAACAAAAAGGAACGAGTGCCTTTATCATTGAAAAGGACTTCCCAGGTTTTAGCGTTGGCAAAAAAGAGAAGAAGCTGGGAATCCGTTCCTCGCCGACCACGGAAATCATCTTTGAAGAGTGCCGTGTGCCTAAAGAAAATCTTCTTGGAAATGAAGGAGAAGGCTTTAAAATTGCGATGATGACGCTTGATGGAGGCCGGAACGGAATTGCTGCCCAGGCCGTAGGCATAGCCCAGGGGGCATTGGATGCCGCAGTTGACTATGCAAAAGAGCGTGTCCAATTCGGCAAGCCAATTTCTGCACAGCAAGGAATCGGTTTTAAATTGGCGGATATGGCAACGGGTGTTGAGGCTTCCAGACTATTAACCTATCAAGCTGCCTGGTTGGAATCAGCGGGCCTGCCTTATGGAAAAGAGTCGGCCATGTCCAAACTTTTCGCTGGAGATACAGCGATGAAAGTGACTACAGAAGCCGTGCAGGTTTTCGGTGGTTATGGTTATACAAAAGATTACCCAGTAGAGCGGTATATGCGTGATGCGAAAATAACCCAGATCTACGAAGGTACACAGGAAATTCAAAAGCTGGTCATCTCACGGATGATTACTAAATAGTATTGAAATCGAGGTTTTCCGATGAGGCATCGTCCTTACCGGAATACCCTTTTCAATTTCTTCGAAAGTATGTCTTTGGTAATTAATTGATGGGCTTTCCAAAAGGGGTTTGAACATGGAAAAAAGAGAAGTTCTTGCATCGGTAAAGGATGAGCGGCTGGTTGAAAAAAGGCGTACACAAATGATTAAAGGGGCGGTGACCCTTTTTAAGGAAAAGGGATTTCATCGAACGACTACCAGGGAAATTGCCAAAGCCGCTGGCTTCAGTATTGGCACGTTATACGAGTATATCCGGACCAAGGAAGATATATTATATCTCGTCTGTGACTTTATCTACGATGAAGTCCAGGAAAAGCTTCAAAAAGAAATAGAACAGAGCGATGGGACACTTGAAAGTTTGAAGCTGACGATCGCTTACTTTTATAAAGTGATGGATGAAATGCAGGACGAAGTGCTGGTCATGTATCAGGAAGTGAAAGCTCTGACGAAAGATGCTTTACCTTATGTTCTGAACAAAGAAATCCGGATGGTGGGCATGTTCGAAAAGGTCATAACGAAGTGTGTCGAGAATGGGGAGCTATTGTTGACGGAAAAACAAATAAGCCTTGTTTCACATAACATTTTTGTTCAGGGACAGATGTGGAGTTTCAGAAGATGGGCTTTGCATAAAAATTACACGCTTCAAGAGTATGTTGAACTGCAGACGCAATTATTGATTCAAAATGTATCGCTTCAGAAAAGTCTCTGATATAAAAACGTTTCAATAAGGAGGAGCTAAATGAGTACAGTTGAGGTATATAAACCGAAGAATCATATCAGATTCGTTACAGCTTCGAGTTTATTTGATGGACATGATGCATCTATAAATATAATGAGGAGAATCCTTCAGTCCAGCGGGGCGGAAGTAATTCACTTAGGACATAATCGTTCGGTGGAGGAGATCGTGAATGCTGCCATCCAGGAAGATGTTCAGGGAATAGCCATGTCATCTTACCAAGGCGGTCATGTGGAATATTTTAAATATATGTATGACCTGCTGAAAGAAAAGGGGGCCGAGCACATTCGGATTTTTGCCGGAGGTGGCGGTGTCATCATCCCGAAGGAAATCAAAGAACTCCATGATTATGGGATTGCCCGCATCTTTTCTCCTGATGAAGGGCGGGAATATGGGCTTCAAGGCATGATAAATGTATTGATGGAGGAGTGTGATTTCTCGACTGTCAAACCATCTTTGCAGGAACGCTTTGATGAATTGATTGCAGGGGGAACAAATGCCATTGCCCAATTTATTACCTTTGCTGAAAATAGACTCGACGCTTCCAAGGAATCTGCGGCAGCGGTAGAGAGTCTTTTTGAGCAGATCAAGACTTCCGAAAAGAAGGTTCCTGTTCTTGGGATTACAGGGACGGGCGGCGCTGGAAAAAGTTCGTTGACTGATGAATTGATACGGAGGTTCATTAACGAAATTCCAGACGAGAAAGTCGCCATTCTATCTGTCGACCCGACCAAACAAAAAACAGGCGGTGCCTTGTTAGGTGACAGGATTAGAATGAATGCGATTTTTTCAGAGCGTGTTTATATGAGGAGCCTAGCCACGCGTCATTCAAAAAGTGAGTTGTCTTTGGCGATAAAAGATGCCATTTCAGTCGTGAAAGCAGCTGGCTTCGATCTAATCATCGTTGAAACGAGCGGAATTGGTCAGGGAGATGCAGAAATTGCCGAAATATGCGATGTATCCATGTATGTAATGACGAGTGAATTCGGTGCGCCTTCACAACTCGAAAAAATCGATATGATTGATTACGCAGACTTGATAGTCATTAACAAATATGAGCGTAAAGGCTCCGAGGATGCAAAAAACCAAGTTCAAAAACAATATCAAAGAAGCCGTACGCTTTTTGATCAAGATCCATCGGAAATGCCGGTATACGGTACAATAGCTTCCCAATTCAATGACCCAGGAACAAATGCATTATTCGCAGCACTGATTGAAAAGCTTAATGAAAAATCAGGGACGGGTTGGATTACTGCCTTTTCGAAAGAAGCGGATGTTTATAAGCAAAATGTCATCATTCCAACCGATCGCCGTTATTATTTACGTGAAATCAGTGATACGGTCAGATCGTATCATAAACGTGCGGCTGAACAAGTACGCATTGCCCGTAGGCTTTTCCAGCTTGAAGGAGCTATTGAAGCAGTTAAGGAAAATGATAATAACGAAGGCATTGTGGCCTCTTTAGAAAATTTAAAAAATGAAACCGCCTCAAATTTATCCCCTGAATCTAAAAAAATCCTTTCTGGATGGATGGATTTAAAAGAAAAGTATGCAGGGGAGCAGTTTGTAACGAGAGTCAGGGATAAGGAAATTGTCACAAAGCTGAAAACTAAAAGTTTATCAGGCTTAATGATTCCGAGAGTATCATTGCCTAAATATGTTGATTATGGAGAAATCTTAGGATGGGTATTCCGTGAGAACGTTCCCGGCTTCTTTCCTTACACAGCGGGAGTCTTTCCATTCAAGCGTGAAGGAGAAGACCCGAAGCGGCAGTTTGCCGGTGAAGGATCGCCCGACCGAACCAACAGGCGTTTTCATTATTTGTCAAAGGATGATAATGCTAAACGGCTAAGTACGGCTTTCGATTCTGTAACTTTATATGGCGAGGATCCTGATCATCGGCCTGATATCTATGGAAAGGTAGGGGAAAGCGGAGTCAGTATCTGTACGTTGGATGACATGAAAAAGCTTTATGCAGGCTTTGACCTTTGTCACCCCTCAACCTCTGTTTCCATGACCATCAATGGACCGGCACCGATCATTTTGGCCATGTATATGAATACGGCAGTCGACCAGCAGATTCAACGGAAAGAAGAAGAGCTAGGCCGCCCCCTTACGGATGCCGAAGCTGAAGAAGTGCAGGCTTATACTCTTCAAACGGTACGCGGAACCGTTCAAGCAGATATTCTGAAAGAGGACCAAGGCCAGAATACTTGCATCTTCTCTACGGAATTTGCCTTAAGGTTAATGGGGGATATTCAAGCATATTTCATTGATCGGAAAGTCAGGAACTACTACTCTGTATCTATTTCTGGCTATCACATTGCTGAAGCGGGTGCCAATCCCATTTCACAGCTGGCTTTTACATTAGCGAATGGCTTTACTTACATCGAATATTATTTAAGTCGCGGAATGAATATTGATGACTTTGCCCCGAATTTGTCGTTCTTCTTCTCAAATGGGCTCGACCCGGAATATACGGTTATCGGAAGGGTGGCAAGAAGGATCTGGGCGACCGTCATGCGGGATAAATATGGTGCGAATGACCGTAGCCAGAAGCTGAAATACCATATACAGACTTCAGGGCGCTCCCTTCATGCGCAAGAAATTGATTTTAATGATATTAGAACGACACTGCAGGCTTTAATGGCACTACAGGACAACTGTAACTCGCTGCATACTAATGCGTACGATGAAGCCATCACGACGCCTACTGAAGAATCCGTACGGCGGGCAATGGCCATACAAATGATCATTACAAAGGAGCATGGGCTTTCAAAAAATGAAAACCCGATGCAAGGTGCCTTTATCGTTGAGGAATTGACGGATCTGGTTGAAGAAGCTGTACTGCAAGAGTTCGATCGGATCAATGATCGAGGCGGAGTGTTGGGTGCTATGGAGACACAGTATCAGCGCGGGAAAATCCAGGATGAATCCATGCATTACGAAATGAAAAAGCATACGGGCGAATTGCCGATCATTGGGGTCAATACGTATTTGAACCCCAACCCTCCTTCCGAGGAAGCTGTGAACAGCATGGAAATTGCCCGTGCAACAAAGGAAGAAAAAGAAGGGCAAATCACAAATCTCTGGGCATTCCAGGAAAGAAATAAGGAGTTCACGGATGAAGCGCTAACTAAACTGAAATTGGCAGCCATGAATGGGGAAAATATCTTTGCTGAACTCATGAACTGTGTGAGAGTGGCCAGTCTTGGCCAGATAACCAGGGCACTATATGATGTAGGCGGTCAGTATCGAAGAAATATGTAGAGTAAGAAGTGGGCTCCGATTTTTAGGGGCCCCTTTTTTAAATAATTTCCGTCTTTTTTAACAAAATGAAGATTTTACCTTATAATTATTTGGAAAAGGGGCATAAATGAAGAATCAGCCCTATTGGAGTTGAGAAAATGAACCTGAAAATGATTGGGAAAATCATAGGTTACATTCTTGCCATCATTATTTTAATTGAGTTGTATGAGCATCAATTGGGTGCCATCTCTTTTTTTATCCTGACTATTGTCTTTTTTACTGCAGCCTATCGTCAGAAATCGAAAAAAGAAAGTGGATGATTTTTTCTGCTTAAGGGTTCCCGTGAAAGATAGACATTAAGGTAAATCTGTGAAAGTATCAGATAGAACTAGCATAAACCCATTTAGATTGTTTATAATGGAGTATATGTCTAGCAGGAATTGTCGTTATTTTATCGAAATACTGTTTTAGATTATTTTTTTATGTGAAAAAACACGGAATTCAGTGTTTGAATAGAGAAGGGAAGTGCGGAATTTGAGTTTAAAAGAACACTCAAAAGAGCAATTATTGGAAATGTCCTTAATAGAGATGGCATATGATTTGTTGGTGGAAAGAAATGAACCGATTCCATTTAAAGACTTAATAAGCGAATTGGCTTCGCTGCACCACTTATCTAAAGCGGAAGTGGCAAAGAAAATTGCACAATTCTATACGGATTTAAATGTGGATGGCCGCTTCACTTCACTTGGAGACAACCGCTGGGGATTGAAAACATGGTATCCAGTTGACCAAATCGAAGAAGAAGTCGTGCATGTTGTAAAACCTAAAAAGAAAAAGAAAGCTAAAAAGGCTGCTGTCGTTATCGACGATTTCGATGAACTTGAAGACGAAGATCTTGACTTTGAAGAAGATGTCGATGATCTGGACGAGGATGAAGACGACGACGATGATGATATTCTAGGTTCTCCAGTTATTGAAGAAGTGCTTTTGGATGATGACGTGGATGATGAGGACGATCTGGAAGAAGAAATAATTGAAGATGAAGCATTTGACCTGGAAGATGATGAGGACGAAGATGAAGACGAAGAAGTGTTGGAAGAAGAGAATAACAAATAAATAATCGCCCTTGACTTTTTGAGGCGAAATTTGTAGAATCATTTTTGGGCTCCTTAAAAAAGGACACAATGATTAAATTATATCGCTCCCTTACTTTTATTGTAAGCGGAGCGTTTTTGTTTTTAATGATGGAATGAATAAATGACATCATTTTTTTATTTTTAAAAATGATTTCTCGTAGAATTGTAAAAACTATAGAGAACATATTTATGTTAACTGTCATTTAAGGAAATTTATTCTTGTTCATGTATCCTGCATGACTCTCACTAAAGACCTTTAAGTGATTAATGGTTTGCACTGATTTACGGTTTATAGCTTTAACCGCTTGTGTAGCGGAAGATTTGATGCAGGTTCTGATCAAATGATGTGAAGAACGGCATTCGAAGAAAACATTCTATAGGAGGATATAAGATGACAAAATATATTTTTGTGACAGGTGGAGTAGTTTCTTCCTTAGGAAAAGGGATAACTGCAGCTTCTTTAGGTAGACTTTTAAAAAATAGGGGATTGAATGTTACGATTCAGAAGTTTGACCCTTATATCAACTTGGATCCTGGTACGATGAGTCCATATCAACATGGTGAAGTGTTTGTAACCGATGATGGTGCTGAAACGGATTTGGATCTTGGGCATTATGAGCGTTTTATTGATATCAACCTTGGTAAACACAGCAATGTGACTACAGGTAAAATTTATTCAACCGTCCTGAGAAAAGAACGCCGTGGTGATTATTTAGGTGGAACAGTTCAAGTCATTCCCCATATCACGAATGAAATTAAGGAACGGGTTTTCCGTTCAGGTAATGAAACGAATGCCGATATAGTCATCACTGAAATTGGTGGTACTGTAGGGGATATCGAGTCACTTCCGTTCCTTGAAGCGATTCGCCAAATTAAAAGTGACATCGGGGTCAATAATGTTATGTATATCCACTGTACACTGGTCCCTTACATCAAAGCTGCTGGTGAAATGAAAACAAAACCGACACAGCATAGTGTAAAAGAATTACGCAGTCTTGGCATTCAGCCGAATATCATCGTTGCACGTACAGAAAGCCCAATTTCACAAGATATGAAGGATAAAATCGCTTTATTCTGCGATATCGATAAAAATTCTGTCATCGAATGTCTTGATGCGGATACACTTTACTCCATCCCTCTTGCGCTTCAAGCACAAAATATGGACCAAATCGTTTGTGATCACTTGAAATTAGACTGTGGCGAAGCGGATATGGAAGATTGGAAGGAACTTGTCAAAAAGGTAACTTCTTTATCAAAGAAAACGAAAATCGCTCTAGTCGGAAAATATGTTGAATTGCAAGATGCTTATCTTTCTGTTGTGGAAGCACTTAAGCATGCAGGTTATGCATTTGATGCAGATGTTGAAATCGACTGGGTGAATTCTGAAGATGTAACAAAAGAAAATGTTGCTGAACTTCTTAAAGATGCAGATGGAATCCTTGTCCCTGGTGGCTTTGGAGATCGTGGAATCGAAGGGAAAATTGCAGCGACCGAGTTTGCCCGCACGACAAAAACACCGTTCTTCGGAATCTGTTTAGGCATGCAGTTGGCATCCATTGAATATGCACGCAACGTCCTAGGATTGCCAGAAGCACATTCAGCTGAAATTAAAGAGGATACTCCAGATCCAATCATCGATCTTCTTCCTGAGCAAAAGGATGTAGAAGATTTGGGTGGTACACTGCGTCTTGGTCTGTATCCGTGTAAGCTTATCGAAGGAACTAAAGCATACGAAGCGTATAATGACGAGGTTGTTTATGAACGTCACCGTCACCGTTATGAGTTCAATAACCACTACCGTCAGGCTATGGAAGAGGCAGGATTCGTCTTCTCCGGTACAAGCCCAGATGGCCGTCTGGTTGAAATTGTTGAATTGAAAGATCATCCTTGGTTTGTGGCTTCCCAATTCCATCCGGAATTCACGTCACGCCCTAACCGTCCACAGCCGCTATTCCGTGACTTTGTCGGTATGTCTTTAAAGAGCAGCAAAAAACTTTAATAAATAAAAAACAGTTGTCGACAAAGTCGACAGCTGTTTTTTATAAAAAGTTAGCAACAAGATGTTGTGACCTTCTTTCATAGTCACAACTAAATAGGCTAATTAAAAGATAAAGAAACCCCTTTTGCTCCAACGATTCTTGGGAAAAGGGGTTTGTCTACACTCTGAAACAGCCCATGTGGCTGTTTTTTTATTTAAGATAATTTATCATTCTTCATCTTCATATTCTTTTATGATTTCTTCAAGAGTGAATTTAATCCCATAATAAGCGAAAAGAGCGGCAATGAGGGTAGGGTACCCATATCGATTTCCAGTTTCATCGGGAATCAATCCTCGTTGGATACGTAAGTCTATATGTACGTCTGCCAACTCTAGAAGGGAATCATCTTTAGAAGGAACGGATGTAGAAACCGCAACAAATGGTATATCATTTTTCTTTAGTTGTTTTGCCAGAATCAATGCTTCAATATCATCCGAATGGCGAGTGAATATAAGAAATCGATCTTCCCTGGACATAGTTTCTCCCAATTCATATCTTTTTGCCTTAGGAAAGGGTTCTGCCCCATCCAAAGCCTCCGCCGTGACGCCCTGCATTTCACCAAAACCGTGAATGAACACTGAGCCATCCCCAACCGCCGCCTGAGCCAGCAGGCGGCCGGCATCCTCCATTTCAAAGGCTTCATTTTCAATCATTTTTTTAAATAAACCGCTTATCTGTGTCGAGAAAATTTTTAACATGATTAGAGACTCCTTTAAAAAATTATATCTTTATTATAAAGGACTTCCCCTTGCATTGACAGGCTTCAGGGCTTTTGCCCCAAAGGGTTGAATTTACTAAATCGGTCGAAAAAACAAAAAAATTAAAAATCCTTTTAGCTATACAGCAGGAATTTTGTTACAATTATCGAATATGAACATAGAAATCATGAATGAATAAATGCGTTGGACTTCAAGTAATTTGACGCAACCTATGTAACTACCCTTTTTCGGGTAAATGGCCGACTAGGCTAATACATTTTAATTTAATGAATCGGGAAAGGGAGAGGTGATAAAATGTCAGGTAAAATATTAATAGTTGATGATCAATTTGGGATTCGTATTTTATTGAACGAGGTTTTACATAAAGAAGGGTATGAAACATTTCAGGCCGCAAATGGCATTCAAGCCCTGGAAGTTCTAAATAATCATTCACCAGATCTTGTATTGCTGGATATGAAGATTCCGGGAATGGATGGCATTGAGATCTTGAAGAGGATGAAAGTGGTCGATCCGGACATCCGGGTCATAATCATGACCGCATATGGTGAACTCGATATGATTCAAGAAGCAAAGGATTTAGGTGCAATGACCCACTTTGCAAAGCCGTTTGATATAGATGATATTAGAAAAGCCGTTCGTGAATATTTACCGATTCAGTCAAGTTAATGGTCTTGAAAATTTAATATTTTTGACTAAAGAATTGCTGCGGCTATCTTTTTTAAGATGGGCCGTTGTTTTTTTGGAATAAAACTTGAGGTACGATATAGTGTATTTGTTGCTGTTTTTTTGATGTATTGATATGCTAAAAGAAGAGAGATATTCTGATTTATAAGCGTATGCTACTTTGGTTTTAGGGAATATCTAGAAAGAATTAACTTTAAAATATTACATCCACTAGTAGGAGGAAATCAAATGCCTTTAGTTTCTATGAAAGATATGCTGAATAAAGCTCTTGATGAAAAATATGCAGTAGGTCAATTCAATATCAATAACCTGGAATGGACTCAAGCTATTTTAGCTGCTGCAGAACAAGAAAAATCTCCAGTCATTCTTGGTGTTTCTGAAGGGGCTGCCCGTCATATGGGTGGTTTTAAAACGACTGTCATGATGGTTCAAGGATTGTTGGAAGACATGAAAATCACTGTTCCTGTGGCCATTCACCTTGACCATGGTTCAAGTTTTGATAAATGTAAAGAGGCTATCGAAGCTGGATTCACCTCAGTAATGATCGATGCTTCACACCACCCGATTGAAGAGAATATCGAAACAACCAAGAAGGTTGTCGAATTCGCTCACGCACGTAATGTCTCTGTTGAAGCGGAAGTGGGCACAGTTGGCGGACAAGAAGATGATATAATCGCTGATGGAGTCGTATATGCAGATCCTCAAGAATGTGAACAGTTAGTTAAAGAAACGAATGTCGATTGTTTTGCTCCAGCGTTGGGATCCGTTCACGGACCATACAAAGGTGAACCTAACCTAGGCTATAAAGAAATGGAAGAAGTACGGGATTTAACTAACAAACCTCTTGTTCTTCATGGTGGTACAGGCATTCCTACGAAAGATATCCAAAAAGCGATTTCTCTTGGAACATCAAAAATCAATGTGAATACGGAAAATCAAATTGTGTTCACAAAAGCCGTTCGTGAAATTCTGAATAACGATGCTGAAGTATACGATCCACGTAAATACATGGTACCTGGCCGTGAAGCGATTAAAGAAACTGTCATCGGCAAAATGCGTGAATTCGGTTCAAACGGTAAAGCCTAAATATCAAAAGATGACATAAATGATATTTCCATTGGGGGGCTCCCCCCTAATGGTTTCTTTTAGATGCAGGCTGGAATCCGAGCTCTATTTTTTGAACAATTAGAATTCAGATGCATAGAAAAAATCGATTACATACGGAGGATATTTTATGAAATTCTTTATAGATACAGCAAACATGGAAGAAATCAAACAAGCACACGAACTTGGTGTTTTAGCCGGAGTTACGACTAACCCATCCCTTGTTGCAAGAGAAAAGGGAGTTTCTTTCCATGACCGCCTCAAAGAAATCACAAGCCTTGTTAAGGAATCCGTTTCTGCAGAAGTCATTGCGCTTGATTTTGAAGGAATGATGGCTGAAGCCAAGGAACTAGTTGCAATTGCACCTAATATCACGATTAAGGTACCAATGACTCCAGACGGTTTGAAGGCTGTTGCAGCTCTTACAAAACAAGGTGTCAAAACAAACGTCACCCTTATTTTCAGTGCCAACCAAGCATTATTGGCAGCTAGGGCTGGGGCAACTTATGTATCGCCATTTTTAGGACGCTTGGATGACATTGGCCAAAATGGTTTGGATTTAATATCGGATATTGCTGACATATTTGCGATCCATGATATCGATGCTGAGATCATTGCAGCTTCTATCCGCCACCCGATGCATATTACAGAAGCGGCTCTTAAAGGGGCACATATTGCAACGATTCCTTATAAAGTTTTAATGCAATTATTCCACCACCCATTAACGGACAAAGGGATTGAAGCTTTCTTGAAGGATTGGAATTCTCGTACTGAAGCATAATGCCTTGCCGCTAAGTCGCTATAGATTGCACCATTTTGGATAAAGTTAACATAAATTAGAAATTTTTATCTTTTTTTACATGAATTTTATAATTTTGTGTAAACTAAGGAACAGATAGTGAATGATGTCGGATTATGCAATTTTCTTGTGGTAAAATATTACTTTTCGAAAGTAGCATCTAAGTGCTTAGCGTGGAAGGGAGTATATTATGGAAAAACTTAAAATTGCCGGTGGCTATCCTTTAAAGGGAAGCATTCGTGTCAGCGGAGCAAAAAATAGTGCGGTTGCCCTTATCCCTGCAACAATTTTGGCGGACTCTCCTGTAACGATTGAAGGCCTGCCTGATATCTCGGATGTACAGATGCTGAAAGAGTTAATGAAGGAAATTGGCGGTGAGGTTTCATTCGATGATGGGGAAATGACAGTGAATCCCAGCAGGATGATTTCAATGCCTCTTCCCAATGGAAGAGTTAAGAAGCTACGTGCCTCGTATTATTTAATGGGGGCAATGCTTGGTAAATTCAAAAAGGCAGTGATTGGCTTGCCTGGGGGCTGCCATTTAGGTCCTCGCCCAATAGATCAGCATATAAAGGGGTTCGAAGCACTAGGCGCACAAGTGACGAATGAACAAGGAGCCATTTACCTTAGGGCGGACGAGCTAAGGGGGGCACGCATTTATTTGGACGTCGTCAGTGTAGGGGCAACGATCAATATTATGCTTGCCGCCGTTTTGGCCAAAGGCCGCACGGTAATTGAAAATGCTGCGAAAGAACCAGAAATCATCGATGTTGCCACATTGCTGACCAACATGGGAGCGAAAATCAAGGGTGCCGGAACGGATATCATTCGTATTGATGGTGTGGAAAGTTTGCATGGGTGCAAACATACGATCATACCAGATCGGATTGAAGCCGGGACTTTCATGATTTTAGCCGCTGCAGTCGGTGAAGGAATCTTGATCGATAATGTCATCCCCCAGCATTTGGAGTCATTGACTGCCAAAATGAGGGAAATGGGAATTAATATTGAAGCCGGTGATGATCAGATTTTTGTCTCACCAGGAGAAAAGTATAAATCCGTTGATATCAAGACGCTGGTTTATCCCGGATTTCCCACAGATCTTCAGCAGCCCTTCACTTCGCTCTTAACAAAAGCAAGCGGTTCTAGCATGGTGACCGATACGATATACGGGGCACGATTTAAGCATATTGATGAACTGCGACGCATGAATGCGAAGATCAAAGTCGAGGGCAGAGCAGGCATCATTGATGGTCCTGTCCAACTCCATGGAGCAAAAGTGAAGGCAAGTGATTTACGTGCCGGAGCAGCTCTGGTAATTGCCGGTTTAATGGCTGAAGGGATTACCGAAGTGACCGGGCTTGAACATATAGATCGCGGATATAGCCATCTTGTTGAAAAACTTTCAGGTTTGGGAGCAACGATTTGGCGTGAAGAAATGACGCAAGAAGAAGTGGAGCAGCTTAAAAGCTGATCCCTTTTCTTGTTACCCCATTGTGTTACTATATATGATATAATGTGTTATACTAATATATAAATAAATCATGATAGTGTACATGAGGGGGAACCGGAAATGGAAAGAAGTTTATCGATGGAGCTTGTTCGCGTAACAGAAGCGGCGGCACTAAATTCTGCTCGTTGGATGGGAAGAGGAATGAAAGACGAAGCAGATGATGCAGCAACAACTGCAATGAGGGATGTTTTCAATACAATACCCATGCAAGGAACGGTTGTAATCGGTGAAGGGGAAATGGATGAAGCGCCAATGCTTTATATTGGTGAAAAGCTTGGTACTGGCCTTGGGCCACTAGTGGATGTTGCAGTTGATCCTTTGGAAGGAACGAACATCGTTGCATCTGGCGGCTGGAATGCATTGGCTGTATTGGCGATAGCAGATAAGGGGAACTTGCTTCATGCCCCGGATATGTATATGGATAAAATAGCCGTTGGTCCCGAGGCTGTTGGTCAGATTGATATCAATGCTTCTGTGTTGGACAACCTGAAAGCGGTAGCCAAGGCAAAAAATAAAGATATCCAAGACGTAGTCGCAACAGTTTTGAATCGTGATCGTCATTCGAAGATCATTCACGAACTTCGTGAGGCAGGGGCACGCATCAAGTTGATCAACGATGGAGATGTAGCAGGTGCCATCAATACGGCCTTCGATCTTACCGGTGTTGACATCTTATTCGGATCTGGCGGAGCTCCAGAGGGAGTTATTGCGGCTGTTGCCTTGAAATGCCTCGGAGGAGAAATTCAAGGTAAACTTATTCCTCAAAGTGATGAAGAAGTGGAACGCTGTGGAAAAATGGGCCTTGATTTAGGCAGAGTCCTCAGGATGGAAGACCTTGTTCGCGGAGATGACGCAATTTTTGCTGCAACAGGTGTGACTGATGGAGAACTTCTACGCGGTGTACAATTTAAAGGAAATTACGGCGAAACACAATCCGTAGTCATGCGTGCTAAATCTGGTACCGTTCGTTTCATTGATGGACGTCACAGTCTTAAAATTAAACCGAATGGTTTGATTGACTAAGAACGTTTTTTAGAAAAGATCGGCTAAAAAGCGAGCGGTTTCATCGCTCGCTTTCTCTTTTTAAAAATTTAAGTTGAATAATTAAAATAAAAAAAGTAAAATAAAGCTTGGTTTACTATTAATTGATTTATATATATAAAATCTGCCCTTTCACTCCAAACTTCAAGAAGCCTTCAAATAATTTTCTTCTTTACATGTAAAAATGTATCATCCTTTCTAAGAAAACTCTGGTCGGGTACATGGATTGCGGTTTTTCTTCCATCTAACAAACCATTTCTTTTTCAGTATGGGTGAAAACGTTTAATTAATAAAAGTGTGGTGTCATAATGAATTTAACTATTTCTAATTTAGAAAACATGAAACTAAAGGATCTCTATGAGCACGCGCGTGAATATAAAGTTTCCTATTACAGCAAACTTTCAAAAAAGGAACTTATTTTCGCTATCCTGAAAGCACAAGCTGAGCAGGATGGTCTCCTATTCATGGAGGGCGTTTTAGAGATTATCCCTTCTGAGGGCTTCGGTTTCTTGCGTCCAATTAATTATTCTCCAAGCTCGGAGGATATTTATATTTCTGCTTCACAGATCCGCAGATTCGATTTGCGAAATGGAGATAAAGTGTCCGGTAAGGTAAGACCTCCAAAAGAAAACGAGCGCTATTATGGATTGCTGCATGTTGAAGCTGTCAATGGCGATAATCCGGAATCGGCTAAGGAGCGTGTTCATTTTCCAGGTTTAACACCGCTGTATCCAAACAGGCAAATTAAACTGGAAACGACACCGAAGAACTTATCAACTAGAATTATGGATGTCCTGGCACCGGTCGGTTTTGGACAGCGTGGTCTGATTGTCGCACCGCCAAAAGCTGGTAAAACGATGCTTATCAAAGAAATTGCCAATGCGATAACCACGAACCATCCTGAATCGGAATTGATTGTGCTATTGATCGATGAACGCCCGGAAGAAGTGACGGACATTGAACGCTCTGTTGCTGGAGACGTGGTAAGTTCAACGTTCGATGAAGTGCCTGAAAACCATATAAAGGTGGCAGAGCTAGTTTTGGAAAGAGCTATGCGCCTTGTGGAGCATAAACGGGATGTCATCATTTTAATGGACAGCATTACCCGACTTGCCCGTGCTTATAACCTTGTCATTCCCCCGAGCGGGCGTACACTATCCGGAGGGATTGACCCTGCTGCATTCCATCGTCCAAAACGCTTTTTCGGTGCGGCGAGGAATATCGAGGAAGGCGGCAGCTTGACGATCCTTGCTACAGCATTGGTAGACACGGGTTCGAGAATGGACGATGTCATTTATGAGGAATTTAAAGGTACGGGTAATATGGAACTGCATTTAGATCGTGCCCTTGCCGAAAGACGTATTTTCCCGGCAATCGATATCCGTCGCTCAGGCACTCGTAAAGAAGAATTGTTAATTCCGAAAGATCGCCTGGATAAATTATGGGCTATTAGGAAAACGATGTCAGATTCACCTGATTTCTCAGAGAAATTCCTTCGCCGTCTAAAACAGACAAAAGGTAATGAAGAGTTTTTCAGTAAGTTGGATGAAGAGATGTCAGAAATGAAAAAGGGACCAGCGAGCGTTAAACGTTCTTAAACAGTGAAAGAAACAAACTGTTGCACAACTAGTCTTAAGTTGCTATAATGGGTTCATGTGTTTTTACAATAAATGTGAGGGTGCTTTTACCTCACCTTGAAGTATATAACTCTGTTTCGAATGATTCAGGGCAGAAGGAGCTGAAAAGAATGAAAACTGGAATTCATCCAAATTATAAACTTTCAAAAGTATCTTGCTCTTGCGGAAACACTTTTGAAACTGGTTCAGTTAAAGAAGAGATCAAAGTTGAGACTTGTTCAGAGTGCCATCCATTCTATACTGGTCGTCAAAAATTCGCTGAAGCTGGCGGACGTGTTGATCGTTTCAACAAAAAATACGGTATTAAATAAGCCGAACTTTTTAAAAACAGGCAAGTATTTTTCTTGCCTGTTTTTTATTTTCTGTAAACAAGTAAGAATTTATATAAAGCCGGGTCCACTTCAATTATGGCTAAGGGATCGACAGGTGGAAGGGAGTAGCTGTTTCCATGTATGTAATGAAACAAACAGGCTGGATCGAGCTTATTTGCGGAAGCATGTTTTCAGGTAAATCTGAGGAATTGATAAAACGAGTCAGCCGTGCTCAATTTGCTAAAGAGCAAATAGCTGTATTTAAACCGGCTATAGATAATCGCTATGCGGAAGAGGCTGTCGTATCACACAATGGATCTTCTGTGATGGCAAAACCGATTGCCCATTCAACTGATATTTTTAAGCATTTGGACAAGCCCCTGGATATCATTGCTATAGATGAAGTGCAATTTTTTGATCATGAAATTATCGGGGTTGCCCAGCATCTTGCGGACAGCGGTTATCGAGTGATTATGGCTGGACTCGATCAAGACTTCAGAGGTGAACCATTCGGTCCTATGCCTGTTCTATTGTCGCTAGCAGAATCAGTGACTAAGCTGCAGGCTGTGTGTGAAGTGTGCGGATCACCTGCGAGCAGGACACAGCGATTGATAGATGGGGCGCCGGCCTCCTATGATGAGCCGATCATCCTTGTGGGTGCATCGGAATCATACGAGCCCCGCTGCCGTCATCATCACGAAGTTCCAGGTAAGCAGGCTGTCGGGATTAAAGAACATATTTGAATGATGGTGCCCTATGATCTAATGTGATCTTAGGGTGCTTTTTTATGAAGAAATGGTTAAGTAATTTATAGAGGAAATTGAGTCTATTCTAAAAGCGGATAAGCCATGCGCAAAAACCTTCTAAAGGCATTCAGGTGGGTAAGACCAATACATGGAAGGGAAATAAAAGATAAATATTGCCCCATTTTGGGAAGGCTAACTCAGGAAATGTTCTTGTTTAACTAATCAAAATGGAGGGAAAAAATATGAAATCAATACTGGTTTTTATTATGGCCTTTTTTCTTGCTGCACTAACAGCATGCGGTCAAAATAACAATGCAATAAATAATGATTCGGAATATGGCGATCAATCCCGGGATGGAAAAGATTTTGTTGGCAAAGGGTTAAAACGTATGTCTAATAATGATTGGGACAATGAAACGGAACGGCCATCGGATCAAGTCCTAAACACTCCGCATCAAACATCGAATAATTCCCCTTCCATGGGGCAGGAAATTGATAAAATCCGAGAGGTCATTAAGTCGAAAACTAATTATGAGGCGGGCACCGTGTGGTTTAATGGCAATACCATACATGTTACGGTCCATGATAAAGGTGAAATCAAGACAGAAGAAAAAAGAAATGAGGAAAAGCAGCGAATTCAAGACATGATAACCAGGGTTGTGCCCCAATATAAAATAGATGTTAAGTTAAAGAAATAACCACAATTTTGAATCCTCTTTGACGTTGATTATTCACCTATACTATAATTAACCTAGAAGTGAACTGAGCTGGGGCACTGAACTACTTATTTATAGTTAAAAAAGATGGATTACTTCCAATTCGTTTCAGATGTTTTGGAAAATTATGAGGTGAATAATTTGTTTGATCGATTGCAAGCAGTAGAAGATAGATATGAAAGATTGAATGAGCTATTAAGTGACCCGGAGATCATTAATGACACTAAGAAGCTAAGGGAATATTCTAAGGAGCAATCCAGTATTCAAGAGACCGCATCGGCTTATAAAGAATATAAAGCGGTTCGTGAGCAACTTCAGGAAGCTAAGGCTATGCTGGAGGACAAACTTGATGCAGATATGCGTGAAATGGTAAAAGAAGAGATCAATGAACTTGAAGAGACCATACAAGGCCTTGAGGATAAACTGAAAATATTGCTCATTCCGAAAGACCCTAACGATGATAAAAACGTAATCATGGAGATCCGCGGAGCGGCAGGCGGAGATGAAGCGGCTTTATTTGCAGGTAGTTTATACCGGATGTATAGCCGTTTTGCAGAGGTGCAGGGTTGGCGGACTGAAGTCATTGAAGCAAGTCCTACCGGGCTTGGAGGCTACAAGGAAATCATATTCATGATCAATGGCAATGGCGCTTATTCAAAATTGAAATTCGAAAATGGAGCCCATCGGGTTCAGCGAGTACCTGAAACTGAATCAGGTGGACGGATTCATACATCTACAGCCACTGTTGCCGTTTTACCCGAAGCTGAGGAAGTGGAAGTCGAGATCCACGATAAGGATGTTCGTGTCGATACCTTTGCATCAAGCGGTCCTGGCGGGCAAAGTGTTAATACGACCATGTCAGCGGTGCGATTGACTCATATTCCGACTAATACGGTTGTATCCTGTCAAGATGAAAAGTCACAAATCAAGAACAAAGAAAAAGCAATGAAGGTTTTGCGTGCCAGGGTTTATGATAAAATCCATCGCGAAGTGCAGGCGGAATATGATCAAAATAGGAAGCTTGCTGTTGGAACGGGCGATCGTTCCGAAAGGATTCGCACGTATAACTTCCCGCAAAACCGCGTTACTGACCACCGTATTGGTTTAACGATTCAAAAGCTGGATCAAATCATGGAAGGTAAACTGGATGATGTCGTGGATGCTTTAATCATGGAAGACCAATCTTCAAGGCTGGAAAATGCAGATGAATAATTCTGGCCTGAAAGTGTTTGAAGCCCTTAAATGGGCTTCTTCTTTTTTAAAGGAAAATGATCGTGACGCCAATGCAGGGGAAATCCTGTTACAGCATTTATTAAAACAAAATCGCTCCCAGCTACTAGCCAACCTTCATGATGTGCTTAGTGAAGAAGATTTTGGACAATTTAAGGCAGCTATTGAGCTGCATGCTGATGGAACACCCATCCAATATATAATAGGCAGTGAAGAATTTTATGGGCGGACTTTTTTTGTAAATGAAGAAGTGCTTATACCGAGACCTGAAACAGAAGAATTGATTTATTATACATTACGTAAACTCCCGGCCATTTTTATGGAGGGACAACAGCTCCGATTAGCGGATATTGGAACGGGCAGCGGTGCAATCGCCATTACGATGAAACTTGAAAAAACAAGCTTGTTGGTGATGGCCACGGACATAGCAGATCCTTCACTTGAAGTGGCGAGGAAAAATGCCGAATCACTTGGTGCCGAAGTGCAGTTCATGCAGGGTGATTTGCTTCAGCCTTTTATTAACATGAACCAGAAGGTGGACATCCTTTTATCGAATCCCCCATATATACCAAATGATGATCAAAAATCCATGTCTGAAGTCGTAACAGGCCATGAACCACATCGTGCATTATTTGCTGGTATCGACGGGCTGGATTTTTACCGCCGTTTTATGGAACAGTTACCTCTTATCATGAAGGTGCCTGGACTGATCGGTTTTGAAGTGGGCACTGGACAGGGCCAGGCGGTTGCCGATTTATTGAAGCGAACCTTTCCCGCCGCAGAAGTATCCATTGTAAATGATATTAACGAAAAAGATAGAATGGTCTTTGCTGTATTAAAATGATTCGTCTCTTCTTAGGGACGGGTTCTCTGGATCCGTCTCTACTTTGAGACGGTTTTTTTTATGGTCACCCCCCTCATTATCCAATTGGAATCTATATTTCCAGCTATCAATTTTTTTAATTTTTACTAGTTTAAGATAGCTGGAAAATGGTGAGACTAATTCATGTGAGGGGGCGAAGGCGATGAAAACTAAACATTTAGCCATTATTTATCTATTAATCTTAACTATAGGAACGATCGTAAGTATATATATGCCTAAAGCGGAAATGGTCGGTGCAGAGGAAACAATGGTGATTCCGGATGAGGCGATTCGTCTGCGGATACTTGCTAATAGTGATACAGAAGAGGATCAAGCGGTTAAGCGGCTGATTAGGGATGAGGTAAATGAAGATATCACAAAGTGGGTCCAGGAGCTTACTTCTTTGGATGAAGCGAGGGATGTGATCACCTCACATCTACCGGATATCCAGGCCACGGCTGAGGCAGTCATAAAGGAACAAGGTTTGGAACAGTCAGTAAAAGTAGATTTTGGACAAGCGGAATTTCCAACAAAACTTTACGGGCAGTATTTATATCCGGCAGGGGATTATGAAGCTGTGATCATCACACTGGGTGAAGGGGAAGGGGCTAATTGGTGGTGTGTGTTATTTCCTCCATTATGTTTCTTGGATTTTTCAAATGGGACGGCTGTAAGTCAAAGTCCGATTGTAGAGGATGAAGATAAAGGACCCGTAACTTCGGAAGGGAAGGCTTATGCTGCAACGAATGAAGAGAAAGTACCTGTTCAAGAGGAAGTAGTTGAAGAAGGGGTAAAAGATGAAAGTATAAAAGAGGAAGTACCGGAAGAAACGGTAAAGGAAAAGGTTATCGAGCCAGAGGACAAAGGGAAAGTGACAGAAGTAAAAGGGAACGAGGAAGTAACGGAGGAAGTCATTGATGGGAATGTTAAGGAAAACAAAGAGAAGCTTACGGCGTCCAATGAACAGGGTCAACAATTATATGAAGGTGAAAAGGAACCTGAGGTCGAAGTGAAGTCCTTATTTGCAGAAATCTTCAATGAGCTTTTTTAAGATCAGATAATTTAAAAAACATATCCACAGGGTTATTAACAAAAAATCAAAAAAGTCTGTCATTAATCTTTAATATCCACAAACTTATCCACGGATTCGATATGGTTATCCCCAATTTGTGGATAACACTTGAATTATGTGTATACTTCTTTTATACTTTCAAAGTATCTTTTAAGTAAAATTAGTACGATAAGTTGAAAATATCGTTCATATAAAAGCGATTATATAAAATAAGAAATGTTAAAAGGCGATGGTGTTAAAAATGAAAACGAAAGTTTGGTCAGTGGATAAAAATGTGGATAATTTACAAAGTTATCCCCAGATTACACAATCAGCTGAATTATTAAGGGCTGATCAAGTGGTTGCTTTTCCTACAGAGACCGTTTATGGACTAGGCGCAAATGCTAAAAGCGACGAGGCGGTCAAAAAAGTGTTTGAAGCAAAGGGGCGTCCGAGTGATAATCCTTTAATCGTTCATATAGCGTCAGATGACCAGTTGTCAGATATTGTAGAAGAGATTCCGGTAAAGGCACGGAAGCTAATCGCGGAATTTTGGCCGGGTCCTTTGACTTTGATCATGAAACGAAAACCGGGCCAGCTATCAACCCTTGTTACAGCTGGATTGGACACGGTGGCTGTCAGGATGCCAGATCATCTGGTTGCCCTTGGTCTTATTCGTGCGAGTGATTTGCCCATTGCAGCTCCAAGTGCAAATACTTCCGGAAAACCAAGTCCAACCTCAGCCAAACATGTGGAAGATGACTTGATGGGCCGGATTGCAGGCATTGTCGATGGCGGTACTACGGGTGTGGGCGTAGAATCCACAGTACTGGACTGCACTGTGGAAGTCCCTGTTATTTTAAGGCCTGGTGGGGTGACTTTGGAACAATTGGAAGCTGTAATAGGAGAAGTTAGGCAAGATGTCGCTTTGAAGAATCAGGAAACGCCACCAAAAGCTCCGGGCATGAAATATACCCACTATGCCCCAAAGGCCCCTCTATTTTTAGTCAAAGGTAATCAAGCTTTCCTTCAGAAACTTGTGAATGAAAAAAGAAGTGACGGGTTAAAGGTAGGCATCATAACGGCTTTAGAACATCAGCAGGATTATAATGCGGATTATGTGGTTGTCCCAGGTTCTTTAACGGATTTACATACAGTTGCGACAGGCTTATATGATACTTTACGACAATTTGATGAGCTGGAGGTCGATATCATTTTCAGTGAAATGTTTCCTAACTATGGTATCGGAGCTGCTGTCATGAACCGGCTTGAGAAGGCGGCAGGTCATCAAATCATCGAGGAACATGTGTAACAAGGACTGATTTATTCTTCTATTTCTTTTCGGACATGCATAACATGTAGTAGGCACGTCCGAGGGAGGATTGGAATGAATACATTTGCTGGGGAAATCATCACCTTATTACTCATGGCATTCGCGTTGGGAATGGATGCCTTTTCCGTTGGCCTAGGAATGGGAATGTTTAAGCTAAGGTTGAGGCAAATATTTTTTATAGGGCTGATAGTAGGTATTTTTCATATTTGGATGCCCTTGCTTGGTATGGGGGCAGGCCGTTTCATTTCAGAAAAATTCGGGACCTTTGCTACATACGCCGGCGGTCTATTGTTAATCATTCTTGGTATACAGATGTTTATCCCAGGTAAAAAGGGTGAAGCTGATACCAGGGGAAATAAGATGCTGGCTCCTGTCGGGAAAGGCCTATTCATTTTTGCTTTAGGGGTAAGTCTGGATAGCTTCTCGGTAGGGTTAACCCTGGGGATTTACGGTGCGAAAACGATTATAACCGTTCTTTGTTTTGGGTTGGCTGCCACTCTGTTAACGTGGCTAGGGCTATTACTGGGTAGAAAAATGCAGGGGTTGCTCGGAGTTTATAGTGAGATTCTTGGCGGAAGCATACTGTGTGCGTTTGGTTTAAAATTATTGTTCTCTTTTTAATTCCACTTGACTTCATACCTTTCCTTCCTCAACTGTTCCGATTACCGGGACGGTTTTTATTTTTTCTTATGACATAAAGAGAGTGTTTATTTTTTTGCCTATAAAGAACGGGCGATAGCTTATAATGAATAAAAAGGAGGCGTTAAAATGATCCGAGTATTATTTGTATGTACGGGTAACACATGCAGAAGCCCCATGGCAGAAGCGATATTAAAAAATAAGCATATTGCAGGTGTTGAAGTGAAGTCCGCTGGTGTTTATGCTTCAGCGGGACAGGATGCTTCTATGCATGCTAAAAATGTATTGGTTGAGAATGACATAGTGCATAATCATCATTCAACGCCTTTATCCGAGAAGGAAATGGAGTGGGCGACTCATATTTTCACCATGACGGAAGGGCATAAAGCGGTCATTATCCGTACATATCCCAAGATGATCGATAAGACTTTTACTTTAAAAGAATTCGTTATTGACGATAAATATGATAGAGACATAATAGATCCGTTTGGCGGTTCTGAAGGCATCTATCGGGAAACCTTCAGGGAGCTGCAGGAATTGATAGAAGAATTAGTCATAAGGCTGAAAGAGTAAACAGTCTACAGGGGGGAAACAGTATGGCGGAAAGAACACATTATAAGTTTGGCTTGCGAAAAAAATTGGTTATGTTCATTACAGTCCTTGCACTGATTACCTATTCGACCTCGGCATTTTTTATTTTCGTGGTCCATCCAATGTTTTTTGAAAAAATGAGTTCGCTAAGTTTTAGTGTAGGGACGCTTTTATTAGGCATATTGTGGTCGGGGATTCTTTCGTTTTTCGCTGCTGGTCTTATTACTAAACCCCTGCAAAGACTAGAAAAAGTTGTATTAAGTGCTGCTGAGGGAAGTATAAACGACGAAGTGGTGTTATCGAAGACGGATGATGAAATCCGTTCATTAGGCACTGCTTTCAATCATATGCTTTCTAACCTGAAGGACATGGTTCAGAATATTGAAGAGAATTTCCGTGAGACCAACAAAAAGGTCCTTCATATCTCTCAAGAATCTTCAAAAGCATCCGAACAGGCAGAAAATATAGCAAGAACCATAGAGGAAATCTCAAAAGGGGCGGATACATCTGCCGCTTCCATCATGAATACTGCTGAATCCATTGATGATGTCGTCATGATTGCCAAAAAGGTTCAAAGCAAAGCACAGGAATCCGTTGGACTATCCAGTGATATGGCTACAGAACTTGTTCAGAGCAAAGCGGTGGTCAATTCCTTGGTTCATGGCATTAAACAATTGGCTGAAGAAAATCAACGGTCGCTGAAAACAGTCAATCGTTTAGAGGAAAATGCAAAAAAGGTGGAGCGAATCATCGAACTTGTCGGCGATATTGCGGCACAGACGAACCTGCTGGCATTGAATGCTTCCATTGAAGCTGCACGGGCAGGGGAACATGGAAAAGGGTTCGCGGTTGTAGCCGAAGAAGTCCGGTTGTTAGCTGATCAGAGTGCAAAAGCTGTTCAGGGCATTTCGAACTTGGTTCAAAATATTCAAGTTGAGGTCCAGGCAGTTGTGAAACAAATCGGCGATCAGGTCATATCGGCAAATGAAGAAGCCCAAAAAGGGGCAAATACGGATATAGCGATAGAAGGAATGACAAAAACGGTACATAATGTGGTCGTTGCAGTAAAAGATATTACTGAGCTTGTTGACCGTCAAATGGAATGTGTGGAAGAAACATCTAGGCAGTCCCAAGAAGTGGCTGCCATTGCAGAAGAAACATCTGCTGGAGCGGAAGAAGTAATGGCTACGACGAGCGAACAAGCAATAGTCATGGAAAACGTCAAAAAATCGGCGATGGACCTTAAAGTGCAAGCGGAAAAGTTGAACGGGACCATTACACGCTTTAACACTTGACATTTTTCAGCAGGAAACCTTGATTGGTTTCCTGCTTCTTTGCGGGAGGAAAAAAGATTGGCCATCCTTTATCTTTTCATAATTTTGTGACACAATAAAATCAAATAAAAAAGCTAAGGAGGATTTTGATGAAAGTTGCAATTGCTTCGGATCATGGTGGAATACATATCCGTGAAGAAATAAAGAATTTAATGAATGAATTACAGATTCCATTTGAGGACTTTGGCTGTGAATGCAGTACGTCAGTGGATTATCCGGATTATGCATTGCCGGTTGCAGAAAAAGTTGCACAGGGTGAGTTCGATCGGGGTATTTTAATCTGTGGGACTGGAATTGGAATGAGCATTGCAGCTAATAAGGTTAAAGGGATACGTTGTGCATTGGTTCATGATGTCTATAGTGCAAAATTGACCCGTCAGCATAATGATACCAATATGTTAGCGATGGGGGAACGTGTCATTGGCCCGGGTCTTGCCAGGGAAATTGCACAAACATGGCTGACTTCGGAATTTGAAGGCGGGCGTCATCAAAACAGGATTGGTAAGATAGCGGAGTATGAAGATAAGCACAGCTAATCGTTAAGGTTTTGGAAAAGAATCTAGAGAGTCCACTCTTTTCTTCCGCTAGCAAGTTTTCTTATTGAAAGGATGCGTTTTCATGACAAGTGATGCTATATTTTCGAATGAACTTGAGATATGGGAAAACCAGTTTCGGAAACTATTACATGAGTTTCAAGAAGAGGCAGCTTTAAAAGAGAACCAGCTACTGGTAATCGGCTGCAGTACTAGTGAAGTGATTGGAAAACGAATCGGTACGGAAGGGACGCTCGACGTTGCGGGGATGGTTTTTTCCGTAGTGAGGGATTTTCAAGAAAAAACGGGTATTCAGGTTGCATATCAATGTTGTGAGCATCTAAATAGGGCCCTGGTTTTGCAAAGGGAAACCGCAGTGCGAAACGATTATGAAGAAGTTTCGGTTGTGCCGGTCAGAACAGCTGGGGGATCGATGGCGACGTTCGCTTATCAACAATGGAAAGATGCTGTCGTCGTTGAACATATTAAAGCGGAAGCGGGGATAGACATTGGGGATACCTTCATTGGCATGCATTTAAAGCATGTGGCGGTTCCAGTTCGATCTGCCATTAAAGAAATAGGACATGCACATGTGACCATGGCAAAAACCCGCCCGAAACTAATAGGCGGGGAACGGGCCGTTTATCAGGACCTCATGGAAAACAAGAGTTGTACTTTATAGGTAAGTTAAACAGCATTTCTCGGATGGGGAATGCTGTTTTTCGTATAGAAAGGGAGTGAAATTATAAAACTTAGATAATGTTCACACTTTTAGTGCCAATAAAATATTTTTTCGCTGATGAAATATAGGGTAAAAGAGCTATTTAACTTAATTTCACTGTTAAATACGAACGTTTTTTAATTAAAAAACATTTAATGTTCGATAAAATTAGACTATCACTTCTAAATTAGACATGTTAAAATGGAATAGAATTTTCTAATAATTAAGGGTAAGGCTTTTTCATGTCTTTTTGAAGGCATGTTGCACATAAATACTAAAAAGCGAATCACGCACAATTTGGGGAGGAATTACGGAATGAATCGTTTAGCAAAGCAAGATGAGCAAGTATTTAACGCAATTCAACTGGAATTAGGGCGTCAAAGAAGTAAGATTGAGCTTATTGCTTCTGAGAACTTCGTAAGTGAAGCTGTCATGGAAGCTCAAGGATCGGTCCTGACTAATAAGTATGCAGAAGGATACCCTGGAAAACGTTACTATGGCGGATGTGAGTATGTTGACATCGTTGAAGATCTAGCACGTGAGCGTGCAAAAGAAATTTTCGGCGGGGAGTATGTAAACGTACAGCCTCACTCTGGAGCTCAAGCTAATATGGCCGTTTACTTTACAGTACTTCAAACTGGCGACACAGTGCTTGGGATGAACCTTTCGCATGGCGGTCACTTAACACATGGAAGTCCAGTTAACTTCAGTGGTGTTAACTACAATTTTGTTGAATATGGTGTAGACGAACAAGATCACCGTATTGATTACAATGATGTATTGGAGAAAGCGCGTCAGCACAAGCCGAAATTGATCGTAGCAGGTGCAAGTGCATATCCACGTGAAATTGATTTCAAGCGATTCCGTGAAATTGCAGATGAAGTTGGAGCTTATTTAATGGTCGATATGGCGCATATCGCAGGTTTAGTTGCAGCAGGATTGCATCAAAGCCCAATTCCTTATGCAGACTTTGTAACGACAACTACTCACAAAACACTTCGCGGACCACGCGGAGGGATGATCATCTGTAAAGAAGAATTCGGTAAGAAAATTGATAAATCCATCTTCCCTGGTATTCAAGGCGGGCCATTGATGCATGTGATATCCGCTAAGGCTGTTGCATTCGGCGAAGCGCTTCAAGATGATTTTAAAGTGTATGCACAACAAATCATCGATAATGCTAAACGCTTGGGCGAAGGTTTGAAGAAAGAAGGATTCACCCTTGTTTCTGATGGAACGGACAATCACTTGATTCTTCTTGATGTACGCTCTACAGGATTAACAGGAAAAATCGCAGAACATGTTTTGGATGAAATCGGTATTACGGTTAACAAAAATGCGATTCCTTATGATCCGGAAAAACCATTCGTCACAAGTGGTATTCGTATTGGGACTGCTGCAGTGACATCCCGTGGCTTTGGATTTGAAGACATGGATGAAATAGCTGCAATCATCGGACTTGTTTTGAAAAATAATGAAGACGAAGCTAAACTTGAAGAAGCAAAACAGCGCGTTGAATCATTAACGAACAAATTTGAATTATATCCTTCATTGTAATATCAGAACCGCTCCCTTTTAAATGGAGCGGTTTTTTTGTACTTTAATGAAGGTGAGTATATTAGAAGAGTCTGAATAGTGGAAATAGGTCTGACATCTAAACCTTTATTGAAGAATGAAACATTTTTCTGTAAAATAGGTTGAAGTGAATTTTAAAAGACACGAAAATTTTTCTATTCGATTAGGGAAATCATAAAAAAGCGAAAAAATAAGAATGGAATTGGAGAGATGCTGAATGGGAAAAGTTTATGTTTTCGATCACCCGTTAATTCAACACAAATTAGCCTATATACGTGATATAAATACAGGAACAAAAGAATTCCGCGAACTAGTGGACGAAGTTGCATCATTGATGGCATTTGAAATTACAAGGGATATGCCACTGGAAGAGGTGGAAATCCAAACACCTGTAAGCACAGCGAAAGTGAAAATGCTTTCTGGTAAAAAAGTGGGGATCGTTCCGATTTTACGTGCAGGCATAGGGATGGTGGACGGAATCATTAAACTGATTCCAGCTGCAAAGGTCGGACATGTTGGGCTTTACCGTGATCCTGAAACTTTGAAACCAGTTGAATATTATGCGAAAATGCCAAGTGATTTGGCAGAAAGAGAATGCATTGTCGTTGACCCGATGTTAGCAACTGGCGGTTCAGCCATCGAAGCGATCCACTCCATTAAAAAGCGCGGTGCAGTCAATATTAAATTCATGTGTTTGATCGCAGCGCCAGAGGGTGTAGAAGCATTAAAAGAAGCCCATCCTGATGTTGATATTTATATTGCAGGACTTGACGAAAAACTGAATGAACATGGTTATATCGTTCCAGGTCTTGGAGATGCAGGAGATCGTTTATTCGGCACAAAATAAGAAAGAAACTGAGGTGTCACGAATGAACAAACCGATAAAGGTCATGACAATTTTCGGGACGAGACCAGAAGCTGTCAAAATGGCTCCCTTAGTACTCGAATTTCAAAAACACCCAGAATATTTCAAGCCGATCGTTGCTGTTACGGCTCAGCATCGTCAAATGTTAGATCAAGTTCTCGAATTATTTTCCATTCAGCCGGATTATGACTTGAACATAATGAAGGAAAGGCAAACGCTTGCTGACATTACAACAAGAGCATTAAATGGTCTTGATTCCGTAATGAAGGAAGCTAAACCCGATATTGTTCTTGTCCACGGTGATACAACCACAACGTTTGTCGCGAGTCTGGCTGCTTTTTATAATCAGATTGTCATTGGGCATGTAGAAGCGGGGTTGCGCACATGGAATAAGTATTCCCCTTATCCGGAAGAGATGAATCGGCAGCTTACCGGTACGATGGCGGATTTGCATTTTGCGCCGACTTCAAAAGCGGAGGAGAATTTGCTGAACGAAAACAAGAAAGACAATATCTTCGTGACGGGAAATACGGCGACAGATGCCTTAAAAACCACTGTGCGGTCCACATATTCCCATCCGGTTTTAAATGGACTTGGAGAAGACAGGCTCATTTTACTTACTGCCCATCGCAGAGAAAATCTAGGTGAACCCATGAGGAATATCTTCAGGGCCGTCAAGAGAATCATTGCTGAGCATGAGGACATTCAAGTGGTTTATCCAGTCCATTTGAATCCTCTTGTTCAAGAATTAGCAAACGAAATTCTCGGGGACGATCCGCGGGTTCATTTAATCGAGCCGCTGGATGTATTAGATTTCCATAACTTCGCTTCAAGAGCTTATCTGATTTTAACCGATTCTGGAGGAATCCAAGAAGAGGCACCGTCACTAGGTGTACCTGTTCTTGTTTTGAGGGATACGACTGAACGCCCAGAGGGGATTGCAGCTGGAACCTTAAGGTTGTCGGGTACTGATGAACAAACCATATTCAATATGACACATGAATTGCTCACCAATCAAGAGGAACATGAAAAAATGTCCAAGGCTTCAAATCCATATGGCGATGGAAATGCTTCGGTCCGTATAGCTGAAGCCATCCGTTACTATTTTAAGCAAGTAAATATACCACCAGCTAGATTTGATTCATAAAAAAGGAAAAGCCATATGGCTTTTCCTTTTTTATTTGTATACTCCAAGGTTGTTGAGAAAAGATAACTGCTAAGGGGGCATGATTAAGTTGGGAAAGAAAACGTTCATAGTGTTTGTTTTCCTTTTTATATGTATTTATTCAAATGAAAAGGGTTTGGCGTCCGTTACTCTGCCGCCTTTACCAAAAATATCTGAATCTAAGGAAGTAACGGTAGTTGTCACTTTGGATAGGGAACTTCAGCAAAAAAAGATTAATAAACTGATTGAAAAATATCCATCCCTTCAATTACGGAATGTTTATTCGGTTGCCCTGAATGGTTTTTCCTTACAGGGGAAAGTGAATGAAATAGAACAACTCAAAAAGGAGAATAAAATTCAGACTGTAACGGAAGTATCCATGTATCATGCCGTGTTGGATAAAAGTGTGCCATACATAGGAGGAGGCAGGGCGAGGGGGTTCTTCGATAAGGAGAATCATCGAATCACCGGGAAAGGGGTAAAAGTAGGGATTATCGATACTGGAATTGATTATACACACCCAGATTTAGACCGTGCTTACAAAGGAGGGAAGGATTTAGTTGATGGTGATGAGGATCCGATGGAAACCAAAAATCAAGGCGATCTGGATACATTACATGGGACTCATGTGGCAGGTATCATAGCGGCCAATGGAAAAATGAAAGGAGTCGCACCAGAAGCGGAGATTTATGCATATCGGGCTTTGGGGCCAGGTGGTGCAGGAGATACAGAGCAAGTCTTGACTGCTATTGAGTCGGCCGTGAAGGATAATGTGGATGTATTAAACCTCTCTCTTGGAAATAATGTCAATGGCCCTGATTTACCTATTTCTCTTGCTTTGAATAAGGTTGTGGAAAGCGGAATCGTTGCCGTGACATCAAACGGGAATTCCGGTCCCGCTGTTTGGACCGTCGGATCACCCGGAACAGCAGAAAAAGCGATTTCCGTTGGGGCATCGACTCCTCCCTTAAAGGTTCCATATATGGTTTACGGGCTTGGCTCGAAAAAGTATCAATCTCATTTAACCTTGTTTCAAGGCTCCAAAAAGTGGAGCATGACATTTTCTGAGGATGTCATATATGGGGGTCTGGGTAATGAAAAGGACCTGAAACATGTTCAGGATAAGATTGTGTTGTTGGAGCGAGGCACACTTACTTTCCAGCAAAAAGTATCCAATGCTGAGAAGGCAGGTGCAAAAGGGGTAATTGTTTATAATAATACGAGCGGGACCTTTACTGGAACCTTGGAAAAAGAAATGAACATCCCAGCTGCTTCTATTAATAGAAGAGATGGATTGCAACTAAAGCAAATCATGGAGCAAGATCACGGCAAAACCGTTCAATTTGTTTATAAGAACGAGCAGGATAAGCTCGCTGATTTTAGCTCCAGGGGACCGGTAACCGTATCATGGGGAATAAAGCCTGACGTATTGGCACCAGGAGTGGCAATTGAAAGCACCATTCCTAAAGGATATATGTCCCTGGATGGAACAAGTATGTCCGCACCGCATGTTGCAGGAGCGTGCGCTTTAATCCTGCAAAAACACCCGGAATGGACCCCTGATCAAGTGAAATCTGCATTGATGAGTACTTCCAAGCCATTGAGGAAATCTGGAAAACAATTGTATCACACATATGAACAGGGGGCAGGACGCATTCAGATTGACGAAGCTTTAAAAGTCGACACGCTCTTGAGTCCAAGCTCGTTGTCATTCGGGATGTATACAAAAAAAGATGGAATTGAAGAGCATCATGAAACGATAGTCATTGAAAATACCGGAAAGAAAATGAGGAAGTACTCTTTTATGGTCCCATTGAAAGAGACGGGACTCACTTGGGAATTGCCAAAATCCCTTACTTTGAATCCGAAGGAAAAGAAAACGATTACAGTGGGACTACAGGTCAACCCAGCCAAGCTAAGAAAGGGAGTCTTTGATGGATACCTCATTATAATGGAAGGAACCAAAAGAATATCCCTTCCTTATTTATATGTAAAAGAAGAGCCTGATTACCCAAGGATAATGGGATTTGATTTTGGCCAAGGGGACCAGAAAGGAACATATCGATACGAAATGTACCTTCCACGCGGGGCTGAAGAATTCGGTATTGCCCTATATGAGGAAGATAGCTTGAAATTCGCTGGATATTTGGATTGGTCCAGATCGGCCCCTTCCGGTTTGATCAAAAAAGATGTATTGAAAAAGAATTTGCCATCTAAAGGAGTGTATAAAGCGATAATCTTTGCGAGAAAGGGTGGAAGGGAAGATCGGATAGAAAAGACGTTACTTATTGAGTGAACAAAGTGTGATAAGTAAAATAAAACGCTTGTCAATAGTATAAAAAAGAAAATTTGTGAACAATTCGTTAATAATTACAAACCTGTGACAAATTTCACTAACCACTCATTGACAATGATTCTTGCCTATTGTATGCTAACAAAGGATGTAAAATGAGAGGGTTTTCAGTAGCCCAGCATGCATATTTTTACAGCATGAAATGTTTTCTATCCTCCACCCAAAATCAACCGCGAGGATGCAACTTGCGTCAAAATAATTGCCGTTTAAAATGGCTATGAATTTGATGTCAACGATTCTTTCTCAAATAGTCGGATCAGTTTTGAACGGTATCTTCTTATAAGAAAGATGACTTGTCAGGACTTAATATTCGAACCGCTGCTATTAGTAATTGGCCTTCTTTGTGGACTTGCTAAGTTTACAAGCAATGCTTCATTCAGTACGAAAATATTTCTCAGGAGATTAAATGAAAAATGCCAGAAATGAAAATCATGTTCAACAGGCAGATTAAATATATAATTTTTCTTCTGGCGGTTTATGTTGTTGGATGGGGACTTACGAGTTATCAAGCCGTTTTTGCTGGGCTTATACTGGGTACGAGTTTGAGTTTATACAATTTATGGCTGATCAATCAGAAAATGAAAAAATTCAGTCAGGCGCTCGATGAAGGAAAGAAAACGAAATCTCTTGGGACGATGACACGAATGGCATCCGCAGGACTAGCGGTACTCATTGCATTGGAATTTCCGGAGCATTTTCATCTGATAAGTGTTGTATGGGGATTAATGACAGCTTATATTGTCATTTTTATAGATTTTTTCATCCAATTAATACGTCGATAGCGGGGAAGAGAGGTGAATATAGTTGAATCATGGAGCACCCTTACACGATTTTATGGGTCTTACCTTTAACTTGAGTAACGTCCTAATGATTACGGTTGCCAGTCTAGTTGTGTTCATACTTGCTGTGCTTGGTACACGTAAGCTTGCAATGAAGCCAACCGGCATGCAGAATTTCATGGAATGGATTATGGATTTCGTTAAAGGTATTATTAATAGTAACATGGACTGGAGAACAGGTGGTCAGTTTCAACTGCTTGGTATGACTTTGCTAATGTACATTTTTGTGTCCAATATGCTAGGTCTTCCGTTTGCAATTAGTTACAATGGAGTGCTTTGGTGGAAATCACCAACAGCCGACCCAGTTATCACATTGACTCTTGCAGTCATGGTTTTAGGTTTAACGCATTATTATGCTATAAAAATGAAAGGCGCCAAGGGTTACTTTAAAGCTTATAAAAACCCAATGACACTTGTAGAGGAATTTACAAACTCCTTGACACTTGGTCTGCGTCTATATGGTAATATTTATGCTGGTGAAGTTTTGCTGGGTCTACTAGCAGGATCTCTAGCATTTAGTGGTGGAGCTCTCGGATTTATTGGTGCAATTGTGCCTACATTAGTATGGCAAGGCTATAGTATTTTCGTCGGCAGTATCCAAGCGTTTATCTTTGTCACGTTAACAATGGTTTATCTGTCTCATAAAGTCAGTGACGACCATTAATTATAAGTTCATTTAGAACTAAAAAAATAATAAATTTTGATACAATCTAAGGAGGATATTTATAATGACAGGTTCAGTAGGTCTTCTTGCAGCAGCAATTGCAATTGGTTTAGCAGCACTAGGTGCAGGTATTGGTAATGGTCTTATCGTTTCAAGAACAGTAGAAGGTATCGCTCGTCAACCAGAAGCTCGCGGTATGCTTCAAACAACAATGTTCATCGGGGTAGGTTTAGTTGAAGCGATGCCTATCATCGCGGTAGTAATTGCGTTTATGGTATATGGTGGTTAATAGAACCTTTAAAAAGTTCAAAAATGGCGAAGTTCGTTCCATGTGAACCTTCGCCTTTCCTTTATGCCCACAATCCTGTTTTAATACAGTTTAAGAGCATAATTTTCTAAAAGTTCATATAAATGAACGCTTTAAGAAGTGAAACTCGTGAAGGGAGTGAACCAAGCGTGTTAACAAGCAGCTTTGTACTTGGGTCAGCTGTCAACGGCTTTAATGGCGGAGACATATTATACCAATTAGGAATGTTTATCGTTTTGTTATTCTTGCTGAAGAAATTTGCATGGGGTCCTCTAATGGGCATCATGACTCAACGTGAAGAACATGTTGCAAATGAAATTCAAGCAGCGGAAGCTAGCAGACAAGAAGCACTTAAATATTTAGAAGAACAACGTGAAATCGTAAAACAATCTCGTACTGAAGCGGGACAACTTATAGAAAACGCGAAACTTCAAGGTGAAGCACAGCGTGAAGAAATCGTGAATCAAGCACGTCTTGAATCTGAACGTGTCAAAGAATCAGCGAAGCGTGAAATTGTACAGGAAAAAGAAAAAGCTATTACAGCATTACGTGAGCAAGTGGCATCTTTATCCGTACTTATTGCTTCTAAAGTAATAGAAAAAGAACTATCCGAAGCAGATCAAGAGCAATTGATTAATGACTATATTCAAGAGGTAGGAGAAGGGAAATGAGCGATATAACAGTAGCTAAGCGTTATGCCGTTGCCCTTTTCCAAATTGCGAAAGAGCAAAATCTCATTAACCAACTTGAAGAAGAGCTTCGCATAGTGAATGAAGTTTTTACAAATGATAATGAGCTATTAAGCTTCCTGGCTCATCCTAAAATGACTAAAGATGCAAAAGGCGCATTGATTGCAAATGCATTTGCAAGCCTTTCTTCTTCCGTTCAAAACACTGTGAAGTTAATGGTGGAGCGTCATCGTACAGATGAAGTGACTGCTATGGCTCAAGAGTTTATTGAACTTGCGAATGAAGAAAATTCAGTAGCCGATGCAACGGTCTATACAGTTCGTCCATTGACTGAAACGGAAGTGGAAGCTGTGTCTTCAGCTTTTGCTGCCAAAATCGGCAAAAGAAATTTACGCATTACTAATATTACGGATAGCAATATCCTTGGCGGCATCAAACTACAAATCGGTAACCGCATTTATGACGGTACGATTAGCGGTAAGTTAGATCGCCTTAGCAAACAACTATTAGGTTAATATTCACAGATAGGGGTGAAATTCATGAGCATCAAAGCTGAAGAAATCAGTGCGCTGATTAAAAAGCAGATTGAAAACTATCAGTCGGAAATTAAAGTAAGCGATGTAGGTACAGTTATCACTGTTGGTGATGGTATCGCTCGCGTTCATGGTTTAGATAATGCAATGTCTGGGGAGCTCTTAGAATTTTCCAATGGTTCAATGGGTTTAGCACAAAACCTTGAGCAAAATAACGTAGGTGTTGTTATTCTTGGACCTTTCAGAGACATTCAAGAAGGCAGTGAAGTACGCCGTACTGGCCGTATCATGGAAGTGCCAGTTGGAGAAGAATTAATCGGACGTGTTGTGAATCCGCTTGGACAGCCATTAGATGGTCTTGGCCCAATCGCTACAACAAAAACTCGTCCAATCGAAAGCCCTGCTACAGGTGTTATGGACCGTAAATCTGTTCATGAACCATTACAAACAGGGATTAAAGCTATCGATGCTCTAGTACCAATCGGACGTGGACAACGTGAGTTAATCATTGGTGACCGTCAAACTGGTAAAACATCAGTTGCGATCGATACAATCCTTAACCAAGCTGACCAAAACATGATCTGTATTTATGTTGCTATTGGACAAAAAGAATCAACAGTTCGTGGAACAGTTGAAACACTACGTAAAAATGGTGCATTAGATTATACAATCGTTGTATCTGCATCAGCTTCTCAACCAGCACCACTTTTATACCTAGCTCCATATGCTGGTGTGACTATGGGTGAAGAGTTTATGTTCGCTGGCAAGCATGTTTTAGTGGTTTATGATGATCTTTCTAAACAAGCATCAGCATACCGTGAACTTTCCTTGCTGCTTCGTCGTCCTCCAGGTCGTGAAGCATTCCCAGGGGATGTATTCTACTTGCACTCCCGCTTACTTGAGCGTGCAGCGAAATTGAATGACACTTTAGGTGCCGGTTCAATCACTGCACTTCCATTTGTTGAAACACAAGCAGGCGATATCTCTGCTTACATTCCAACAAACGTTATTTCCATCACTGATGGACAAATCTTCTTACAATCTGATTTGTTCTTCTCAGGTGTACGTCCTGCGATTAACGCTGGTCTTTCCGTATCCCGTGTTGGTGGATCTGCACAAATTAAAGCGATGAAAAAAGTTGCTGGTACATTACGTCTAGACTTAGCTTCTTATCGTGAATTGGAAGCATTCTCTCAATTCGGTTCTGATCTTGATGCTGCTACACAAGCAAAACTTAACCGTGGTGCTCGTACAGTTGAAGTTCTTAAGCAAGATCTAAACAAACCAATTAAAGTTGAAAAACAAGTCATGATTTTCTATGCATTAACTAAAGGTCATTTAGATGATATTCCAGTATCGGATATCCTTCGTTTTGAAGAAGAATACTATGTGTTCCTAGATCGTTCTCATCCAGAATTATTAGATCACATTCGCACAACTAAAGGTCTTCCTGAAGACGCTGCTATCGTTGCTGCAATTAACGAGTTCAAAAAGAACTTCGTTATTTCTGAATAATAAGGTCTAACTAATTTATAAAGGGTGGTGAGAATGAATGGCCTCTTTACGCGATATTAAGTCTCGGATTACTTCAACGAAAAAGACGAGTCAAATTACAAAAGCGATGCAGATGGTATCTGCTTCTAAAATGAACCGTGCAGAAGCGAATGCTAAAGCATATGTTCCTTATATGGAAAAAATTCAAGAAGTAGTATCAAGTATTGCGAACGGAAGCACGGATGCATCTCATCCAATGCTTATCTCGCGTCCAGTAAAGAAAACCGGTTACCTGGTAATCACATCGGACCGCGGATTGGCAGGAGCCTACAACAGTAGTATCCTTCGCCACGTTCATAAAACTATTCTTGAACGCCATAAATCCAATGATGAGTTCGTCATTATCGCAATCGGAAGGGTTGGCCGTGATTTCTTTGTCAGCCGTAATATGCACGTAGAGCTTGAAGTAATTGGTGTTCCTGATCAGCCGTCTTTCGCTGACATTAGCTCCCTTGCTAAATCAACAGTGAATTTGTATCTAAACGAACTGTGTGATGAGCTTTATATGTACTATAACCATTATGTCAGCCCAATCCAGCAGGATGTGACGGAAAAGCAAGTCCTTCCGTTAGCTGACTTTAATACTTCCAATGCAACATTGACTTCTTATGAATTTGAACCGAATGCAGAAGAAATTCTTGAGGTATTACTACCTCAGTATGCAGAAAGTTTAATTTATGGTGCTTTGTTAGATGGTAAAGCAAGTGAGCACTCTGCACGTATGACTGCAATGAAAAGTGCAACCGATAATGCAAAAGAATTGATTGACTCACTTTCATTACAATATAACCGTGCACGTCAGGCAGCAATTACTCAAGAAATTACAGAGATTGTCGGCGGTGCAGCAGCTTTAGAATAAAATCTTTAAAGGGACGGTCGGCCCGGACGAAGCTTGGCCGTTCCATAAACTTGATAGTCGTTATAAGCAACGTTAGGAGGGAAAACGATGAATATAGGACGCGTTACTCAAGTTATGGGTCCGGTTGTTGACGTGAAATTCGAAGACGGGCAACTTCCTAAGATCTATAACGCGTTAAGAATCGAAAATACAGCGTCTGGTACAGGACTAACTCTTGAAGTAGCCCTTCAACTAGGTGATAATACAGTTCGTACTGTAGCAATGTCTTCCACGGATGGTTTAACTCGTGGTGCAGAGACTGTTGATACAGGATCTCCAATTTCCGTTCCTGTAGGTGAAGTAACTCTAGGTCGCGTTTTCAACGTATTAGGGGAAAACATTGACCTATTTGAACCACTTACAGCAGAAGTACGTCGTGATCCAATTCACAGACAAGCACCAACTTTTGAGAACTTATCAACAACAGTTGAAATTCTTGAAACGGGTATTAAAGTAGTAGATTTACTTGCACCTTACATTAAAGGTGGTAAAATCGGTCTCTTCGGTGGTGCCGGTGTTGGTAAAACTGTACTTATCCAAGAACTTATTAATAACATCGCACAAGAGCACGGCGGTATCTCAGTATTCGCTGGTGTAGGTGAGCGTACTCGTGAAGGTAATGACCTATTCTACGAGATGACTGATTCTGGTGTTATTAAGAAAACAGCGATGGTATTCGGACAAATGAACGAGCCGCCAGGTGCACGTATGCGTGTAGCCCTAAGTGGTTTGACAATGGCTGAATATTTCCGTGACGAACAAGGACAAGACGTTCTTTTCTTCATCGATAACATCTTCCGTTTCACTCAAGCAGGTTCAGAGGTTTCTGCCCTTCTAGGCCGTATGCCTTCAGCGGTAGGTTACCAACCAACCCTTGCTACAGAAATGGGTCAATTACAAGAACGTATCACATCAACTAATAAAGGTTCTGTTACATCTATTCAAGCGATCTATGTACCTGCCGATGACTATACGGATCCGGCTCCAGCTACAACTTTCGCTCACTTAGATGCAACAACTAACCTTGAGCGTAAACTTTCTGAAATGGGGATCTACCCAGCAGTTGATCCATTGGCGTCTTCTTCCCGTGCTCTTAGCCCAGAAGTCGTTGGAGCTGAACACTATAAAGTGGCTCGTCAAGTTCAATCAACTTTACAGAAGTATAAAGAACTTCAAGATATTATTGCGATCTTGGGTATGGACGAGTTAAGCGAAGACGAAAAAGTAATCGTGGCCCGTGCTCGTAGAATTCAAAACTTCTTGTCACAAAACTTCCACGTGGCTGAACAATTTACTGGTCAAAAAGGTTCTTATGTACCAGTTAAAGAAACAGTCCAAGGATTCAAAGATATCCTAGCTGGAAAATATGACGAACTTCCTGAAGATGCTTTCCGTCTAGTTGGCCGCATCGAAGAAGTTATTGCTAAAGCAAAAGAAATGGCTTAATTAAAGGGACCTAGGAGGGAATGAAATGAAGACCATTAAAGTCAATGTTGTTACTCCCGATGGCCCAGTATATGATGCAGAAGTTGAAATGGTAAGCACTAAAGCTAAAAGCGGTGAGCTGGGAATTATGGCTGGACACGTTCCAACTGTAGCCCCTCTTACCATCGGTGCTGTCCGTCTTAAAAATGGAAGCAACACAGACTATGTAGCTGTAAACGGTGGCTTCTTAGAAGTTCGCCCTGATGTGGTAACCATTTTAGCTCAATCTGCTGAAAGAGCTGAAACTATCGATCTTGCACGCGCTCAAGCAGCAAAAGCACGTGCGGAACAAAGATTGCAGAACAATGATGGATCAAATGATACAAAAAGAGCTGATTTAGCGCTTAAACGTGCCATTAACCGGATCCAAATTGCAGAAATGCGATAACTTTAAATGATGAAAACACCTGATCGAACCATTCGTGGTAAAATCAGGTGTTTTTTTATTTACCAAAATGGTTTTGAGGATTTTTGTCATTGAACGTCGTAATTAGGATAAAACTGTAGAACATTCGTCAAAAAAATCGGATTATGAGGTATAGTATTTACCATATTAATCCTCACACTCGTCGACATCCGATTGTCTTGATGATATAATGTATACGCTTACAATGATTGCATCATACCCCTCCTTGTCACTTTGCTTCTAAAAGAATGTTACCCTGCATAATATTTAAAAACGGTATCCAATAAAAAAGAAGACAAGCAAATTTTTAATGCGCATTTAACATGATTTATCCATAAAGGGAGATGAACATGGGACAGCTGCATATTTACCAAAATAATTATTTAATTGTATTTATTTTTCTTTGTCTTGGGATTCTATTACCTGTAATCGCATTATTTCTTGGTAGACTGCTAAGACCTTATAAACCCACAGCTATGAAGTATACGACTTATGAAAGTGGAATCGAGCCTTTTCAGGATTCAAGGGTTCAATTCAATGTAAGGTATTATCTATTCGGATTGATGTTCGTCATATTTGACGTAGAAACGGTTTTTCTCTATCCATGGGCGGTTGCCTACGATGAACTCGGGCTGTTTGCACTGATTGAAATGCTATTTTTTGTCCTTGTCCTTATGCTAGGGCTAATCTACGCTTGGAAAAAGAAGGTGTTAAAGTGGAATTGAAGTTAGACGAACTTACCATTAAAGAAATGGAAGAAATGCGTCATAGTATTTTTTTATCCACACTTGAACAAATAAAGGGATGGGCTAGAAGTAACTCACTTTGGCCAATGACTTTTGGTTTAGCTTGCTGTGCAATTGAAATGATGGGTGTAGGTTCCTCTCATTATGATTTGGACCGTTTTGGTTCATTTTTTCGGACATCACCCAGACAATCGGATGTCATGATTGTCTCAGGAACGGTAACGAAAAAAATGGCTCCAATAATAAGTAGATTATACGACCAAATGCCAGAACCGAAATGGGTCATTGCAATGGGATCCTGTGCAACTGCGGGAGGGCCTTATGTGCACTCATACTCTGTGGTCAAAGGAGTAGATCAAATTGTACCTGTTGATGTATATATACCGGGGTGTCCCCCAAACCCAGCTGCACTTATTTATGGAATCAATAAATTAAAAGAAAAAATCCGTTACGAAGCCAAAACCGGAAAGCGGGTGATATAGATGAGTGAGAAGGAAGACTTAGTGAAACAAAAGGCGGCGGCAGCGGCCAAGGCGAAGGCTGCAGCGTTGGCTCGGAAAAAGGCGAAAGCTGAAAGTGCAGAAAACCCTGAAGGTGAAACGGATATAGCGAAGCAAAAGGCAGCGGCAGGAGCCAAGGCAAAGGCTGCAGCGTTGGCCCGAAAACAGGCGAAAGAGGAAGCGGCAGAAAATCCTGAAGGCGAAACGGATATAGCGAAGCAAAAGGCAGCGGCAGCGGCCAAGGCAAAGGCTGCAGCAGCGGCTCGGAAAAAGGCGAAAGCTGAAAGTGCGGAAAATCCTGAAGGCGAAACGGATATAACGAAGCAAAAGGCGGCGGCAGCGGCCAAGGCGAAGGCTGCAGCATTGGCTCGGAAAAAGGAATCAAGGGATAATGATGATGATTTTGAAAACTCGAAGGCAAAGGCTATTGCAGCTGCCAAAGCGAAAGCCGCTGCGGCTGCGAAGACCAGGACCACTGTAAAGGAAAGCACGGAAGATAACACCCCAGACGAACCTTCCCCAAATCAGGCCAAACTTGATCGAATTGTTCATGCAATTGAAAGGCATGTAGGACAAGAGGCATTAATAGACCACTATATTAATAGACTATCAAAAGATGTACCCACTTTAGTGGCTAATCCGGATACATATTTCTCAATAGCAAAATTTCTGCGAAATGATGAGCAGTTTAACTTTTCGTATTTATCGGAACTTCATGGTACGGATTTTGAATCCCATATGGAAATCTATGTGCATTTACATTCATTCAATATGGACCAATCAGTTGCCTTAAAGGTGAAGTTGGATAGGGATTCTCCCATTATTCCATCATTGGCTCCATTATGGTCAGGAGCAAATTGGCCGGAATGTGAGGCGTATGATTTATTAGGTATTAATTTTCAGGAACACCCTGATTTAAAGCGGATTTTACTTGGTGATGATTGGAAAGGGTATCCCCTTAGAAAAGATTATCAGCCTTATGATGTGGAGGTGTAAGCCCAATGTTAAGGACGGAAGAAATGCTTCTCAATGTCGGGCCGCAGCATCCGAGTACACATGGTGTTTTTAGGCTTGTCATCAAGATTGACGGTGAAATAATAAAAGAGGCAACCCCTGTCATTGGGTATCTGCATCGGGGTACGGAGAAACTAGCGGAAAATCTGCAATATACACAAATAATTCCATATACCGACCGACTCGATTATCTAGCCGCAATGACAAATAATTATGTGCTTTGCCATGCTGTTGAAACAATGATGGGAGTGGATATCCCCGAAAGGGCAGAATATTTGCGTGTTATCGCAATGGAATTGGGAAGAGTTGCAAGCCACCTTGTCTGGTGGGGTACATACCTGCTTGATATAGGTGCAACGAGTCCTTTCTTATACGCTTTTCGAGAACGTGAAATGATTGTTAACTTATTGACTGAATTGTCAGGGGCACGCCTCACATTCAATTATATGCGTGTTGGAGGTGTGAAATGGGATGCTCCTGAAGACTGGATTGTGAAGGTGGCCGAGTTTGTACCTTATATGAGGGAGCAGCTTATCGGTTACCATGAGCTTGTAACAGGGAATGAAATCTTTGTGAATCGAGTTAAAGGGGTGGGCATCTATACAAAAGAAGAAGCGCTGCAGTATTCGCTTAGCGGTGCTAACTTAAGGTGTACGGGTGTGAAATGGGATTTGCGAAAGAATGAACCATATTCCATTTACGACAGGTTCACCTTTGATGTTCCTACACGGGAAGAGGGTGATGCCTTTTCACGCTATCACTGTAGAATGGAAGAAATCGAAGAATCACTGAAAATCATTGAGCAGGCGGTTGAGCAATTTCCAGAAGGGCCGGTCCTTGCTAAGGTCCCGAAAATAATAAAGGTTCCTAAGGGTGAAGCGTTTGTCCGAATTGAATCACCAAGAGGGGAGATCGGCTGTTATATCGCGAGTGAAGGCAAAAAGGAGCCATATCGTTTGAAATTTCGAAGACCTTCATTTTATAATCTGCAAATTCTTCCGAAATTATTGGAAGGGGAAAATATGGCGAACTTGATAACGATATTAGGGGCTATCGATATCGTTTTAGGGGAGGTGGATGGATAAATGATCAAGGATTTGCTCCACTCCGCTCCAAGCCTACTGAATTTTGGCATATTTTTTGGTTTGGCAGTCCTGCTGTTATTCGTTGTATTAGGGTTTGTAACATATGGAATCCTATCAGAGCGGAAAATCATGGGGTTCATGCAGCTGCGTGTCGGCCCCAACCAAATTGGGGGTAAATGGGGTCTCTTGCAGACCGTTGCAGATGTTTTGAAACTTCTGATCAAGGAAGATACTATACCAAAAAAAGCCGATAAGCCGCTATATATATTAGCTCCAGTGATAGCTTTTGCTCCGGCTTTCATGGTCCTGGCCACCTTGCCGTTCACCGATGCCTTCCAATTTGCTGATATAGGTGTCGGGCTGCTTTATTATATGGCCATTTCCGGCATATCGACAATCGGCATCGTCACTGCGGGTTGGGCATCCAATAATAAATATTCTTTGATTGGCGGAATGAGGGCAGCCGCTCAAATGATATCTTATGAGATTCCGTTGGTGATGTCGTTAGTGGGAATAGTCCTCTTAACAGGTAGTTTAAACTTGAATGAAATAGTCGCAGCCCAGGAGAAGGTTTGGTTCATTTTTCTTCAGCCGATTGCGTTTATCGTGTTTTTTATTGCATCGGTTGCCGAGTTGAACAGGGTTCCTTTTGACCTTCCAGAAGCGGAGTCCGAGCTTGTTGCAGGCTATCATGTTGAATACTCTGGATTTCGCTGGGCCTTCTTTATGTTATCCGAATATGTGTATATGTTTGCAATGGCTACGCTAACCACTGTATTATTTTTAGGGGGATGGAATTCTATTCCGTTTTTGGATTTTATTCCGGCGGCCATCTGGTTCGGTCTGAAGTTTAGTGCTGTTTTCTATGTATTGGTCTGGATCCGTGTAACTTTTCCTCGTATAAGGGCAGATCAATTGATGGAATTCGGATGGAAAGTGCTGCTTCCGGTTGCATTAGCAAATATATTTTTGACGGCAATTATAAAAGAATTAATTAACCTTTTTTAAAAACTTGAGCTGGTCAGAAAGCGAGGGATTTATATGCTTGGTTTAGCAAAAGGTTTGACCTATACATTAAAGAACTTGACGAGGAAAAAAGTGACCTATGACTACCCGAATGAGCCGCTGCCGCTCCCTGACCGATTCCGAGGAATCCAAAAATTTTATCCTGAAAAGTGTATTGTTTGTAATCAATGTGTGACGATTTGTCCAACCGATTGTATTCAATTAACTGGTAAAAAACATCCGGATCCGTCAAAAAAAGGTAAAATCATTGATACGTATGACATTAATTTCGAGATTTGCATTTTGTGTGATTTATGTACGGAGGTCTGCCCTACAGAAGCAATCGTGATGACGAATCAATTTGAGCTGGCGGAGTATAGCCGTGATCACTTATTTAAAAATCTGGAGTGGCTGGATGAAAATGATGAGAATATCCGGAAGGTGAATAAAGTATGAGTTTGTCCGGTGAATTAATTGCCTTTTTTGGTTTGGCACTCGTCGCCATTTTAGGCGGGGTACTGTTAATTACCTTAACTAAAGTGGTGCACATGGTAATTGCACTCGTTTTTACTTTCTTGAGTATTGCGGGCATTTATATGGTACTTTCGGCTGAGTTTGTCGCCATTGTCCAAATCCTTATTTATTCAGGGGCAATTACGATTGTGATGTTATTTGGAATTATGCTCACGAAACATCAAGAAAGTGATGAACCCGCTAAAGGGGGCTGGGGGAAATTATCCTTGCTGGCAGCGATTGGTGGATTCGCCGTGGCGGTTTATCTGGGGATTTATAATCTGGATATACCTGTACAGCCAACCGCCTTGCATGAGGAAAATACAAAACAAATAGGAATCGAACTATTTTCAAAATATGTGATTCCATTTGAAGTAATGTCGGTACTCCTGCTTGTTGCTTTAGTCGGCGCCATCGTATTGGCTAAAAAGGATGATGAGGAGGAAGATCAATCATGACGGGAGTTCCCTTGTCGGCCTATCTTGTATTGGCACTCGTTTTATTTTGCATAGGGCTATATGGCGCTTTGACGAAGAGAAATGCGGTCATTGTATTGATTTCAATCGAACTGATGCTGAACGCTGCGAATATTAATTTAATTGCCTTCAGTAAATTCGGGGTAACGCCATCCATTACGGGTCAAGTGTTTTCATTATTCACGATTACAATCGCAGCGGCTGAGGCAGCTGTAGGGCTCGCTATTTTAATGTCTCTTTATCGCAATCGGAAGACGGTCAATGTTGATGAAATGGATATCATGAAGCATTGAAGGTTTATATAAATGAAGAAGGGGATTTGATACGATGATGGAGAACGCTTGGCTCATACCGATCTTTCCACTCGTCACGTTTCTGGTTCTGCTTCTATCAGGTGAGCGGTTGAGGGAACGAGGGGCTTATATAGGAATAATATGTACATTGGCTTCGTTTGTTTTATCGTTGCTTGCCTTGATAGAACGGTTTAGAGAACCTACTTATAAAATATCGATAGATTGGCTTTCCTTCGGAAGGACGCAACTTACAGCGGGATTTGAAATCAATCAGCTTAATGCATTGATGCTTGTGATCGTTTCCCTTGTCAGCCTGCTTGTCCAGATATATTCGAAGGGGTATATGAAGGATGAAGTGCGATTCTCCATTTTTTATGCTTATCTGGGCTTCTTCACCTTTGCCATGCTTGGGCTTGTCATGGCACCCAATTTATTACAACTGTATTTCTTTTGGGAATTGGTCGGGGTGGGGTCTTTCCTGCTTATTGGGTTTTACTTTTATAAAGAGGAAGCTAAGAATGCAGCAAAGAAGGCATTCATCATGACAAGGATTGGGGATGTAGGGCTCTTAATCGGTATTATTCTACTATTCTGGGAAACAGGCAGCTTTGAATATGGGGAGATCTTTCAAGCCGTTCAAGCTGGTGAGATTTCAGTTGGAAGGTTGACATTGATTGCTGTTCTGATTTTTATCGGTGCGGTTGGGAAGTCTGGACAATTTCCACTGCACACATGGCTTCCGGATGCAATGGAGGGACCGACTCCGGTTTCCGCATTGATTCACGCAGCAACTATGGTCGCTGCAGGGGTTTATCTGGTGGCTACCATGTTTCCGTTATTCCTGGCTAGTTTTGCTGCAATGCAGGTCGTAGCAATAACAGGTGGATTTACAGCCATCTTTGCCGCAAGCATTGCTATCGTGCAAAAGGATGTTAAGCGCGTATTGGCCTATTCGACAATCTCTCAGCTTGGTTTTATGATGCTTGCTTTGGGTACTGCTGGATATGTGGCGGGGGTGTTTCATTTAATGACCCATGCCTTTTTTAAAGCATTGCTGTTTTTGGCAGCAGGCAGTGTTATTCATGCTATACATACACAGGATATAGAAAAGATGGGCGGATTATGGGGTAAATTGAATTGGACGGGGCCGCTGTTCTTGACTGGCACTTTGGCGATATCAGGATTCCCCTTGCTCTCGGGTTTTTTCAGTAAAGATGAAATTCTAATGGCAGCCTGGGAGAATGGAAATTATATGTTGTTCGGACTAGCGGTTATTACCTCCTTTTTAACTGCGTTTTATATGTTCCGGCTGTTTTTCATGATGTTTGCTGGAGATTCACGCAGTCAATTAAAACAGGTCAAGGAATCACCTTCCGTCATGCTACTTCCCATGTTCGTATTGGGATTGCTTGCTGTAATCAGTGGATATATCCAAACACCTTGGTTTGGAACCTTCCTGGGAGAGTGGCTTGTGGAGGGAAATGAAAATCTTCTAGGCGCCAGCCATAGTGAGGGACCTGTTTGGATAATGTTCATGTCCGTTCTTGTATCGCTGGCCGGGATATTCCTTGCTTATACGATTTACGCTAAAAAGGGGTTACATCGGGGATGGCTTATTAAAGAAAACTCCCAGTTATATAGAATTTTGGAAAATAAGTATTATATTGATGAGATTTATTATTTCACTGTAGGCTATGCAATCAAAGGATTCAGTATATTCCTATCTTACATCGAAAGGTTCATTGTCGGTGGCTTGGTATCCACTGTTACAAGTTCAATAGAGGGATTGGGAAAAATAGGGTCTAAACTGCAAACGGGACAGGTACAGCAATATGGCATGATTGCCTTTCTGGGACTTGCGGTACTGTTGGTAATTTTTGCAGTAACTGGGGGGTATCTAAGATGAATGTCTATTTGCTCTCGCTTTTAGTGTTCTCACCACTGCTGGGCATTTTGATGGTTGCTCTTATGCCGAAAAAAGAGGAAAGGACGATTAAACAATTTGGCTTTTTTGGAACACTGCCTCCCCTTTTCCTATCGTTCTTTCTATGCAGCCAATATTATTCGGGTATGGACCTGTCCTTCTTTGACATTAAGTTGAATTGGATTAGATTTGGGAATTTGGAGATGTATGATCCCAAACTCTTCACAGTTGACTTTGAGTTCGGTCTGGATGGATTAAGTCTCATCTTCATATTACTGACGACAATCATTTCTTCACTAGCTGCAATCGCCTCCATTTATATAAAACAAGGATGGAAAGGTTATTATTTGTTATTTTTAATCTTGGAGATTGGGATGCTTGGTGTCTTCACGGCAGAAAATTTGATCCTTTTTTTCATATTTTTTGAAATGACGCTGATTCCAGCTTTCTTTTTAATTGGTAGATGGGGCTTTCTGGAAAGGGAGAAAGCGTCTTATAGTTTTCTGATTTATAATGGCGTTGGTTCGGCGGTTTTATTGGTGGTTATTTTGATTTTGTTTGCCAGGACAGGTACGACCAATATTGCGGCTTTGACACAGATTATGACAATGGGCGGTGTTTCGCTTTTTGCACCTATATCCGGTTCGATGAAGTTTGGTTTATGTCTGGCCTTTCTCGTTGCATTTGCGATAAAGCTGCCCGTATTTCCCTTTCACAGCTGGATGGTGCGGGTCCATGCAGAAGCACCTCCATCCATAGTCATGATTCATGCAGGTGTACTATTGAAAATAGGGGCATATGGAATCATCCGGTTTGGAATGGGGATATTTCCTGAACAATATAAAGGCTTGGCCTTTACCGTTGTCCTATTTGGGATCCTCAGTTTTTTATATGGTGCATTTTTAGCATTGGTACAAACGGATTTCAAACTTGTTTTAGCATACTCATCAATCTCACATATGGGAATCGTCATGATGGGGCTAGGAGCCTTGAATGAAGCGGGCATTCAGGGAGCAATTTTTCAAGTCATCTCACATGGTCTTATTGCTGCTTTGTTGTTTTTCTTGGTGGCTGTGTTGTATGAGCGGACGGGAACCACCATGCTTCCTAAGCTTGGGGGATTGGCCAAGTCGATGCCGATTTTTTCAGGTTTCATGTTAGCATGCGGGATGGCCTCACTCGGTTTACCTGGCATGTCGGGCTTCATCAGTGAATTTATGGTATTTCTTGGTTTGTTCAAGAGTCAGCCATTGCTTGCAGCAATTGGGGTGATCGGGCTGGTATTAACCGCTGTCTATATACTGAGGGCGGTCATGTTGATGACGTTCGGGAAAAATGATAGCTTGGTAGAGAAAGAGAAACGGGATCTTAAAGGCTGGGAGCTTGTACCAGCATTGGTTCTTCTCGGTTTGATAATATCCGTTGGGGTATACCCAAATTTGTTAGGCGGGCCTCTTCAAGGAACGATTGAAGCCATGATGCTAGCTCTAGGGGGGCGATGAAGGATGGAGTGGAAAACGATGCTTTCTTATGATTGGGGAGCGATGATGCCGGAATTCATCATCCTTGGAACGGCCATGTTCCTGTCGATATTGGATTTATTCTGGCCGAAGCACTTTAATCGGAGAAAACTGGCATGGCTCGCACTAACCGGAATCATTTTGGCATGTTTGTCACTGATTAGCTTACTATCCTTTGAGACAGTCAGCATCTTATCCGATACGTTTCGTTTAGATTCTTTTGCAAAAGCATTTAAGCTACTCTTATTATTTGGGGCGGGCCTAATCATTCTTCTGGCTGAAGGCTATGAACCGCAAGAGGGGCTGCGAGAGCATCGGGGGGAATTTTATTATCTGTTCCTGACCGCTTTGCTTGGAGCGATGGTCATGTCCTCAAGCGGGGATTTGATAACACTGTTCGTTGGATTGGAACTTCTTTCACTTTCATCTTATATATTAGTCGGAATACGTAAACATGATCGGAAGTCTAACGAAGCGTCCATGAAGTATGTGATAAACGGAGGTATTTCCACGGCGATCACTTTATTCGGGATGAGCTATTTATATGGAGTGACTGGTTCTGTCAATCTAGGCGAGATGAGCCGGACGATGGCTGCGATGACGGATGGTCAGCTGCAATACATTATTGGCCTCGCTTTCTTCATGGTATTTGTCGGTTTATCCTTCAAGATAGCTGCTGCCCCATTTCATATGTGGGCACCTGATGTATATGAGGGGGCACCGACACCAGTTGTAGCTTTCTTAAGTGTAATTTCGAAAATAGCAGGTTTCGTTATCATCCTGCGCATTTTTCTTTCGTTGTTCCTAACAGCTTCCGGCGATACCTTTGGAGCGCTCGACTTTTTGGAAAAAAATAATATCTATATAGCTTCATTGGCAGGTCTGACAATCATCATTGGAAATGTGATTGCGTTAAGGCAGCAAAATCTAAAACGATTGTTCGCCTATTCAAGCATCGCCCATGCGGGTTACCTCCTTGTAGCCGTGGCTACATTGGGCGGGGGATATTTCCTGATCGATACAGTCTGGTTTTACCTAATGGCTTATGTATTAATGAATATCGGTGCATTTGCAGTCATTCAGCTGCTCTCCAGTCAAAGTGGATCAGAAGACATTAGCATTCTTGCAGGACTTGGGAGGAAATCACCGTTTCTTGCCATAGGATTTACTGTATTTATCCTATCGCTTGCAGGAATTCCCGGGACGACAGGATTCATTGGCAAACTCAATATATTCCTTGGAACATTCATTACGGAACCTGGACATTTTGTCCTTGCGGGAATCATGATTGCCGGTACCGTTGTGTCCTATGTGTATTATTTCGGATTATTGGTTCAAGTCTTTTTCCGACCCATTCATTCAGGGAATGCCATTAAAATTCGTTCGGGTCTATCCACCGTGTTGATCATTTGCGTAATAGGCACCATACTTTTCGGGGTGGCGCCAAATATTGCCTTAGATTTTCTTCATGATCAATTTGGTGAATTTACAGACTTTATTTCGAGTAAATGATATAATGCCTGTATCAGAGGCTTGCTCCATTGGATCAAGCCTCTATTTACAGTTTTAAAAAGAAATTTTGCGATTTTTCCTTTTATATTCCAAATACGAAGGGGTTTTGTGTTAGAATAGAAGACGGGTGTCTTTTAGGAGGTATGTACATGTTTTCAGCAATGGGACAGCAGGCTTTAACAGGAATAATTGCACACTTGTTTTTCATTGCAGTTACCTGGTGGGCTTTACAGGCATTACACTTTGATAAAATCTTAAGATCCAATTCGGTCATCAAGGCCAGGGTTTTATATATTTTATTAACGGTTGCCATCGGTTCAGTTGTGAGTAATTTCTTCCTTGACTACCTGGGGTTTGCAAACCAACTCCCGTATATGTTTAGTAATGACTGATAAGCTGTAAGGATCTTCTTATAGCAAAATATGATTCTACTCTTGTATTCGCCATGCTTCTCCTGCCATTTGTCAGGTGGAAGGTGTCACCAATTGTCGGAAAACTCGAAGTATGATCTCTCTCCTTATGGAAAGAATGATAAAAGGGGAGGGATTTAACATGTATAATTTAAACAAAAAAGTGTTAACATACATAGTATTTCTTGGTTTGATGGTGATTTTAATTGGGAATAGTACGATTGTGGCAGAAAGTAAACCAGATATAGTTAAATTGGTGGGACTGTTACAAAAGGATAAGGATTTGGACATAGGGGATTGGTCTGTGCTCGCTAGAGAAATAAATAAAGAGATTACAACTAAACAAGAGTTTGAAAGAAAAGTTACGGCTTTAAAACGAAAATACCCTCAATTTCAATGGCACCGGAAAGATGATGCTTCCGGCTGGAAGGCAGAGGCGTTAACTTACAATGTCGATTCAGGTCTAACCGAGTCTATCAAAATAATGACAACGGAAGAGAAATTTGATAAAGTTACCTATGTCATTTACGAAGTGAAGGGAAAAGAGTGGAAAAAAGCTAATTCGGCATTTTTTACAACTATGTTCCATAACAGGGTGAATGAACTTTTTATAGGAACTCCTTCAATTTTTTCTTGTATAAAAGGGTCTATCAATGATAATATGGATTCGGTTTTAAACTCTAAAACTGAAGATCTGTTAGATATGTTCCAAGCAAGGGAAATTGAGAGTGTGCATGAAACAAACTTTACATCTATATCTGCACATTCAACATTGTTTAAACAACCTTTGACAAAAGAAAAATTAAATTTGCAGTTTGGGCTACGGACAGAAGGATTGGGTGACCGAACGAACTTTGTAGTTGGCACACCAATCATAACGTTTGAATATTAATATAGAGAAAATGGACGCGGAGGGGAATACTTTTGGAAAAAATCATCGTCCGCGGCGGAAATAGGCTTAGCGGGACAGTTAAAGTAGAAGGTGCTAAAAACGCCGTTTTGCCAGTTATCGCTGCAACATTATTAGCAAGTGATGGGAAAAGTATCATTAAAGATGTTCCTACGCTCTCCGATGTATATACAATCAATGAAGTATTGCGCAACTTAAATGCAGATGTTGCCTTTCATGACAATCAAGTAACTGTAGATGCATCAAGAGAGTTATTAGAAGAAGCACCATTTGAATATGTACGTAAAATGAGAGCTTCCGTTTTAGTGATGGGCTCATTACTAGCAAGGAATGGCCGGGCCCGCGTTGCTCTTCCTGGTGGCTGTGCCATCGGATCACGTCCTATCGACCAGCATTTAAAGGGCTTTGAAGCGATGGGAGCAAAAGTGAAGGTCGGCAATGGTTTCATTGATGCCGAAGTAGAAGGCAGACTTAAGGGTGCAAGAGTGTATCTTGACTTCCCAAGTGTGGGTGCCACTGAAAACATCATGATGGCAGCAACACTTGCTGAAGGTATTACTATTCTTGAAAATGTGGCCAAAGAGCCTGAAATTGTAGATCTTGCGAATTTCCTTAATAAAATGGGTGCCAAAGTCAGAGGTGCTGGTACTGGTACGATGAGAATCGAGGGTGTCGATAAATTATATGGCACTGAACATGCGATTATACCTGACCGTATCGAAGCCGGTACATTTATGACGGCTGCTGCTCTTACTGGCGGCAATGTTCTTGTTCAAGGCGCTGTACCTGAACACCTTACTTCCCTTATTGCTAAAATGGAAGAAATGGGCGTTGAAATTCTTGAAGAAGAAGATGGGTTACGCGTTATCGGTCCAAAAACCTTGAAGGCCATTGATATCAAAACAATGCCGCATCCTGGTTTCCCGACTGATATGCAATCGCAAATGATGGCATTATTATTGCGTGCTGAAGGAACAAGTATGATTACGGAGACCGTTTTCGAAAACCGTTTTATGCATGTTGAGGAATTCCGTCGCATGAATGCCAATATTAAAATAGAAGGTCGTTCTGTTATCGTTAATGGACCAACTAACATACAAGGTGCTGAAGTAGCTGCAACAGATTTACGTGCCGCGGCAGCGCTCATCCTGACTGGATTGGTTGCAGATGGCATTACTCGTGTTACAGAGTTAAAGCATCTTGACAGAGGATACGTGAATTTCCATGGTAAATTGGCTTCTCTAGGTGCCAACGTGGAACGTATTAACGAAGATGTACCTGCAGAAACAAAAAAAATTGCCGATTTAAACGCATAAGATAGCATATAAAACCATTCACGTTCGAGTTATTGAAACGTGAATGGTTTTTTTGTTTTGTATCAGGCATTCATGGCCTCCAGCTAAATAGTTGTCGTTTTTCTACTCATAAAAGCTTGTCCTTCGACATACATTTGTTATGTAAAGATACCTGCTGTTTACGATTATACGGCAGAGAAAACAAGTGTAGGGAGGCTCAGGAATTTGAAAGCAATCAAACCGATGATTGTACTATTCATAGCAGTAGCATTCGTAATTATCATGATTCCAGCAGTGCTTGTGCTTCCATTTTCAAATGATAAGACAAGTGGGGAGTTAGCCGAACAATTAGAAAAGAAAGTGAAGAATGAAGGTAAAGAGGTAAGTGCAAATGAAATGAGTTCCGTTGAAGTAGCCGTTTACCGTACATCTGCAAGAAAGATTGAAAAACTGCCGATTGAAACGTATTTAACTGGTGTGGTGGCAGCTGAAATGCCAGCGGAATTCGAGGAAGAGGCACTCAAGGCACAAGCATTGACAGCGAGAACCTACATTGTCAATCAGCTCCTAAGCGAAAGTCGATTAGGCTTGCCGGATGGTGCCGATGTAAGCGATACGGTCATGCATCAAGTTTATAAGAATAATGATGAGCTGAAAAAACAGTGGGGCTCTGATTATAAATCGAAGATGAAGAAAATTAACAAAGCTATAAAGGAAACAGCGGGTCAAATTCTAACCTATGAAGGAAAACCGATTACTGCGACATTTTTTTCGACCAGCAATGGCTACACTGAGAATTCCGAGGACTATTGGCAAGCGGATTTCCCCTATTTAAAAAGCGTATCCAGTCCATGGGATAAAGAGGAATCACCAAAGTTTTTTAATAAAGTTGTTGTGAATACTGCAGATTTTGAAAGCAAGCTGGGTGTAAGTCTACCATCAGGAACAACAATAGGAACTGTCATTGAAAGAACATCAGGCAATCGCGTAGGTGTGGTGGAAATCGGGGGAAAGAAAATGACAGGAAAACAGATCCGTGAAAAGCTGGGTCTGACATCATCCGATTTTAACTGGGAGCGTCAAGGCAACCAGATTGTCATCACGACAAAAGGATCTGGGCACGGGGTTGGAATGAGCCAATACGGTGCTAATGGAATGGCCAGGGAAGGGAAAACCTATGAAGACATCGTTAAATATTATTATAAAGGTGTCAAAGTTCAATCTTCAAGTAAGTGGCTGAATACGATGACGGCAAAAAAATGAGAGATGGGGAATCCCATCTCTCATTTTTTTGCGCTTAATTTTTCTATAATGGTCAAAAAGCCACGTTCATGCTTGAAATAATGATATTGGACATGAAAATACACAGCAGCTACTCCAATGATATCTTTAATTACATCTATTAAGGTAGCTGAGCGGTATGGGATGAATGATTGGTGATATTCATCTATAACTCCGTAAAAGCATGCTACTATGGCCGCCAACAAGCTTAATCCAGGTTTCAGTTTTTGGTTTGCAGCAAGAGCAGAAACCAATAATATATACAAAAGGGCAAATTCGACTAGATGAAGTGCCTCTTTGATAAATCGGTCAATTGAGGATGATGGAAGATCAAGAATCATATCATCGGGGTTGCTCGACATTATCCAAATGGCAATCATATATAGAAAAGGCAATAACGTTAACACGATTTTAAAGGTTTTTTTCATGAAATAAACACCCTTCAACAATTAGATACCAAACATTTTACCATTCTACGAATAAAATCGGTTTCATTTCCACAAAATAAATCTAAAAATTTTTTTACCTGAATGTATATAATCTTAACAAAATGTTCAGAATGATTGCTGAGGTGATTAATATGAGAGAGGAAGAAAAGAAACCAACTTCCACAATCCGACGTATACTAAAACAACGTTGGGCATTATCAGCAATCTATATCGCAAGTGCAGCCATAATCTTAGCCGCGGCCTTCTTATTACAAAATAGTTTTAATGATTCAGCTAAAGATGGCAAAGAGGAATCAGCTGAAACAGGAAAAAACTATGGTGAGCCTTCTGTCGAGGTTAATAGTAATCTTGAGACAATCAAGATGCCTGTAGCCGATGCAGACAAAACGGTTATTAAGAAACAGTTTTATGATGTGAATGCGGATGAAAAGGCACAAGAAGAAGCGTTGGTTTTCTACAACAATAGATATGAGCAAAACAAAGGTATAGACATTGCATTGAAAGATGGAAAGTCTTTCGATGTAAAAGCTTCATTAAGTGGAAATGTAACGAAAGTCCAAGACGATGCGTTACTTGGAAATTTAGTTGAAGTACAGCATGAAGATGGTGTCGTTACTCGTTATCAATCTGTTAAAGACATTAAGGTTGCAGTCGGTGACAAAGTGAAACAAGGGCAAGCAATTGCTTCAGCTGGAAAAAGCCAAATCAACGAAGAGGCGGGCGTGCATGTCCACTTCGAAATCAGAAAAGATAACATTGCGTTAAACCCGAATGATTTTATTGATAAACAAGCTTCTGCCATTCAATCGGCAACTGAAGCTGAAGGCAGCGAACTTGATGATTCAGCTAAAAAAGAAGAAACACCTGCAGTCGAAGAATCTAAAACTGATAAGAAAGAAACACCTGCAGTCGAAGAATCTAAAACTGATAAGAAAGAAACACCTGCAATCGAAGAATCTGAAACTGGCACGGATGAAGCGCCTGCCGTTGATGAAACTGACGAGAGCACTGATTTAGAGAGTGGCACGGATGAGGAAGGCTCTGTCCCAGATGAAGGTACAACTGAGGAAAGCGATTCCTTAAAAGATTCGTTAAAACAATCTAATTAAGATTAAGATTTTTAATAATATCAAAACAAAAAACCTTGAACGTTACGAATGACAACAACTGAAAAATTTGGTAAAAGGAAGCCGTTCACTTTGAACGGCTTCCTTTTTTTCTTTCTAGGAAATATTGGCCAACATGCTGAAACATTTGAATTTCCGACAAATTTCTCGGGAAATAATTAGTCCTTAAGGAAAATAAACAGATGAAAATTAGAAATAAATCCAAACCTCCTGTCCAATTAGGCATATATTCTTAACCAAGCTAATAAGATGTTATAAACCATGCAAAGAGAGTGTTTGAGGTGAGGAATCGTTTATTACAAATTATCTAATAGGTGAATAATTCTATCTTTCATTGTTTATAGGGCAGCGGTATTCGATTCGAAAAATACGAATCTCATTTCACACTTCTCACATCCAATTTGGGGAGGTCGAGTGGTGTGCACGATTACATCAAAGAAAGAACTATCAAGATAGGAAAGTATATCGTGGAAACTAGAAAAACAGTCCGCGTCATTGCAAAAGAGTTCGGAGTCTCCAAAAGCACAGTTCATAAAGACTTAACTGAGAGGCTGCCAGAAATTAATCCTGATTTGGCTAACGAAGTGAAGGATATATTGGATTATCATAAATCCATTCGTCACCTTCGAGGTGGAGAAGCGACAAAATTAAAATATAAACGATCGGAAAAAGAAGAAGAAATCGTTAAATAATCTTTGTGATATCATTCCGGCATTTGGAAGCGAATCCGCAATCAGGGAATGAATAAAGGGACATGGAATTGTGTCAGCTTTTTTCTTAACCTTGACTGCGGTTCCATGCCGGAATTTTTTTGTGAGGAAAGACCGAAGATAGTACATAAGGCATCGGATATTTTTACATATTGGCAAAATAGGTAAAAATAGTATGTATTACTGTTTATTTATAATTCATACTTACTTGTGTCAATGCAATATGGTAAAATAAACAATTAGGACAGAAGTAGGTTATATGTGAGGATATTCAAGGAGGATTTAAGAAATGTTTGCTAGAGATATTGGGATAGATCTTGGAACAGCCAATGTTCTTATACATGTCAAAGGTAAAGGAATTGTGTTAAATGAGCCTTCGGTAGTAGCGATTGATAAGAATACGAACCGTGTTCTTGCTGTCGGGGAAGAAGCTCGTAAAATGGTAGGCCGTACTCCAGGAAACATCATCGCAATTCGTCCATTAAAAGACGGGGTCATTGCGGATTTTGATGTAACAGAATCGATGCTTAAGCATTTTATCAATACATTGAATGTGAAAGGCTTCCTTTCAAAGCCTAGAATTTTGATCTGCTGCCCGACCAACATAACAAGTGTCGAACAAAAGGCGATTAAAGAAGCTGCTGAAAAAAGCGGAGGGAAGAAAGTATTCCTTGAAGAAGAACCAAAAGTGGCTGCAATCGGTGCCGGCATGGATATTTTTCAACCAAGCGGCAATATGGTCGTAGACATTGGCGGGGGTACAACGGATATTGCCGTCCTTTCAATGGGGGATATCGTTACATCTTCTTCTATTAAAATGGCCGGTGACAAATTCGATAATGAAATTTTACATTATATCAAGCGGAAGTATAAGCTGCTGATTGGTGAACGTACAGCGGAAAACATTAAAATTCAGGTTGCAACAGTCTTCCCAGGTTCCCGTAATGAAGTCATCGATATTCGTGGACGGGATATGGTTTCAGGATTACCTAGAACCATTTCGGTCAATTCGGAAGAAATTGAGGAAGCTCTTCGTGAGCAGGTTTCAATCATTGTACAAGCTGCAAAAAGCGTACTTGAGCGGACACCGCCTGAACTTTCTGCTGATATCATCGATCGCGGCGTCATTTTAACAGGCGGGGGAGCGTTGCTTCACGGGATTGATTTACTTCTCGCTGAAGAGCTTAAGGTCCCAGTACTCGTTGCCGAACACCCGATGGATTGTGTAGCAATTGGAACTGGAATCATGCTTGATAATATGGATAAATTGCCACGGCACAAATTCAACTAAAAAGCGGATGTAAATCTGCATCATAAGATAGGGGTCTAAGGTTCAGACAAACATGAGGCATAGTGAAAGTGCGTGCAGTTCTAGTACTGATGAGCAATAGGCCCTCTTCTTTTAGTCGAGAATTTAACACCATTCCTTTAAATCTGACCTAGCCTACGAAACAGACAAATTCTTCTGCCTAATGCTATTCCTTTTCCTTAAGATACTGATGTTCATGTCCGATAAGATAAATATGAGAAATTGAACAGGATAAGTTATGTAGAATGAGGAGTGAAAAGGATGTTAAGAGGTTTTTATACAGCTGCTTCCGGGATGCTTACACAGCAAAGGCGCACAGAATTGCTCACAAACAATATGTCCAATGCGAATACAACAGGGTATAAAGCAGATCAAACGAGTGTAAGGTCTTTTCCGGAAATGCTTATCAGCAAAATAGATGGCAAAACGGTTCCTGTGGAGAATAAATTGAATTTGCCTGAATTATCCCAGGTTGGGGGGCTCAGTACTGGGGTATACGTACAGGAGGCAAATCCTTTATTTACCCAAGGTACATTGGAGGAAACCGAGCTTAATACAGATATTTCCTTGGTCGATGAAAACCTTCCGCTCAATGAAGAAACCGGTCTGCAAGGGTCGGTGTTTTTTACTGTTCAGGATGGTGATGGCGGCATCCGTTATACGCGCAACGGCAGTTTCACTCTAGACGGACAAGGTTATCTGACTACACCTGCCGGTCATTATGTATTGAATGAAAATAATAATCGGATCCAGCTTGATAGCGATCAGTTCACCGTAACGGAAAACGGCGTTATTTTAGAAGGGAATGTTCAAACGGTACGTCTTGGCATCGGTTATTCAGATGATCCATCATCACAGCTCATGAAGGATGGGGAAGGCCTTTATAAGGCTGTGAATGATGGGGATTTACCTAGTGCATACAAGTCTGAAGGGGTCGGTTTTTCTACTAAGCAAGGGTTCCTTGAAGGCTCTAATGTCGACCAATCGAGAACGATGACAGAAATGATGTCGGCATACCGCTCTTTTGAAGCGAGTCAGAAGGTTCTTCAAGCCTATGATAAAAGTTTGGATAAAGCAGTCAATGAAGTTGGCAGGCTTTAATTGAACATTAGCAGAAAACCGTCTTTGGAAATTTGGACATGTAAGGGGAATATACATGAATCGTACCATGATGACAGCTACAAATACGCTGAACCAGCTTCAAAGTAAAATCGATCAAATAAGTAATAATATCGCTAATGTGGACTCGACTGCCTACAAAAAGACCCAAACGAGCTTCAATGACTTACTGACACAGAGTTTCAATAATCAACCGAGTGAGACAAAGGAAAAAGGAAGGTTGACCACACCTGGCATTCGACAGGGAACAGGTGCTAAGGTAAGCCAGTCTCAATTGGTGCTTTCACAGGGGTCCTTAAAGACAACGGACCGTAATCTTGATGCTGCATTCACTAGTGAAGACCAATTCTTCACCGTAAGCGTTCAGGACGGTAAAGGGGTCAATACAAGGCTTACAAGGGATGGCGCCTTTTATTTATCTCCAAATGCGAATGATCAGGACCAAATGGTGCTCGTTACCTCTGCTGGACATCAGGTGCTTGATGAAAATGGTAACCAGATACTTATTGACGGAAATGTTAGAGACATTAAGATTTCGGAAAATGGCTTATTGACGGTCGATACGGAAGAATACGGTGAAAAGAGTTTTAGGCTCGGCATCGTCTCGGTAAAGAAGCCGCAATTTCTTGATCAGCTAGGCGGAAATTTACTTGGCCTGCCCGGAAACATCAATGCCTTGGGTACTGAAGACGATATCATGACCGCATTAACAGGGGATTCCCGCAACCAAATAGCTATCCGTCAAGGAACTTTGGAGTCCTCAAATGTCGATCTTTCCAAAGAAATGACGGATCTTATCAATGTTCAGCGGTCTTATCAATTTCAATCCCGGGCGGTAACGATGGCTGATCAAATGAGCGGATTAATCAATGGAATCCGTTAAGTTTTCTGGAAAGTAAAATGTCTCCCTGCGGAATTATAGCAAATCGGTTATAATGAATTCATATCAAAGAGAATCGTTTGTGCCTATCATATTGCATAGTTTCCGATTTTCTGGAATATAGGGGAAATCAGTCGGCGAGTTTTCTTAGAAAAAGGAGCTTTCACATTCTATATGGAACAAAATCGTGTAATGAGACAACAAATTGAAGAAGAGATAAAGGAAGTTGAGACGAAACCGAATCGTAGAATCAAGGTCCGTCTTTTGCCAATTTGGCTTCGCTTACTCATTGTTATCGGATTGATTTTCATTGCTGTGTTATCCGGGGCACTTATAGGATACAGTGTGATCGGGGGAGGACATGCAATGGATGTTTTCCAAAAATCCACATGGACTCATATTATTGATATAGTGAACAAGGACGCATAGTTCCATTGAGGTAGTTGCTGTCGTTAACGGATTTATATTACATGGCAACTACGCCTCTGTCTTTATGGCAGGGGCGAGTTTACGTTATGTTAGAAATATTTAAATCATAGGAGGAACAAATATGCTTGATATCACACAAATAAAGGAAATTATTCCGCATCGTTACCCATTCTTATTAGTGGACCGGATCATAGAAATAGATGAAGGAAAAAGAGCGGTAGGTTTGAAGAATGTCTCAGCTAATGAAGAATTCTTTAATGGTCATTTTCCGGATTACCCAGTTATGCCTGGTGTTTTAATTGTGGAGGCTTTAGCGCAAGTTGGCGCTGTAGCGGTTTTGAAACAAGAAGAATATAAAGGACGACTTGCATTTTTTGCTGGAATTGATAATTGCCGCTTTAAAAAGCAAGTAAAACCAGGTGATCAACTGCGTCTGGAAGTGGAAATAGTGCGTATGAGAGGGTCAATGGGTAAAGGGAAAGCAGTGGCGACGGTAGACGGAGAAGTAGCGTGTGAAGCCGAAATCATGTTTGCCTTTGGTGACAAATAAGAAGTGCATTCATTTTTCGGGAGAAAGAAAATGGACTAATAAGACTATATTTTTAAAAATGGTTTAAGTGTATATATTAAAGAGCACTGCATTGCTTTTTTAATTAGGCCCTTTTTATTTTTCCTTTGAATGCCGGACATTTTTTTATGTCCGGCATTTTTTAATGATTAAATTCCAATAAATACGAGATAAGTGTATTTTCTTTTTTAAAATTAAAAATAGGACGCAAGTTATTTTCACATTCGGGCAAAATAACTAATGATTAAGAAGGAAAGGAGGTTGCCAAAAATGAAGACAAGAATTTTTGCACTAATTGGGGGATCTTTATTATCTATTATGTTCCTTGCTGGATGTGGAACGAATGATAATGATAATGACAACAAACCCGCACCAGAAGATAATAACAACATCATGGATAATGATAGAAATGGTGTAAATGATAACAACGACTTGAATGATAACGATAATGATAATGATTTGCTTGATAATGATAATGACAATGACAATAATGACTTGATTGACAAAAACGACAACGACAATAAGTAATTAGCACAGATGAAAAAAGACTGGTTTAGTTAAGAAGAGGATTATTCATCCTTATTCGTCTAAGTCAGTCTTTTTTGTGCATATTCGATTAGGGAAATAAAGGGGAGGTTATTTATTCGTAGCTAATTTAGGTTTTGAACGGATTTTTTGCTTGAACTCATTTATTAATTCATCGCCGACGAGACCTTTTTGGACTAAATCTTCAAGAAGAAGTTCAGCATACTTGCTACGCGTTTTTTGGATGTGACCAACGAATAATAGGCTATAATGGTTGCCTACTTTTCTTATGGCGCGTAAAACAGTGTGAAACAATGCCGGTTCATTGTCCTTTTTGGTAATGACGGCCTGGATATACACCTCTCCGTCTTTATTGGGAAGTGAGGGTTCAAGCTCTTTGAAATGCTTTTCTTCTACAAAGGCTTCCAGTAACCATGTTCTAGCATCGTTTTCTTTATTTATTATTAGTCCATCTGTTAATACAATATCAATCAATTGTAAATTCTCAGTAACAATTTGCAACGAAATTAATTTAAATGATTTCATCTAATTCCTCCGTTTCTTGCCAGAAGAGTGATAAAAGCCCCTTCTTAAACGTAAATTTTATTCTATCCGGAATGGTTCATGTCGGTTAATCCTTTTAAAGGTAATTATATCATACTAAAAGATAGTCCCTTAATGAAATGAAAACCCAGCAATTGTCTAAATTATGCAGGACAGAATAAAAATTTGCAAAATATTAAATTTTGTTAACTATGCGTTTATTACTTGATTTTAATCGAAAAAAATTAATTTTGCATCAATTCAAAGGATTTTTTAAGAAGGGAAAGGGTGTAATAATGCCATTTCCTCCATTTTTTAATCGATGGTAGAACGAGTATGATAAAAGCATATTAAAGAGGAAGGAGTGAAAAAATGATTAACCAAGTTACCCTCGTCGGCAGGCTTACGAAGGATCCCGAATTAAGATATACACCAGACGGCAAGGCTGTTTCCAATATAACGTTAGCAGTCAACCGGAACTTCCGTAATAATGTTGGTGAATATGAGGCGGACTTTGTACAGTGCATCATATGGAAAAGGTCGGCTGAAAATACTGCTCAGTACTGTAAAAAAGGTACCTTAATCGGCATCACAGGCAGAATACAGACAAGGAGATACGAAAATCAAGAGGGTAAAATTGTATATGTTACTGAAGTGGTCGCTGAGAGGGTTCAATTCATGGCATCGAAACCAAACGATATTAAACCCAAGGATTTTGAACATGTTGGTTTATAGGATTAAGTTGATGTCGAGAATGAGCGAAGGATATAAAGCTTGCCTCCGGGCAGGAGCAAGCTCGCTTTTAGACAATGCATGAGAAAAAGCGGATGGAAGAACTCATTAGTGATTTGATCCGTCATGTGGCGAAGACCCATGTGAAAACTTTGAATAATGAATATGAATTAGTACAGATTCACTTGATGCTTACTCAATTGAAAACACAAAACAAGTATTTATACGACCATAATGAAAATTTAATGCAACGAATTTCAGCACTTGAACAAAGCGTAAAATATTCCGATGACGAAAAAAATTCCGTAAATCACTGTAGTATTAGTTCATTTTCATCCCTTCCTTCCCCAAAGCAAATATAGCTTTTTCCTCGCTGGAAACTCCGATTTACCCTCATTTGGAATCAAGTTCTCTGATTCCCCTCTTTCATAGACTGCAAATATGCAGTCTTTTTTTAATGCCAAAATGTGTGTGTATAAAAAAATAATCTGTTAAATTAGAATTTTTAGAAAATATATTGTAAAATTTTAATTTTGATGCAATAATAAACCAAATAATGTATGGAAAAAAAGTTATATATAGGAAGTGATTTGATGGGTGAACCAATTATTAAGGTGAATGGGCTGCGAACCAGTTTTCGTACTGACGATGGGGTGATTCCTGTCGTAAATTCAATCGATTTTCACGTCAATCCTGGTGAAGTTTTAGGGATTGTAGGAGAATCAGGATGCGGAAAAAGCGTAACTTCTTTATCCATCATGGGTCTGGTTTCTTCACCTGCTGGTAAGGTGGAGGGAGAAATCCTCTTTAAAGGGGAGAATATCGCAAATGCCTCTGAAGCAAGAATGAGAAAGATTCGCGGGAATGACATAGCGATGATATTTCAGGAACCGATGACAAGCTTGAATCCTGTGTTCACTATTGGCGAGCAGTTGGTGGAGACGCTTCGGATACATAAAAAATGGAACAAAAAGCAGGCCCGTCATAGAGCTGTGGAAATGTTGGAGCTGGTTGGGCTTGGGCGTGCCAAGGAATTGATCGATGAATATCCGCATCAACTTTCGGGTGGAATGAGACAAAGGGTCATGATAGCAATGGCCATGATCTGTGAGCCGAAACTCCTTATAGCCGATGAACCGACAACGGCTTTAGATGTGACCATCCAGGCACAAATCCTGGAGTTGATGAAGAACTTAAATAAAGAAACAGATACGGCAATCATGATGATTACCCATGATCTTGGCGTTGTGGCGCAAATGTGTGAACGTGTAATTGTCATGTATGCAGGGAAGGTAATAGAGGAAGGAAATGTGCAAACGATTTTTCAAAATCCTAAGCATCCTTATACAGTCGGATTACTTCAGTCGATTCCGGATATGCGGATAAAGAAAGAGCGTCTTTACTCGATACCGGGCAATGTTCCAAAACCTGGGACAAGCAACATCGGGTGCCAATTTGCCCCTCGTTGCTCCCATGCCATGGAGCAATGTATAAATGAAACTCCGTCTCTTTTGAAATTTGATGAGGGCAGGCAAGTTCGTTGCTGGCTGTATGAAGATGGGAAAGGAGCGGCCTTGCATGAATCAAACATTGGTTAAGGTAGAAAACCTAAAGAAGCATTTTCCAATTAAAGGAGGAGTCCTAGGAAAGACCATTGGAGAGGTCAAGGCAGTAGATGGTTTGTCTTTTTCCATTTATAAAGGGGAAACTTTAGGTCTTGTCGGTGAAAGCGGTTGCGGTAAGTCGACAACGGGAAGATTATTGCTTCGATTGCTTGAGCCGAGTGAAGGGAATGTTTATTTCGAAGGAAAGGACCTGACGGCTTTATCTTCCCGTGAAATGAGAAAGATGCGCCGTGAAATGCAGATGGTATTCCAGGATCCATTCGCTTCACTCAATCCCAGGCATACTATTGAAAAAATATTGGAGGAACCGCTCATCGTTCATGGGATTAAGGATAAAAAGAAGCGAAAAGCCCGTGTACAGGAACTTCTTAAGGTTGTTGGCTTAAGCAGTTACCATGCTAAAAGGTATCCGCATCAATTCAGTGGGGGCCAGCGGCAGCGTATTGGCATTGCCAGGGCACTTGCGGTAAACCCAAAGCTGATCATCGCCGATGAACCCGTATCTGCACTGGATGTGTCGATTCAGGCCCAAGTCTTGAACCTCCTGCAGGATTTGCAGGAAGATTTTGATTTGACGTACCTTTTCATTGCCCATGACCTTGGAGTGGTAAGGCATATCTCCGACCGTGTCGGTGTCATGTATCTTGGACATATCGTTGAATTGACGGAAAGTGAAGAACTCTACGAAGATCCCCTACATCCATATACACAGGCTTTATTATCAGCCGTGCCGATCCCGGATGTGGAATACAAGGGGGATAGGGTAATCCTTCAGGGAGATGTTCCAAGCCCATCAAACCCGCCTGGCGGTTGTACATTTCATACTAGGTGCCCGAAAGCCATGGCAGAGTGCAAATCGGAAAAGCCAATCTTGCATGAGCATAAACCTGGTCACTACGTTGCTTGTCATTTATACAATTGACATTTGACGTACACATAAATTTTTAAAAAAATAAAGGGGGAAGAATATGAAGAAGACATTGGCTTTATTGTTGACTGGTATCCTGGCTCTTTCGCTAGCACTTGCAGGATGCTCCTCGTCTACATCAAAAGAGAAAGATGATGATAAAGGGGGATCGAGTGAAGCAAAAGGCGGCGTATTGATTTACGGTAAAGGCGGCGATGCAGTTTCACTAGATCCCGCTATAGTAACGGATGGTGAATCATTCATCGTAACACAGCAGGTTTTTGAAACACTTGTAAAATACGGGGAAGATAATACGGAAATAAAGCCAGGTCTTGCAGAATCATGGGATGTTTCCGATGACGCAAAGACATATACATTCAAATTGAAAACCGGCATTAAGTTCCATGATGGCTCGGATTTCAATGCAGAAGCAGTTGTTAAAAACTTTCAGCGCTGGGCACAAAGTAAGGATGAAGCTAAATTTGCATACTATGCCTCCATGTTTGGCGGCTTTGAAGGTGATGAAGGTCATGTTATCAAAGAGGTAAAAGCTATTGATGATAATACAGTGGAATTCACGTTAAATCGTCCGCAGGCACCATTCTTGAAAAACATTGCGATGCCTACATTTGCCATAGCAAGTCCAACTGGCTTTGAAAAAGATGCAGACAATTTCGGTAAGAATCCTTCTGGAACAGGTCCATTCAAATTCAAATCATGGAAACCAGGCGATACGATTGAAGTGGTGAAAAATGATGATTATTGGCAAGATGGACTGCCAAAGCTTGATGGAATCACGTTTAAAGTCATTAAAGAAAACTCTGCTCGTTTAAATGCTGTAATCAAAGGTGAAGTTGATCTAATGGACGGGTTAAATCCAAGTGATATAAGCAAGGTAACAGGGGATGACAAACTACAAATATTCGAACGTCCATCCATGAATGTCGGCTACTTTGCATTCAATGTTGAAAAAGCACCATTCGACAAAAAGGAAGTACGCCAAGCCATCTCTCACCTAATTAACAAAAAAGAAATCATTGATAACTTTTACGAAGGCACAGCGGAGCCTGCCAAGAATCCAATGCCGCCATCTGTTTCTGGCTACAATGACAACATTGAAGACTATGACTACGATGTAGAAAAAGCTAAGGAATTACTTAAAAAGGCTGGACTAGAAGATGGATTCAAAATGGACCTTTGGGCAATGCCGGTACCACGTCCCTATATGCCAGATGGTCAAAAAGTGGCTGAAGCCATTCAAGCAAGCTTAAAACAAGTAGGCATTGAAGCAAATATCGTTTCGTATGAATGGGCTGCATACTTAGAGAAAGTGCAGGCTGGTGAAGCTCAATCTTTCATGCTAGGCTGGACAGGCGATAATGGAGATGCGGATAACTTCCTTTATACATTATTGGATAAAGATAATATCGGCTCCAACAACTATGCCCGTTATGCAAACGAAGAAGTTCATAAGCTATTGATCGAAGCTCAGTCCACTGCTGATGAAGCCAAGCGTAATGAGTTATACGGAAAAGCTCAAGAAATCATTCATGAAGAAGCACCATGGGTTCCACTTGTACACTCTTTACCACAACTTGCTGGAACTAAGACAATAAAAGGATTCGTTCCGCATCCAACCGGTTCCCAACCTTTAGTTAACGTGTCTATAGAGAATTAACCGTACGAATCGGGGAGTATGGATTTTATGCATGCTGCCCGGTTTTGTTATGGAATGCATTTCAAAATGATCGAGGGCGCTTCGAAGGCCCCTTATTTAAAAGGCGGGTGATTGTTTTGTTATCCTATACCGTACGACGTTTAGGATCTCTCATTCCAGTGTTATTCGGAATGGCGTTTATTGTATTCATGATGATCCGGGCAATCCCTGGAAATCCAGCACAAGTAATTTTAGGACAGCAAGCAACAAAAGAGGCAGTTGCGGCAATGACAAAGGAACTCGGTTTGGATAAACCTTGGTTCATTCAATTTTGGGATTATTTATCTGGCCTGTTAAAGGGTGACCTGGGTGTTTCGTTAAAAACGAATAGTCCGGTTTCCCAAGAAATCGGGCCATACCTAATGGCCACTATTGAGCTTGCATTGATCGCCATGATCATCGCAGTGATCATCGGTGTAAATGCAGGGATAATATCAGCATGGTTCCAAAACTCATGGTTTGATTATGTAGCCATGGTGGTTGCATTGATTGGGTTGTCCATGCCTATATTCTGGCTGGGATTAATGGAGCAATACATCATTTCAATTCAATGGGATTTACTTCCCACGACAGGGCGGGATAATATAAGGGATCCCGTTGCGGCCATAACGGGCTTGTATTTGATAGATACACTCATTGCTGGCAGGGTTGATCAGTTTTTTGAAGTGATCAAACATCTCATTTTGCCAGGAATTGCGCTTGCGACCATTCCGATGGCCATTATTGCAAGGATGACACGTTCGTCCATGCTGGAAGTTATGAGGTCGGATTTCATCCGTACAGCCCGTGCTAAGGGAATGAGAATGTTTTGGGTCATTTACAAGCACTCCTTCAAGAATGCATTAATTCCAGTGGTGACGGTTATCGGCCTGCAGACAGGATTACTTTTAGGCGGCGCCATTTTAACGGAAACCATTTTTGGGTGGCCAGGTATCGGTACATATATTTATGATGCAATACTATCTCGGGATTATCCGGTCATACAGTCCGGAATTCTGGTCATCGCCTTTTTGTTTGTCATGATTAATCTTGTTGTGGACTTGTTGTATGCAGCGATCGATCCTAGGATTAAGTATAAATAGGGAGGGAAACTCATGCCTGAAATTGCAACGAATACATCGCCAATCCTTCCTCCTAAAGAAACAGAGGAAAAGGTCATCTCTCCCTGGAAGGAAGGATGGAAAAGCTTTAAGAAAAATAAGGTAGCCCTTGTTGGTATGGGGATTGTTTTATTTTTCATTTTAATCGCCATCTTCGCGCCGCTTATAGCACCCTATTCATTTGAAGGGCAAAAGTTAAGTGACAAACATTTGGCACCATCTGCGGAACACTGGTTTGGAACGGATGAATTTGGCCGTGATATTTTGAGTAGGGTCATTTATGGCGCGCGCATATCAATAGCAGTCGGCTTTTTATCTGTAGCAGGGTCTGTCGTGGTTGGATCTTTTTTTGGAATCATTGCCGGGTATTACGGTAAGTGGATAGATACAATCATATCGAGGGTCTTTGACATCATTCTGGCATTTCCGAGTATATTGCTAGCCATTGCCGTAGTAGCCGTTTTGGGGCCTTCTCTTCGCAATGCACTCATTGCCATTGCCATCGTCAACGTCCCGATATTCGGGAGGCTTTTACGTTCAAGAGTTCTAACGGTGAAAGAAGAGGAATATGTAACAGCTGCCAAGGCAATAGGAATGGGGGATGGCAGGATTCTACTTCACCACGTCCTTCCGAACAGCCTTGCACCGATCATCGTTCAAGGTACTTTGGCGATTGCCACTGCTATCATTGAGTGTGCAGCACTCGGGTTCCTTGGTCTCGGTGCTCAACCGCCAGCACCAGAGTGGGGGAAAATGCTAGCCGATTCGAGGTCATTTATCATTCAGGCACCATGGACGGTGCTGTTTCCTGGTCTTGCGATTATGCTAACTGTTCTCGGCTTTAACTTAATGGGTGACGGCCTGCGCGATGCTTTGGATCCAAGAATGAAAAATTAGAAATAAATGGGTGATGTTAGTTTTAACATCACCATCTTTTTGTCGATTATCTTGTAAATCTATTAAAATATGAAAAATAATGACAATATCCTAGTTTTAAATAGGAAAATAGTGACTATTATCTCTTAAAATCACCCCAAAAGTTGTGATACTTTTATACTCAGTAAGAAAATTCCAAATATTCATTATTTTAAGAGGAGGAAAAGTTCATTGATTAAACGTAGCTTGTCCATTCTAGCCATCTTTCTATTAGTATTTACTGCAAGCGTTTCCGCAGCCGAGCTTCCGAATTCACCGAGCGGCTCTGGTGAAGGGAAGAAAAATCAAAAGAGTATCCTGAAGTTGAAGAAAAACGATATGGGAAAGAATTATAAAAGTAACGAGAAGGTCAGGGTCATCGTAGAGATGAAGGAAGCGCCTGCGATAGAAATAGCTTCCAAAGAAGGCAAGCTATTTAAACAGTTATCGAAAAGTAAGAAACAACAATTAAAGTCTGAAAAGCTGGCTAACCAGAAGAAATTGAAAAATAAGGTGAAAGCGAAAAAAATAGCTTTCAAGGAACTTGAAAGCTTTACGACAGTCGTCAATGGGTTCAGTGGTGAACTTCAGTATGGTGAAATCAAAAAGGTGGAAGCCATGCCTGAAGTTGCTGAGGTACATATAGCGAATGAATATGAACGTCCTGTAGAAAAACCCGAGATGCTTTATAGTAAAGAACTTGTCCAAGCCCAGGAAGCTTGGCGGGAATATGGATATAAAGGTGAAGGGATGGTCGTCGGGATTATCGATACTGGAATCGACCCATCTCACCGTGATATGGTCCTAAACGACGAGAATAAGGCAGAACTGACTGAAAGTGAAATTAGCGGAATGAAGGAATCTAGCCATCTATTAGGCAACTATTATACGGCGAAGGTACCTTATGGATACAATTACATGGATGAAAATGAAGAAATCCTTGACCTTGGTGAAGGGGCCTCCATGCATGGAATGCATGTAGCAGGAACCGCTGGCGCCAATGGGGATGAAAAGAATGGCGGCATTAAAGGGGTTGCTCCTGAAGCCCAGCTGCTTGCTTTGAAGGTCTTCGGGAATGATCCCGCCATGCAAACAACTTGGGGCGATATATATATTAAGGCAATTGACGATGCAATCATTCTTGGGGCAGATGTGCTGAATATGAGCCTTGGTTCCACTGCAGGTTTTGTATCAGCAGAAGATCCTGAGCAGCAGGCGGTATCTAGAGCTGTTGATAATGGGATTCTTATGTCGATTTCAGCAGGAAACTCGGCTCACTTTGGAAATGGATTTGCAAACCCATCAGCCTCGAACCCGGATATTGGCGTTTCAGGTTCACCTGGACTTGCTTATGATTCGGTACAAGTTGCATCGGTCGAGAATAACTATATGGATTTGGATGCGGCGACTTATGATATAAACGGGCAAGCAGGAAAAGCGCCGTTCATGTCGGCCTCAAGCGTACATCCCAATGCATTAAAGGAAAAAACATATGACTTGGTCGCTGCAGGCCTTGGGACGCCAGGGGAGCTTTCCAAAGTGGATGTAAAAGGCAAATTCGCCCTCATCGAGCGCGGCACGCTTTCTTTTATAGAAAAAGCGCAAAATGCCCAGGCAGCAGGAGCGGCTGGCATAATTATTTACAATAATGCTGACGGATATATCTCCATGGCTACAGATCCAAGCATCACCATTCCGCAGCTGTTTATGTTGAAATCGGATGGTGCAAAGCTGAAAACGGCCTTAATGGATGGAGAAAAGGTGAAGATTACCTTTAATGGTGATAAAACAAAAGCTGTAAATCCAGAAGCAGGAAAAATGAGCTCATTCAGTTCATGGGGAGTCGCACCGAACCTGGACTTCAAACCAGAAATCACTGCTCCAGGCGGACAAATTTATTCGACGTTGAACAATGATGAATATGGTATGATGAGCGGTACTTCGATGGCTGCACCACATGTTTCCGGCGGCTCTGCACTGGTTCTTGAAAGAGTAGATAAAGACTTTAAATTGGATGGATTTGCCCGGGCAAATTTGGCTAAGAACCTAATGATGAATACTTCAAAACCATTAACGGATCAGGGTGTCGTCAATAAGGCCCTTGACTGGGAAAACCCTTACTCGCCTCGCAGACAAGGAGCTGGAGTCATGCAGCTGCAATCCGCATTGTCCACACCAGCTGTCGTGACGGAGGCATTCACGAAAGAAGCGAAGGTTGCAATGAAGGAGATCGGCAATAAGTTCGCGTTTACTTTAAAGGTTGAAAACTTCAGCAACAAAGCAGTCAAATATGATGTAAAAGGAAATATCCAAACAGACTATGCAATCCAGGGACAACTGGGTTATTCCGCTGACCAGTTAGAAGCACAGGAAATTAAGGACGCTTCAATTAAAATCAATAATAAAAATACAAATAAGATTACGGTACCTGCAAAAAAATCTGTTACATTCGAAGTGAAAGTGGACATATCCAATGCAAAGGTGCTTGGCGATGACCTTCAGACTCTTGTAGACATTGACAAGGTCTTCCCAAATGGATATTTTGTTGAAGGGTTCATTTCATTGAAGGATCCAGCTGACACTCATCCGGAACTGCATGTACCGTATGTAGGGTTTAAAGGGGAGTGGGACAAGGCGCCGATCCTGGATGGCACTATATATGATAAAGAGTCTTTCTATGGCAGGGCAGGAGGAGTATCGACAGCAGGGAAAGATTTCACTTATCTTGGCTATGACCCTGCAGGAAAAACATTTAATGGCAAAAATATTGCGATTTCCCCCAATGGCGATGGAGCACAGGATGACTTCGTGCCGGTCCTATCATTCTTGAGAAATGCAAAAAAAGTAGAGTTTAATATATTGGATGGTGAGAACACACCAGTCCGGAAAATTCGCACGGAGAATAATGTGCGTAAGGACTATTATGATGGAGGAAAAGGGACCGCATACTCAATTAATCCAGCCCATAAATGGGACGGGAAAATCAATAATGCACTCGCTAAGGATGGGGTCTATTATTATGAAATTAAAGCGATGATAGATTATGAGGGTGCAAAATGGCAGACGTTTAAAATGCCTATCAAAATCGATACGGTAAAGCCGACAGTCAAGATTTCGAAAAAAGGCAATGTATTAACTATCCAAGGTAAAGATAATTTGAATGGTTCAGGACTTGCCTATTACGATGTACAAGTTGATGGAGCATCCATCATGGAAGAGCCGCTTCCGGCGAATGCGAAACAATTCACTCTACCTGATGTAAAAGGGGAAAAGGTTCAGGTAGTGGCAATTGACTATGCAGGTAATGAAAAAACGGCTGAAACTGAATTAGCCAATGATTCAGCTCCAATCGATAATGATGCACCAGCTGTAAAGATTAAAAGTCCTGAAGCCTTAAGCGTGAACAATAAAAATAAAATTAAAATAACAGGAGATATTGAAGAAGCGTCGGAAATAAAAGAATTTAAAATCGATGATAAAACGGTCCCTGTAACGTATAACAAAACGAATAATAAATATGAATTCACTTATGAAAAGAAGTTTGAAGATGGCGTCCAAAACTTTACGGTTAAAGCAACGGACAACTGGGATAACACGGTTTCCTTTAAACGGACGATTATGGTCGATGCAACAAAACCAGGTTTAATAGTTAACGGTGTACCGGCAACTGTGGGAGTCAAAGACAAAAATCCAAAAGTGGATGTGACGGTAGAAGATAATTTCGATGAAATCCGCCTTTATCTGAACGGAAGCGAAGTTTTCTATAATGAATTTAAGGAACCATATAAAATGCGTGCCTATAAGAAGAAAATAGAGGATTTGGAACTGCCGCTTAAATCAGGCAACAACAAGTTTGAATTTAAGGTGACCGATCTTGCAGGAAATGAATCGAAGAAATCCTTTAACATCAATAAAGCAAAAAAATAATGAAAGTCAGCCCTCTTATCCAAGAGGGCTTTTTTTCCGGATTATGGATTTTAAGTATAATTCTTTAGGAGTAATTTTTTGTGTTTTCACTGTGCTAATATGGAAATCTATTAGTGAGGAAGTATTTTTATTATCTAGCAGGTATTTGGTGAAAGATAAAGGAATAGGTATAAAGAATCATAAAAAGGAGGGTGTCTATGAATTATAAGAAGAAATCGAGTAAAAAGGTATATAGTCGTGGAATTACAGTGAAATTTGAAGAAATAGGAAGCCACAGGCCAAATCTTACAAAACCGAGTTTTTTTGATGCACTTCAGCACGTCAATTCTCCATTTGAAAAGGAACCCCGCTCAGATTCACCCTATCAGGATTATCCTCTATGTCAGGAGGTCACCCTTTCCTTTTTTGAAAAGAGTGCTAAAACATCTATTAATTATGATCCCCACCAAGAAAAAATCACCATTGAGGAAAGTTCAGATGAATATCAGAATAAGGGTGAGGCGCTTACCGCAATCCTCGATCATATTATGATCAATCATGGAAATCACCATTCTTTTTTCATCGTCCAACCAAAAGAGTGGAATGTAAAAAGGGAGGCCGCTACCCCGTGATATCCTCTTACCTTTCATAGGCAGGTGACTTTCGCTAAGTGAAACGTAATTCGACAAGCTCCTTTACCCACTGCATGTAGATTGTTCAGTTCAATAAAAATGGGGCTGCCAAGGCAGCTCCATTAATGTCTCAACACGATGAGGTCATGTATTAAATCAACCGCCGAATGACCTTTGAGAGGGTGTGGATACCATAAGCTAATTGTTCCTCTGAGGAGTAAGAATATGAAAGCCGTAGATGTGTATTGTTATTTGGTTCATATATGTACCCCGGATTAAGGAGTATGTTCTCCTTTATCGCTTGCTTGAAAAGGTTTTGATTCACAATTGGTTTACATAACTTTAACCATATATAAAATCCGCCTTGAGGTATTTGCCATTCTGCCAGTCCCTTAAAATATCGATTGAGAAGAGATAATGTAATATCTCTACGTATTATCAACTGATGCCTTAGCCACTCTAAATGCTTTGTATATTGATCACTTTCTAACCATTCTGCGACAAGGTGTTGAGAAAGTGCACTGGAACCGTAATCCATTTGCATTTTAATATCTGCTAAACGTTCAATCACAGTTATTGGACCAGCAATCCATCCGATGCGCAAACCGGGGCTTAATGTTTTGGACATACTGCCAATGTGCAATACAAGGCCATCTGTATCAAGGGATTTTATAGGCAGCGGCGGTTCCTTTTCAAACCACAAGTCACTATATACGTCATCTTCAATAATTGGAATCTGTTCTTTTTTGCATATGGATAAGAGGTTTAGTCTTTCTTCTTTAGTCCAGGTAGTATTGGTTGGATTGTTAAACGTTGGAACAGTATAAAACAGTGACGCTTTCTTCCTTCCATTGATGCGCTTTATTTGGGTCGGAATACTTTCCCGTCCTTGTTTTGATAAACCTACTAAGTGCATCCCCGCAGATTGAAAAGGATGAACAGAATTTAAATAGGAAGGGGATTCATGTAAAACCATTGATCCCTTTTGAAGTAAACCAACTGAGATCAACTGGAGTGCTTGAAGCCCGCCAGAAACGATCATGAGGGAGCCGGGGCTAGCGTTGATTCCTTTTGTTTCTAAATAAACACTTATACTTTGGCGAAGCCTCTTATCACCCTTGGGTTCAGAATAACCTAATGAGTAGGCATCAAAAGAAGTGGATTGCAAAGACTTTTCGATTTTTTTTGTAGGCAATAGAGATGGAGAGAGTTCGCCCGTGCCTAATCTGATGATGGCAGGGTTCGTTTCATGCTGATTAATGTCCTGAATCGTTTTTAAATTAGGTTCATGAAGGCCATTCCGGACATAGTTTTTCCAGTCGGGCTGTTTGCTGGAGACGAGCACATTCCATGTGTTATTCGAAACGAATGTGCCAGATCCAACCCTAGTTCTAATAGTCCGTCAGCAATCAACTCATCCATAGCTGTAATGATGGTACTTCGGTTTACGCCAAAAGAATCGGCCAATGAGCGTTGTGATGGAAGCTTGGTCGCAACCGGCCATTCCCCTTGTGTAATTTGTTGTTTCATCCAATCTACTATTTGTTGGTGTAGTGAGATGTTCGACGGCCGGTTTGGCCTCCATTCGATAAACATACGAAAACCACCCCTTTCATGTTCTATATTCATTATAAATTGGTTGGGTTGAATACCAACCAAATGGAGGGTCAATTCCTTTGTCTTTTTCATTATACTGAATGTGAATGGAGGGAAGTATTCGTATGGGACCATTTTTTCATGGATTATTATTGGCATTGGGACTGATACTTCCATTAGGAGTGCAAAATGTATTTATTTTTAATCAAGGTGCAATCCAACCGACCTTAAAAAAGGCATTGCCTGCAACAATCACAGCTGCCATTTGTGATACAGTGCTCATTCTGTTAGCTATTTTGGGTGTTTCGTTGATTGTCATGCAATATGATTGGTTGCGTCTTACATTAATCATAATCGGAGTTATTTTTTTATTGTATATGGGTTTTCAAATTTGGTCTGCCAAAACGAAACCACGGTCAGACGCTCAAACTATGCAAATGTCCACAAAAAAACAAATTGTATTTGCCTTATCAGTATCATTACTGAATCCACATGCAATCTTGGATACGATAGGTGTAATCGGTTCGAGCTCACTTGTTTATTCAGGAACGGATAAAGTGATTTTCACGGGGACATGCATCGTTGTGTCATGGTGCTGGTTCCATGGATTATGTTTTGCGGGAAGATTGCTGAAAAAGGTTGATACATCAGGCAAATTCCTTGGAATATTAAATAAAATCTCTGCAATCATCATCTGGATTACGGCTCTTTATATGGTTAAATCGATTTTTTGAAACAGAAAAAAATGGCATCTGAATTCGAACTTGACTACCCGGGAAAATTACTTATTTGCAGTTAAAACTATGCATGTTCATGTGCTCCAGATTGCAGAGGCACTAGTGGAGAAAAGTATCATTTAATGTCATGTTTGAAGGCTTTCGGATGGATTTGACCTGTTTGCTTTGCTTCTTGTGAGCATAGATCTGAACTTTTACGGGAATTTAAATGTATTTACAGAAAGAAGTTGTGGTACAGAGAGGCGATGGTGGATGCTACTTAAGTATTGGCGGACAGGGAAAGTTATATACCAGTCCAGCCAGCTATGAAAGGTTTTCAAAGTTTGAAAAATATGAAGTAATTGAGGTCATTTTTGCAGCATTAACCGGTGATTTTTGAATAAAAAGGAGAATACATATCGAATATGTATTCTCCTGTATTTTTTTATGCCTTGATAAGCTAACATGCCCTCATTCAACTTTGTATCGTGAGAGCGGATTTTTGAGTGTGAGAACATTATTGAAGTGCAACCAAGTCCTTGATTTCCTCTGTGGAAAGTTCGGTGATCCAGTTGTCACTGCTGATGATCTCGTCGTTCAGGGCTTGCTTTTTGTCAAGCATCTGGTCAATTTTTTCTTCCAGTGTCCCTGTGCATATTAGCTTATGAACATGAACGAAACGCTGTTGTCCAATTCGATATGCACGGTCGGTTGCTTGATTTTCAACAGCTGGGTTCCACCAGCGATCATAGTGAATCACGTGGTTTGCTTCTGTTAGATTCAGCCCCGTGCCGCCTGCTTTCAACGACAGGATAAAGACAGGGAACTCCCCATCCTGGAATCGAGTGATCATATCATCACGCTGCTTCTTGTTCGCACTCCCGTTCAGAAATGGCACTTCAAAGCCATACCGTTTTTCCAACAATTCCTTCATCATATTGCCCATACCAATATATTGAGTGAAAATGAGACAGCTTTCATCCTGTTCGCGGACAGCATCGACAAGCTCAGTCAGCTTCTCGAGTTTGCCAGAACGGTTAGGTGCCTTCATGATGTTTTCCTTTTCCATCTCTTTTAAGTAAAGAGCCGGGTGATTGCAAAGTTGCTTTAGCTTATTCAGCATCTGCAGGATGATGCCTTTTCTTTCGAAGGCCGACAGTTGTTCGATATCAGTGAATGTATCTTTGATCAGTTGTTCATACAACGATGCTTGCTCGGTGGTAAGCGGTACGAATTCCTTTTGTTCTTGCTTATCCGGCAGATTAAGGGCGACTTCTTTATCGCGTTTTGTACGGCGGAGCAAAAATGGCTGTATTAAACGCTGTAATTCTTTGATTTTATCCTTCTGTTCATCACGTTCAATGGTTGCCACATATTTTTCCTGAAACTGTCCTAGCGTTCCAAGATACCCTTTATTTATGAAATCGAAAATCGCCCATAGCTCACTTAAACGGTTTTCCATTGGCGTACCCGATAAGGCAATATGATGCCTGCCATTTAGCTTGCGGACCGCTTTAGATTGCTTTGTTTGGGCATTCTTGATGTTTTGTGCTTCATCAAGGATCACGCTGCTCCAATGGATGGAGGATAGTTCAGCTGTATCTTGGTGGGTTAGGCCATATGATGTTAAGACAATATCATGATCCCCTGCTATTTTAGCAAATGCTTCACCTTTAGCCCGATTAGACCCGTAGTGAAGGTGAACTTTTAGTGTTGGTGCGAATTTCTCCAATTCCTTTTGCCAGTTGCCTAGGACAGATGTTGGGCATACGATGAGCGACGATTGTACAGAGACCGATTCGCATGTAGCGGTATTGTCCTCAGCCTCTTCGCGGCTCTCGGAGTTACTTTCCTCATCGACAATGATCGGTTCACTCTTTTGTTCGTCCCTAAGGGCAGTAGGCAGCTCTTTACTGGCTCCTTCTTTTTCTTTTACATGAAGTAGGTAGGCTATCATCTGGACTGTTTTTCCAAGCCCCATATCGTCAGCTAGACAAGCACCAAAGCCATGCTCCCTTAAAAAAAGGAGCCAGCTCATGCCCAGTTTTTGATAGGGGCGTAAATCGCCTTGAAGTGCATTAGGGACGGGCAGAATGGATATGTTTTTGGTTTCCCTGAGTCTTCCAACCATTTTACGGAGCTCCTGGTTCAATTCAAATTGAATTCGGAGCATTTCATCGTTTTCAGAATCGCTATCGCCATCTTCATTTACGCCGTTCAACAGTTCCTGCTGCAGCAAGTCAGTAAGTTGGATTCCTTTTTCATTAGCTGTTTCCATCAGTTCCTGAATTTGTTTAATGAAAGCGGGGTCAAGCTTGACCCATTGGCCGCGGATGAAAACAAGCCGCCTTTTTTCATCGACGAGCTCCTCGAACTCCGCCTCAGTGAGCTCTTTGCCATTTAATGAGAACCGCCAATCAAAGTCCATTAAAGCTTTCAATCCGACATAAGAAGGGCCGCGGTTCGATTGGCTCTTCACTTTCGCCTTAACCTTCAAAGAGGACTCCTTCAAGGCAAGCCACCAGGATGGAAGGAGAATTTCGACGCCAAGAAACAGGAGTTTTTCGCTTGCGTCGGTCAAGAACTCCCATGCATCCTTTTCCGAAATCTCCCTTTTTAGACGTCCATTCTCTCCAAGCCATGGCACGACGAGTTGCCAGCGTTTCGTAGCACGCACCACTTCACTTGCATACTTATTCCAGCCGCGCGGCAGTTTTTTTCCCGTATAGGTTTCGATAATGTTCTCATCCCTTTTGGAACGAAGGGTAACATCAAGTACCCAGGGCCCATTACCATCCGGAGGCTCAGTTAAACGGAGGCCTATAGTGAATGGTTTGGGGTCGGGCTGGGTCCCAAGCCATTCCTGCCAGCTGTCTTTGTCAAAGAAGGCCTGCAATTCTTCGGGGGAAAGTCTTGAATCCTTTAATGCCCCGACGGCTTCACTCCATTTATGCTGCATAGGTGAGTAGTTCTTTAAATACATATTAGCGGCACCGTTATACCATTTCTCGATAAAAGTACGATTGGTTTCCACTTCTGGTGAAGGGAGATCTAAAGATACTTCTTCTTCCCAAAAGGAAGGGACGAATTCCTCTTCTACTTCTTCCGGCAGTTTCCAGCCGATGGAGTCCAACTGAAGATTAGTGAAATCCGGTACAGGGATCCCCGCTTCAATGGATTCATGAAGAACAGGCGCAGCAGACAGGCAAAGGGAGGATATCTCCGACCATTCCCATTCTATGAAGGAGTTGAAACTTTCCTTCGCAAAAAAGTTGAGAAGTCCCCAAGCATCAAGAATGAATACAGGATTTCCATCAATGATATCCGAAGACATTTTAGTTCCATAAAAACTTGCGTCATCCCAATTGAATAGCAACCTGCGTATATAATTCGTGTTGAGGAAGGCATTCTCTTCATTGACGGCACCAAGGGCGTAGGATCCGTTTTCGAGAGCCGCTATTTTGATTTTTAATTTCCCTGGATTAAACATCGATAAGCTTACCCCTTTTTAGTTCTTCTTGGAAAGCGCGAAGCCGTTTGGTTGAATCGGCCACATACAGTATATAACGTTCGAATACGTCTTCCTTTTTGGTCTTTTTATAGATGGTGCGCATCCTTTTTAAATAACGGACAGCTTGCTTATAGGCTGGCCGGTTTTTTAAGGAAACTTTTTCCTGGACCGCATGGTAATAGAGGGGCAGGATTAGTTCCGGTTCTTTAGAGACCACTTCTTTGATGGATTCACTGCTGATTAAGTCAATGCTGATTTCTGAGTAAATATGCATCTCCACCCATTTTTTATATTGTCCTTGTTCAAAAAGGAAATTTGCATAGTTCCAATAGCTGTGCGGAAGGGTGGCCCTGTAGAATTTCTCAAGCAAATCGGTCCGTTTTAATTTATAACAGCAACTGCTGATTAAAGTCGTAAAGGTCCTTACGAAATCTACCCGCTGATAATAATCGGATAAATCGGCAAGGAACTCCTGGACATTAGCGATGATGAATTCAATGAAAGGAATGGCCCGTGACCGGTTGTCTGATTCAGACAAGAGATTCAGCCAATAAAAAATGTATGGACAGGCTTCCTTCTTCAATTCATGGAGAAGTTCAATTGCGTGTTTATCCTGATTCTCCAGAAGGGAAAGGTGAATGGCTGCGAGGGAATAGGACGTCCTCTCAGTCGTGCCCAAATACTTCTCAGGAAGTTCTTTCTTGATTCGTTCCAGTTCCTCTTTACGCCATGAGGAACTGGAGAATAAGAAGCTCCAAATCTCCCGGTAGAGATCGATCTTTTCATATTCTAGACCTTCTACTCCATCCAGTAATTTAGATACATCTTCCTTGATGCTGAAAACGAAGGGATCAAAGGCGAAGGGCCTAGCTTGCCGGCTAAGCGGCTGCACCGTTTCATGCAGCTCTTCCGCTAGGTCAACGGCAAGTGCATAAAAGACCCGGATCGTTTGCGACTGACTTTTATGTAACTGAATCATTCTCAGTGTCAGCTGCATCGTACAAAATTGCGTAACAAAATGATAAAGCAGTTTCCATTCCCTTTCCATTGGAGCTTTAGAGCTAAGGCGTTTAAAGTATGTTTGGATATGGTTTTCAATCATATAAGTAGGCTCGCCTATATGGGGCTCGACATGTTCCGCAAAGGTTGCATTCACGAATTGTTTCCATGAAGGATAGTTTTTTTCTAAGATGATGGATTTCTCCCCCGCCTGTTTAAGTAATTCACTCGCCCGTTTTACTTGCTGCAGTGCTTGGGCGGTTGTGGTATTTTTTGGTGCTTTCCATTCGCTCAGCCATTCGGAAACACTAGAGTTTTCTGAATACGCAGAAAAGAAAACGGCCATTTGATGCCGGCAAATGAACCTTGAATCACATGTACAGCTTCCATCCTGAGGGAAGAGAAGATTCAACCTTGACTTAAAGCGAGTCTCATCCTGTACCTCGGCCGCAATCGTATCCGCCGCTTCTTCTTTAATATCAACAAGCCCCTGACGGTATAACTGGAGCCCTTGATTCACCACGTCCGAATCTTCCGGATTCCCGGCATCCAAAAATTCCGCCAGCATTTCCCCAACTAACAACAACTCCCGCTCCATACTCTCCTCCTTCAGGGTCAAGCCCTGTTAACCAAAATTATATTTTGTATGATCATGAACTATCAGTACTTAAATAACCGCATTATTACCTCGGTTAACCGAGGATTTGACATGTATATATTAGATCCAAGCAATTGTCACAGTGACTTTTTTTAGCCATCATATGCACCATGCTGGACTTATTTTGTGGCCGTTCTCTTTACGTCTTCATCCATTTAATCGAACAAACCCTCAATGCCACAAGCCGTATATTCATTTAAACCCTGTAAAAGTCAATATCGTCAAAAATCCCCCTGAATATAAGCAGTTCGGATATATAGCCTTCCAAACAGGCCTTCAAGATAACGATGCCACGAATCCTTCATCCTCTTCACACTCACGAAACCAAGTGATGAGGGGCCGGAACCCTTTTTTTAAAATGGGTTTTTGAAGCATCTCTTTATTATACTTCATTTTGGCTTGGAATTTGAAATGTAGAATAGAGGTTTTGGAATTGATGTGTGAGAGATTCAATTATTCCTTGTGAATGGGAATAGCCATTCCCGTGGGGAATGGCTTTAATATATGGAATTAGTTTATTTTCATTTCATTCTTCCAACTGTCCAACTTTTTGTTGATGAATGTAGCAAAGGCATGGTTTTTTTGTAATGTGAAGAGAAATGCTGACTTTTCCAAGTACTCTTTTGCCTCATTAAAGTTACCTACGAGTTCAAAATTATAACCTAAATGATAATGTAAATCCGCTAAAGCATATAATTGATCATGTTGGAGGCACCACTTTATGGCATCTTGGCAGCAGGTAATGGACTCCTCATAACGGACCAGGCGCGTTAACACTCTGCAAAAATTATAGGACAAACGTGTCTTTAGCGTTTTATCCGTCAAAAAGGGCAGGGCTTTCAAGTGATCTAAAGCTTTCCTTAACAAGGCAAATGCATTTTCGTATTGTTCTTCGGCAACATACATTACACCCACACTACTCAAAATTTCAAGTTCCCGTTCCGAATAAATTTTATCAGTCGTATGAGTGATGGCGATGGCCTGATTAATAAATTCAATAGCTTTATCTAAATCTTTATTTTTTTCGTATTCGTATATCCCCTTGTGCCAAAGAATCAATTGGTGATTCTTTTTATTCTGAAGAAAGAGAGGGCTGTTTTCCTCAGCCTTTACAATTTGCTGCATTTCCTCATAATTTCGGGTTCTTCTGGCTATTTTTAATTGATAAATCACTTCCTCTACGTAATCCAGCCTAGGGGTCATTCCAATATCGAAAAAATAGTTTACATCAACGCCTAAACGTTGAGAAATTAAGTAGAGAGTGGATGCATATGGATAGACATCGCCTTTTTCAATCTTACTGATCTGTGCTTGTGTACAAATACCGGATGCCAACTCTTCTTGGGAAAGTCCGATTTGTTTACGTAGCTCTTTAATCTTTTGTCCAACTGCAAAAAAATCCATTTTGATTCTCCTTAAAATATGCCTAGAGTTATATTTTGTTATGAAAAATCGGTGAAAGCTGTATGTGCATGTCCTTAACTGTTTAAATAGATTCTTTAGTCCAAATATATGGTTTAAAGAAGTGTGGTTAAATATAACTATAGAATTTATTTCTATTTTAACCAATATTTTTTTTAAGAAAAGGAGGAATGACCTATGAAAAAAAGTACTAAAGCATTAGTCGTATCTTTTCTTATCATCGCTGCTTTCGTTATTGCCCCAACCGAATTACCAGGCCTTTACGAACTTCCAGGTTTATATAAACCAGCATAAAGCTTCCACTCATTCAACATCTTCATTTGAAGATGTTTTTTTTATTCTTTTCAATGGATTATTCTTTTGTGCATATTCCTGTAGTTATAATTATCTTTGCATTGGGAGTGTAAGGTCCATTTGGTAGGTGTGGAAGAAACGTGAGTGTAGTTTGGAACGCCTATTTCCTTTTATTAATTTTGTTATAGTGTAAATAACAAAACGGAGAGAGGTGTAAGGTTAATGATTGATATTAATATGAAAGTTCAACCCTCTTTTTACGATGAAGAATGTGCCATTGTGTTTTCTTTTTATTTTGATGAGGCAACCAGGAAAATTGGTGAAGCCGTGGTGTACACTTGCAAAAAGTCAGATGAAAAAGAATACAGCCATGATCATATAGATACAGATATACAAGAAAAAATCGCCTATATTAAAGAATTTTCCATTGTAGATGAATATCAGGCAACCTCCATGAAGAAAATTCAACATTTTTTGAATGTAATCGGTATCAAAAAATGTGTGAGTCATAACCTTCAGGGAAATGAAATCGCATTTTAAACGATAAAAACTCATGACATCCAATATGTCATGAGTTTTTACCATTTAAATGAGAGTTTTGAGCATTCATTTTCATTTTTTTGATGAAATCGCTCATTTGTTTTCTTTCGCTTGGTTTAGTGTTATTTGTTCTTTCGAAAAATTTAAAGTGTTGCTTATTGCTATCGGTTTTCATGATGTCTCCCCTTTGCTTTTTTCATTTACCCTTTTTCCATTATTTAAAACGTGATTTTCATGATAAAGGGATGGATTAAACGGTAAGGAGATCTTGTGTTTATTCCTATAGTTATATTTTCATGTGTTAACTACTGCATATACGGGTTAATTAATGAATAATAAGTCGTAAAGCCCAAATATGGAAGGATTTCGTGTTTTATCATACTGAAAATAAATGTTAAAATGGTCCGAATATCGGATTTTTCATTAGAAACATCAGTTTCTAGTACCCTAAAGTGAAGAGAGTTGGAGAACTCTTTTCGATGGCCCCCGAGCACTTGCTTGGGGGATTTTTTTCCGCTTTATTTCTATAATATGTTTTGTTTTGTTTATATAAACATGGGTAAATATAAGAAACAAGATGAATTAAACCTGGATTTTAATCGGAGGAATATATTTTATGGATGTGAAAGTAAATAAGAATGATCCCACGAAGCGAACTTTCCAGCAATACATCTTTCCGTTTACCCTTGAAGGAAAGATGATTGAAAAGTTTGTTGGAAAGTTGTTTGAGGACAATTTCGTTTTTTTGAACTTGAAAGATATGGAACAACAAAATCAATTTTACGGTGGCCATAAAGTTTCACACCGTAAATTGGAAAAGTATTTTATGCCTTACATCGAACCGATATTATTTCCAGGTAACGCAAAACAGAAGGAAGGCTTGCGACGTTTTACGAAAAAACTGGATATTGAATGTACCTTCGAATCTCCCTATCTAAATACCCCATTTATTATTAACTCTATTGATATTTTTATATGCCCATTTCATATTGGCATGATGAATCTTCGTGTTACGTTACCTGAAGGACTTTCCTATAATGATGTGCTCTATTTTGGAGATACATTCCGAATTCTCGAACCGATTGCTGATGACGAAGAGAAAACGAAAGTCGGCTGTCGGGAAAATCAGTATGAACAGGTGGAGGATTTCATCTTTAATGAACTATTGCCGCCAATGGAAGAATATATGGATGAGGAACATGCTGACCCGACCTATTTTGGCAGTTTGCCCTTCTTCATTGATGAAAGAATGTACGTCATCAGTTATACCGCATTCCCTGGGAATCGTGATATTTCTAAAAATGACTTATTCCGGATCAGCGAGCTGAACGGGTATGACAATGATGGAGAGCCATATGTAGGGGCACTAAACCCTGATTATATTGAAAAGTATTATCAGGAAAGGGTATATGACAGGTGGGGCAAGGAAACCTATTATGTAACAAGCATGAATCATTTTGCGTGTGTCACGAAAGCTACAGGTAAACTGGAACAGGAACTGGCAAGCGAAATGTATGGCCAGCACTTTTATACAGTGTTGCTTTTCTTCTATTATAAGATCGTATTGCTCAAATTGGCTCATGAAAATTCCAAGATAGACGTGGAAAAAGATCAATCGGACACGGAAATGCTAATTTTCATGATCACTGAGTTTTCTTCAAAATATTTATTTACTGAAGTCAATAGTACGGCTATCGGAAAAGAGTTATTCAAAAAAACGGATGAAACCTTCAGGATAGCTCCACTCTATAAAGAAGTGAAGGAGACCCTTTCCTACCTTTATCAAAACCAGGATAAACTGGCTGGGAAAAGCAGAAATTATCTTTTGCAAATACTAACGATTTATACGGTTATCTCCGGGATATTCGGAATGAATCTATATATTGAAGATTGGAAAGGGAAATTTCCTTGGAAAGCATATATGGATTACACCTTATACGAATGGGTAGCTGTCATTGTTACGACAAGCGGTCTCATCATTTCGAGCGTCATGGGTTTTTTCTTCTTGAAAAAATGGTTGCAAGAGAAGAAAAGCCGAAAAAAAAGAATGCTTTAGTAAAGAGTCCTGCACACTTGTACAGGACTTTTGCTTTAGAAAAAACATAGTAAATTAGCAAAATGAAGAAATTGGTCATACAAATTCCCCCATTCCCCTAATATTTTGATAAACTATAGGTATATCATTCTAACTATTCATTAGGAGGAAATCATGAAGAAACTAGTTTTAGTTTCCAGCTTATTGTTGATGAGCGTATTGTTCCTGGCCGGATGCTCGGATGAGCCAAGTCCAGAAGATCGCTTTGCGGCATACACGAAGCTTTGGAATAAACAGGATTTTAAGAAAATGTACGAGTATCTGTCACCTGAGACAAAGAAAGAAATCAGTGCGGATGAATTTGCGAAGCGTTATGAAAAAATCTATCAGGGCATAGAAGTCGACCAATTAAAGGTGGATTATAAACAGCCAAAAGAAGAAAAAGATCATAAAGATGGAGAAAAGGTAAACCTTGCTTATACCGTAGAAATGTCCACTATGGCGGGTGCTGTCAGCTCTGACCATAAAGCGACCCTTGTCAAGGAAGGGGAAGGTGAGGAAGAGAATTGGTACATCAAGTGGGATGAAAGTTATATATTCCCTCAGTTGGAAGCCGGTGAAAAGATATCGGTAGTATCGTATCCAGCCATTCGCGGGGAAATTGTCGATCGACATGAACACGGTCTTGCCATGAATGGAACGGTATCGGAAATAGGAATTGTGCCAGAGAAAATGGCCAACGAATCCGAAACGGTTAAAAAGGTCGCTGGAATCCTCAATATGTCCACCGACGAAGTGAATCAGAAATTAAAACAATCATGGGTAAAGCCCAGCTATTTCGTCCCTATCAAGAAAATGTCAAGTGATAATGCTGCAACTTTGGAAAAGCTATTGAGCATTGCTGGGGTATCGGTCAATAATACGGAAGAACGCATATATCCATATAAAGAGGCTACTGCCCATCTAATTGGATATGTCGGCGAGGCATCGGCCGAAGACCTGAAGAAATTGAAAGGAAAAGGCTATACCGCAAGTGACGTTATTGGCAAGCGCGGCCTTGAGGAAGTTTTAGAAGGACGCCTTAAAGGAAAACCGGGCGGTAAGATCTTTATTAAAACAGAAGATGGCGAAGAGAAGGTGATTGCTGAAAAGCCCGCTGAAGAGGGAGAAACAATTACATTGACCATCGACGCCGAGCTTCAAAAGGATATCTTTAAGGAATATAAGAACGAAGCTGGATCAGCATCGGCACTTGATCCGAAGACCGGCGAAACGCTTGCACTAGTTTCAAGTCCGTCATTCGATCCTAATAAATATATATTCGGGATAACAAAAGCGGAACAAAAAGCGCTTGAAGAAGATCCAAAAAAACCGCTTCTAAACCGCTTCAGTTCGACGTTTGCACCTGGTTCAACCATTAAGGCCATTACTGCGGCAATCGCTTTGAAAAATGGTGTGGATCCGAATGAGGCGATTAATATCCAAGGGAGAACGTGGGCCAAATCGACATGGAAAGACCATTCCATTACAAGGGTTTCTGACCCCGGTGTTCCAATCGATATGGAAAAGGCATTAATTTATTCAGACAATATTTACTTTGCTCAAAAAGCATTGGGGCTTGGAAAGGAAAAATTCACAAGTGGACTCAAGGCTTTCGGATTTGATGAAGCTTTGAACTACGATTATCCGATCAAAGCATCGAGCATTGGTAAGGTCGACAGTGAAGGACGCTTGGCAGACGCTGGATATGGTCAAGCGCAAGTCCAAATGAGCACGCTTCATCTCGCTATGACCTATTCAGCTTTCTTGAATGAAGGAAACATCCTGGCACCTTCGTTAATAGCTGGAGATAAAACAGAAAAGAAAATATGGAAAGAAAACGTCATATCAGCTGACCAAGCAAATCAGATTACCAAGATGCTGACACAAGTGGTGGAACATCCTAAGGGAAGCGCACGTGGAATAAATGATCTTGGCATCAAAATCGCAGCCAAAACGGGAACTGCTGAAATCAAGGCATCCAAAAATTCTGACGGAACGGAAAATGGCTGGTTTGTTGCCATGGACACAGAAGATCCAGAGCTTCTCATGGCCTGGATGGTTGAAGATGTAAAAGGACGTGGCGGCAGCCATTTAGTCATCGATCATATGAAACCGGTTTTTAAGAAGTATTTGAAGTAAAGAAATATTTTGCATCGAGCATTTACCAAAAAAAAGTTGGACATGGTTTCTTCCATGTCCAGCTTTTTTACTTGGAGGGAAAAGTCCATCACCCCTTTATTTGTATTCGAGTGGATTTTATGATTATATGTATTGCATATGTAATCTTTTAATTAATATTCTATTTTTGTACGTACAAGCCTGCTATGTCGCTAAAATAAATCCTCTCTTAGCACCTAATTAGTAAATGGGATTTGTATCTAACTTAATATTAATCAATCATAAAGGATGGTTATCTAATTCTGAGAAAGGGCTTCTTCGTTCTTTCTTTATAGAGGTTAATTCTTTTGTTTAATATTACTTTTACAATTAGAATCAATGAATTACAGCATTTGAAGTAATTAAATTAGGAAGGTAAGAGGAAAAAAGAAGTGACTTTGCCTTCTTCTATGCAGTTGAATCCTTTTATATCTATTTCACAAGCAATCAATTATTTTAGCCGCCCCTCTCTAAGCATTTAATAAGGTGAATTCCATTTCCATCCAGTTTATTTGGGGCGTCAAAAGACCTGAAATATTGTATAATAAATCTACCTATTAATTAAAATTAGGAAATTGAATACCTAAGGAGTTTGGAAAAAATTGAAAAAGGTATCAGTAATTATTGCAGCATATAATACAGAAGAATTTTTAGATGAGTGTTTAACTTCAGTGGTGAATCAAACATATAGTAACTTGGAAGTTTTAATTATTAATGATGGATCATTGGATCAGTCTGGTGCTATCATTAATGAATTTGCTAAGAGGGATAAACGGATTATCTGCTTCCATAATGATGAGAGGAAAGGAGTGGGCGCAGCTCGTAATCTAGGTTTAGATAATGCTACGGGTGAGTTCGTCTACTTTATTGATAGTGATGATTTTATTGCTCTCGATACAATTGGAAGGTTGGTCGAGAATATTGGGGAACACGATATGCTAACCGGAAAGCGGGTCCGGTTAACTAATAAAGAGGATAGTAAAATCGGGAATATGGTTGAAGAAGAAGCTGATGATGGAATGATAATAGAAGAGATTGAAGAGAAAGTGCAAGAAGGACGTGTACGTTTAAGAAGAGGGATTCAACGCTCGTTTCGCGGTATGTCTATCCTGCACACTCTTGTTTCGCGTGATTATATAAAGGTGAATAATTTGCGGTTTTCAGAAGAAGTGGATTGTTATTCAGATTTATCCTTTATCGTTCCTATCATAAGTGAAATGAGGACATTCCCATTTTTAACACGTTGCTATTATTTCAAGCGCAGGCGCAATGACCCCATCTCTAATCCTGCATTAATGCAATCGGATCGGGAGAAAAAGGTTTTGGATTTTTTATCAATCTATAATCAGATGAAAGATCAATATGGTATGAACCAACGAGCTGGTTCATATTTAGACTGGTTATTTTTGAATATATATCGAAAACAGATTATCATGCTGTTTTCCAATCAAGGATGTATCGATGAATTTTTTAATAAAGTAGCCGTTTCTGTTGATAAAATTGATGTATCAAAAAGGAAAAAGCTTAATGTTGTAGTGAAAAGAGAGCTAAAGCTGTTACGTAAAAGGAAACTGGAATCTTATAAAAGGCTGATTGGACTCCATCATTTTGCCCGTAATACGAAGAGGGCATTGAAGAGTAGGCAGAAAATGTACATTTATTTATATCGCTCTGTGTTCATGCGTATGCCTCTAAAAGAAAAAACAATCGTATTCGAAAGTTTCTTAGGGAAAAACTATTCGGATAGTCCGAAGTACATTTATGAATATATGCTCGAGCATAATTACGATTTTAAATATATATGGGTTTTTAATAAGACAGGGAAAGAGATTCCAGGTAATGCAAAACAAGTGAAACGGTTTAGCTTAGCTTACTATTATTATTTCGCTACATCTAAATTTTCGGTAAGTAATTCACGCCTTCCACTAAAATTGAATAAGCGTGAAGGGAATATCGATTTGCAGACTTGGCATGGAACACCGTTGAAGAAGCTTGTTTTTGATATGAATGATATTTATTCGGCAAATCCGAATTATAAAAAGCATTTCTTTAATCAGTCAAGACGTTGGGACTATCTTATTTCACCGAATCAATATTCTTCGGATATATTTAGAAGTGCCTTTAAGTACGAAAAGGAAATGCTCGAATTCGGTTATCCAAGAAATGATATTTTATATAAAAAGGATAATGAGGAGTCTATCCAGAATTTAAAAGAGAGTCTCCAAATTCCTCTTGATAAAAAAGTGATTTTATACGCCCCGACGTGGCGGGATGATGAATTTTATGAACCTGGAAAGTATAAGTTTGCTATTCAAATGGATTTGCATAAAATGAGAGAGCAATTAGGGGATGAATATGTCGTTTTATTACGAATGCATTACTTTATTGCCGATGAGATTGACACAGATGGTTTAGAAGGATTTGTATATAATTATTCAAAATACGATGATATTGCTGAACTTTATTTGATTTCTGATATATTGATCACTGATTATTCTTCTGTATTTTTTGATTATGCAAATTTGAAACGACCAATCTTGTTTTTCACCTATGATCTTGAGAAATATAGAGATACATTAAGAGGATTTTATATAGATATTGAATCAGAAGTGCCTGGTCCATTAGTGAAAACAACGGATGAAATCATTGATGCCGTTACAAATATTGAACAAGTTAAGACTCAATATCAAGAGACGTATGATCGCTTTTACGATAAATTCTGCGGTTGGGATAATGGCAATGCGGCAGAGAATGTCGTAAAAACCGTATTTGGCGAGGATGTAAAATAGTATGTTGTGAATGTATGTTCCTCTTCTGTTGCCAATGCAAGTATCGATATTAATGTATACTTTGGTAGTTTTCTGAATGATGTAAGGAATGAGGATGAAAAAGAATGAGAAGTTTAAAGTATTTGTTTTTGGCTTTCTTTATCATTTTTTCTACATTTTCTTCTCACGGAGCAAAGGCAGCAAAAGAGAATACAGTGATGGAAGTGAAACTGAAGAATTACTTAGGAAATCAAACCAATGTCAAATTAACGGCAACCGGGGACTACCGTACTTCAGAGGGAGAGACATTTATCAAGGAGGGGGAAGAACTGACTTTGAAAATAGAGTCAGGAAAACTTGGCGTTTACAAAGGTTCCAAGAATACGGGATCCGATGCTTCCTTAAAGATCATTCCTGTTAAACCAGATGCTTTATTGTCCATAAACGGCCGGCCGTATCCAGGATCATTTTTATTTACAGTGGAGGGCGGTTACATTCGTCCTATCAATCATGTTGACATTGAAGATTATCTAAAGGGCGTTGTCCCACGGGAGATGCCCGCACTATGGCATGCCGAAGCCTTAAAAGCACAGGCAATTGCAGCCCGGACATATGCACTTCGCCATCAATCTACATTAATTGATGATACGGTTTCCTACCAAGTATATGGCGGGGCGGACGGTCACTACCAATCTAATTCAGCCATTGAACAGACAACGGGTATGGTAATTAAACATGACGGTGAAATAATCGAAGCATTTTTTTCTTCAAGCAATGGAGGCATGACCGAATCGAATTCGAATGTTTGGTCAAGTGGGAACCCACTTGCATATTTAACTATAAAAGAAGACTCATATGATACAAAAACAAATTGGGCGATAACGCTGGACAAGCAGCAAATTGACCTGTCAAAGAAAGACTTATCGAAGCCGGATGAATGGTGGACAAGTGTACAGGAAAAAGATAAAGCGGTTGTACCTAAGCTGAAGGTTTGGCTGAGAAATAATGGATATGCCAATCAGGATATTAAAATAACAGAAATACCCGTTTTAACCTTAACTGGTAAAAAAACGGGAGGCCGGGTTACGAAAGGCTCCATCCAAATCAATTTCTATGTAAGGAATCTCGTTGATGTAAGGGGGAAACTTTTGGAGCAGAAGGTTAGCCTTACGAATGTAGCGGCATCCAAAATCAGGGGCATGGTGGGTCAGGATGTGATGAAAAGCTATCTGGTTGACCATTCATCTTCCGATCCTTCCAGAATTGCTATTGAAGGGTCAGGATACGGACATGGCGTCGGGCTAAGTCAGATTGGAGCGAAAAACAGAGCGGAAGCTGGTCAAACGTATCAAGAGATTTTAGGGTTTTATTATCCTAATACTAATATAGAAAAGGAATATGGACATGCAGTGTCTGAACCTAAAAGGGATCTTGTCGTAAAGGCGGAATCGTATTCAATAAACCTGAAAGCGAAGAAGGATCATATAAATGATGAGGTTGGAATCACATACTCCCTTAAAGAAGAATCTGCAGTTTCACTAACGATTAAAGATAGTAAGGGGAAAACCTTAGCTACCCCAGTCCGTGATCAAACATTGAAAAAGGGGAGTCATTCAGCAATTTGGAACACGAAAGCTGTAAATAGCGGTACATATACAGCAGAAATGTCAGCAATGGACCGAAGCGGTAATGAAGGTTCAGCCACAATGAAGATTAAGATAAATAAGGATGCGTCGGCACCGGATATCACAGATGTCGATACATCGGGTAATTACAGTACCGAGAAAGCGAACATAACGTATACAATAAATGAAAACGCCAATGTAACAGTGGATATCAAGAACAGTAAAGGAATAGTGGTGGGCACCCTTGCTGCAAGGCAGGTCACTAAAGGCAGGCAAACGGCAACTTGGGATTTCAGAAATATGTCCACCGGGATGTTTACCGTGACTATCTCCGCTAAGGATGAGAGAGATAATCAGAATACCGTTTCAACGAATATCCCCATTAGGAAGACGATGGGAACAGTGACAGCAAGTGTACTACATATTAAAGAAAAAAGAAGTACATCTTCTAAAACGGTCGGGAAACTGAACAGGGATCAAACCATTACGATACTATCTCAACAAGGTGAGTGGTATAAAGTGAAAAAAGGAAGCCAAATTGGGTATGTTTTAATTAAACATATTAAAAAATGAGTAAGACGTCATTCCTGGCGTCTTTTTTTGTTCTTTGTATTAAATGGTATTAAGGTAATTTTATAGTGATCCAAAATAATTTAATTGAGAAGACACGCAGTGAAGCCATCCTTTTTATGAACTAATCCGATCCCTAAATCGTGAATAATGTAATGAAAGATGCGGACAATGGCAAGGGAGTGACTAGTGGAATATAGCCAGTGGAGCGACGAACCTGACATTTGAGTAAACGCACCTCATAAAAGTAAATGCATCACACTTACAAGGAAACAGCACGAATTCACGAGTAAAAGGGTCAAATTCACGAGTAAATGCACCGAATTCACGAGTAAACGCACCGAATTCACGAGTAAAAGGGTCAAAATCACGAGTAAACTCACCGAATTCACGAGTAAGAGGCGCAAACTCACGAGTAAACACACCAAACTCAGGGATATCGTGCAATATCGTTGGTAATTGCCCCGAACTTCGGGGGAAATTCCACAAAACTTGAGTTAACGAACCTGTAATAGTTTGAATACCGAAAAAACCCAGTTAAAGAGACCGGAGAATGAGCTTAAAAGAGGAATGAATTCATTCCTCTTTTGTTTTATGCTGACCAGGTGTGAACGGAACACCGGCGGCTTTTGTGATGATTTTCGAAACATCCGTATTTTCAATGACCCCATCAAAGGCTTCACTGCCCGGGCCTGAAGCAAAAACGGGAATCATATTGGCTGTGTGCCCTCCTGTGGAACTGGCAGCCCGTATGCTTCTATCAGCTACACCTGCCTTATGATGCTTGGCGATGGTGCTTCCGATTTCCCAATCAATTTGATGCTGTGGATAAACAAGCGTTCTATTATTCTTTACGTTATTGATGAATTGATGAACTTCCTGATCCGTAAGGGATATATGTGCATACTTCTTGAATGCGGAAACGACACTATCTGGATTGATTTCATTATTTTTATCGAATGTAAGCTGTTTGGACATATACTCAGATGAAACCCTGATTTTTTTCAATGCAGTGATATCCATCGTTTCAGAAGCGGAGGTCCCCATTGTTTCGTGGTCTGCAAGCACAACAATCAAAGTATCATTTCTATTTTTTGCCCAATTCACAACCTCTTTCACGGTCTGGTCAAATTCGATCGTTTCTTTCCATATTCCAGTGATATCGGCTGCATGCTCCATATGATCAATACGCGCACCTTCACTCATCAAGAAGAATCCCTTATCACCCTTAGATAAAATATCAATTGCTTTGGATGTCATTTCGGGCAGAGAGGGCTCTTGTGAATGTAATACTTCTTTATCCAGCTTAAAATTCATATAGGTAGGGTGAAATAACCCTAAAAGTTTATCCGGTTTATTAACGGAACTAAGTTCTTTTTTAGTGGTCGCAATTCCATAGCCAGCATTTTTAAATTTAGCGATTAAATCCTCGCCCTTCTGTTTATCTGCCTCGAAATAGCTGGAACCTCCGCCAAGAATGACGTCGATCCGGTTATCAAAGAGCTGCCTCGCGATATTCGCACCACCTGTCCAGCGGTTAGATACACTTGCACCAAAGGCCGCAGGAGTGGCATCGACTACCATATTGGTTGAGATGATCCCGACTTTTTTTCCTTTAGCCTGAAATGCATCCAATACACTATCTACCTCGGAACCATTGGCATCGACACCGATCGATTCATTGTTGGTTTTTATTCCAGTGGCAATCGCGGAGCCCCCTGCCGCTGAGTCAGTGACGTAATTATTGGCGGAATACGTGCGCATAAGGGCAACATGCTCCAGTTTTTCCAAATGTAAAATACCTGTTTTTCCATATTCCATTTGTCGGGCAATTTCTATTGCACCTAATCCCATGCCGTCGCCAATCAGTAATATGACATTCCTGGGGGTGTTCTTTGTTTCTGCTTGAATAGGAGAGGTCATGCAAATCAAACAGATAAGAACGAGTAATCCAAAGTGATGAGGCTGTAAAACTTTATGTCTTCTGAATGTCTTATTCATCGGTAATCCTCCATTGGGTGAAAGTCTCCCTATTATTTGTTAAAATCGATAAAAAAAACCCCTTCATTATATTCATTGAAGGAGCCAATCTTTTATCCATGATTTCTGCGCTATATGAATGCAAAAGTAAAGAGCCTGCCTATATTGTCAGCTTGTGCAACAAGGAATAGAGATGTTAGCTGAATAATGATCCGCCAAACCGTAAACTTGAACCTTTTTTACTCATCGAATAATGAAAGAATAAACAGTTTTAAAATGATATTGTAATAAAAGAAGAAATGATGAAAAAAACTTTTCTATAAATTACAATATATAGGTAATAATTTATAAACAGTAAATATATAACTGATATAATTTCACTAGAGTTCAATTGAAATAATAGGAGAGAGAACCCTATGCTATCCAGTATGAAAAAGCTCTTCAGAGAAAGCTCTAAAGACTTGAATAGAATGTATAAGTTGGTTGATGCTGTGAATCGACTAGAGGGTAAATATGAACGTTATTCAGATCAAGAATTAAGCGGGATGAAGGATAGATTTAAAAGCATATTGGATACTGGTAAAAATATATGGGATATACAAACCGAAGCTTTTGCAGTAGTAAGGGAGGCTTCTAAACGAGTATTGAATCTTAGGCACCATGATGTTCAGCTTGCAGGCGGTTTTGTCCTGAATGAAGGGGGCATTGCACAAATGAACACGGGCGAGGGGAAGACGCTTGTCTCCACTTTGCCTAGCTATTTACATGCGCTGTACGGGAATGGTGTCCATATTATTACGGCCAATGAATATTTGGCAAGACGTGATAAAGAGTTAATGGGACAAATTCATGAATTTCTAGGTTTGACGGTCGGTTTGAACATTTCCCAATTGGAGCCTTCTGCAAAACGTGAAGCGTATGCGGCGGATATCACGTATGGAACGGCAACAGAGTTCGGTTTTGATTATTTGCGAGATAATATGGTCTTCCGGAGAGAGGAAAAGGTTCAAAGAGGACACCGGTTTGCCATTGTCGATGAGATTGACAGCATCTTGATTGATGAAGCGAGGACACCATTAATCATTGCGGGCAAGTCAAGTGACGGTACCGGGCTTCACCAGATCACTGCACAAATCATAAAGTCATTTATAGAAAATGATGATTACGGGATTTTCATTGAGTCAAAGGCTGCCTTTTTCACGGACCGAGGGGCTTTCAAGATTGAAGAGGCCTTTGGTATCGACAATCTGTATGGAACGGATCATCAAGAGTTATTACATAATGTAACACAGGCACTTAAAGCCCACGCGATTATGAAATTGGATGTGGACTATATTGTCATGGATGGAAGGATTGCATTAATCGATAAATTCACAGGCAGGGTGATGGAAGGTAGAAGCTTCAGTGATGGGCTTCATCAAGCAATTGAGGCAAAAGAGGGCTTGGAGATTACCGAAGAGAATGAAACACAGGCAACGATTACCGTCCAAAATTATTTTCGTTTATATCATTCAATATCTGGGATGACCGGCAGTGCCATGCCATCAAAGTCAGAATTCCAGGAAATATATCAGCTCCCCGTCATTGAAATTCCAACTAATAAGCCCATTATTCGTGTTGATGAGATGGATTTAATTTATAAGGATGAAATGAGCAAAATCAACAAAATCGTCACAGAAGTAAAACGGATTCATGATGAAGGCAGACCTATTTTGATCGGGACGACCTCCATTGAGCAATCTGAAAAAATTTCGGTTCATTTAGAGAAGGCGAAAATTAAGCACCAAATCCTTAATGCGAAGACGGAAGCGGATGAAGCGGAAATCATCGCAAGTAGCGGCCAAAAAAATCAAGTCATGCTGGCTACGAACATGGCTGGGAGGGGAACCGATATATTATTGGATGATGCGGTCAAGGAACTGGGCGGCCTTCATATTATCGGTACGGAGCGACATGAAAGCAATCGGATTGATATGCAGTTAAGGGGACGTTCTGGCAGGCAGGGTGATCCAGGTTCAACACAATTCATCATTTCTTTGGAAGATGATTTGTTTGATTACTATGATGAAGAAGAACTCGAACGGTATATAAAGAAAATAAAAACGGATGAAAGTGGATTGGTGTTGGGCCCTGCACCCGGAAAGTTCGTGAAAAGGGTGCAGGAAACAATAGAGCAGATGCATCAATCAAGCCGTTACCATTTATTGAAGTTAGAGCATGCATTAAATGAGCAGAGTAAAATCATATATGCGATGAGAGACCGGATACTAGATTTGGAATCTGGACGGATGTCAGCCATTTTACTTGAATATATCGAAAAATACATTCGTCGGCTCGTAGTGAAATATTACACTGAGCATATAGAAGAACTTGATTTCTCTGCCTTTATTGAAGAGCTTTCCCTTTCTTTCCTGACGTTGGATTGGCAGGCAAGTGATTTGCAGGATTTAGAAGGTCATATAGTTGAGGGAAAAGCTCTGGAGGCTTTAGGTGAATTGGAAGCGATGCTAGAAATTTTTCAAGCCGATGCAGAATGGCAAAATCAGTTACGTGCTTTCATGCTGCAGCATATTGATGAAAATTGGATGAACCATTTAGACGAAATGAATAGTTTGAAGGAAGGAATGGGTTTAATCGGCTATGGTCAACAGGACCCGTATATGCTGTTTGAAAAAGAAGCTCTTAGTCAATTCAACCTTCTATTAAGTAAAATCGAGTCGGAGATTAGCATCGGCTTTATGGAATATATCAAAAGCAATCAGGAAGATGAAGCTGCTTTGGGGAGTGATGAATGATGAGTTTTTTTGGGAAAAGGGATAAAGAGGTTAATGAAAGGGAGAATATTTTAGCTTCAGATGGGCATAAGGTACACAATCCGGATGTCACTGTTCATACTTCCCTAATGTTTCACAAGGATTGGAAAACTTCCAAGCAAGAGGAATATGTATATAAATTCCACCATCAAAGGCTGCCTGCATTAAAACCGAATCAAATTTCAATTTCCGGTGTTAAGCTGACTAGGGTGGAGGATGATGTAATCATAGAGGCTTTTCTACGAAATTCATTGGAGAAAGCTGTCCTGTTTGATATCGTGGATTTACTGTTAGTGGATGAGAACGGAAAATTATTGGCAAAAAAGGCTTTCGATCTCTCAAAGCTGGGTGAAATACCAGCACTTTCAAGCATGCCATGGCGTTTCTTATTCGAAGAAGGGGATATGTTGGCAGAATCGATTCCTGATGAAGATTGGAAGATTGCTTTTGAATGGAAGAAATAGTAGGAAAAACACTCACATGATTGGCGGCAACCGGAACGATTCTTTTTGCCGACTGCCAAATCAAACCACACAGAAATGATTAAGAATGTTGAAAGGCCCTCATCCATTTATTGATGAAGGCTTTTTGTTTTTAAAGGAAGGCATTAAAGACTAGCCAAATATTTATGCTGTTTTCTGTGTGCAATTTCTCATAAATGGTAACGCTAAGTAATATTTATAAGTATTCTTCCGTAATCAGGCTTAACCTAAGTCCTGGAAATAATGAAGAGGAAAGTGGCAGGAGCATGAAGAACAACCTAAATCAGCGATTGAAGGAGCGGCTATTTGAGATTATGTCCATTTCAATCGTGGCCATACTTTTCATTTATACGAATGATAGGATGGGGAATGATCTTTCGATTGGGATTTTTACGATAATCATCGGCGCTGCCGGTTTTATTGTTTATCTGAAGGAATGGGTACCGAATGGAATCCTAAAGGGCATCATTTTTTCGATCTTCCTTCTTTCGATCATGGCCTTTTTCCTTGCGGACATTTGGTTTTATCGCTATTACTCGACACCTATCACTTCCTATATGTGGATGCAAAAAAGCAATCTGAATGGGCTTGGTGAAAGTATATTCAGTATGATGGAAATGAAGGATGCAATCTTTCTTCTGTTAGGCTTTCCAATTGCAGAGTCATTCATGAAGAAAAAATACCCACTCAAGCATATGGCACTTGTACCGGCCGTAATATTCCTCATGATAGCGGGGCTAAAGCCGGTAAAGAATATATTTATCGACAAGGTCGATATAACCCGGCGTTATGAGGCGAATACCTTCTTGCGAAACTGGGGTCCGATCGGTCATCACGTATTGGATACGTATGCCTACTTTACTGACTCGGGAAGGCATAGTATGTCCTCGAAAGAAAAGAAGGCCGTTTCGGATTACTTCAATAAAAAGAACAGGCAGGATCATGCCTTTTCAGGCTCTTTGGAGGGGAAGAATCTCATTATCATCCAGGTGGAATCTTTACAGGCGTTTCCGCTATTTCAAAAGAGTGCCGGACAGGAGGTCACGCCATTCATGAATGAATTGGCGAAAGAGGGTTTGTACTTCCCGCATGTATATCCACAGACCGTATTTGGAAATTCATCTGACGGAGAGCTGATCGTGAATACCGGTTTATTTCCTTTAAAGCAAGGAGCGACCTTTTTTCGATTCCCTTATAATGATTTTCCGGGTCTTGCTAAAGAATTAAAGAAGTCGGATTATCAAAGTTATGCCTTCCACGGAGATGAAGAAGACTTTTGGAATAGGCAACATGCATATCCCTCGCTAGGGTTTGATGACTATCTTTCCATTGAGGATATGCATCAGGATGAGATGATTTCGATGGGCCTGGGAGACCGCAATTTCTTCAATCAAAGCTATGATTTCTTAAAAGATAAACAAAATCCCTATTACGCTTTTTTCGTTACGTTAACCAGCCATGTACCTTTTTCGCTTCCGAAGGAACAGATAACATTAAAACCTAAAGTTGGAAAAGAGGGCAGCTATCTGACTAAATATTTCGAAGCCATTCATTATACAGATACAGCCATCGGGGATTTTGTAAAGAAGTTGAAGGATGGCGGGAAATTGAAAGACAGCGTGATTGTCATATACGGAGATCATGATGGGCTATTTTTAAAAGATAAACATGAGGTTGAAGCGTATTACGATAATAAAATTAGCGATGAGCAGTGGATTGAAAAATATATGCCCATTCCGGTGATCATCTATCAGGAAGATATGGAAGGAAGAACGATTAATAAGGTAGGGGGCCAGGTCGATATTTTACCAACTCTATATGATTTATTCAATATTAAGAGTTCTTCATACTTTGGGGAGAGCATGCTGAATGGCGAAGATGGCGACGCTTTGATATTAAAAGGGGATTATGGTTCTCAAATGAAAATAAATGGAGAAGGGAAGGTCGAAGGACTTTCACCAGAAGACCAAAAGGAGGTTGATCTGAGTGACCAAGTGATACGTACCAATTATTTTAAACAAACGAAGGATTGACCCAAAAGAAAAAAGAGGATGACTGATAAAAGCCATCCTCTCTCCATTATAATCCCAGATGTTTCTTCACACGGTTTTGGGCTTCGAGTTTTATATCTTCTGGAACAATGTTGTACCAAACGCCATCTAGCCTTTGATTGTCACCTTCAAGAGTATATTGTTTAATATTTTTAAGGGAGGATTTATAGTTATTTTGGATACTCAGCATTTCATTGAAACTTAAATTGGTTTCCACGTTTTTCCCTAGTGCCTCGAATATATCATCATAATTGGTAAGTGTTGAGAGACTAGCCCCTTTTTTCATGACGGCTTGGATAACCTGGCGTTGCCGCATTTGCCGGCCATAATCCCCGCGGGGATCTTCCTTTCGGATTCGGGAATAGATCAATGCCTCTTTTCCATTTAAGTCGAGTGTGCCCTTTTTAAAGTTATACCCTTTATAGGCTAGGTCCATATCATTATCAACAGTGACACCGCCTACGGCATTCACGATATCCTGAAAGCCTTCCATATTCATTTTGACGTAATAATCAATCGGAATATCCAAATAGGCCTCCACTGTATTTATCGACATGGAAACTCCGCCATAGGCATAGGCATGATTCATTTTATCATTTGTGCCTTTACCGATGATTTCTGTACGCGTATCTCTGGGTAAACTCAATAATTCAATGGATTCTTGTTTAGGATTAACAGTCATGACAATCATCGTATCTGATCGACCTTTGTCATTTTTCCTTTCATCCACGCCAAGAATTAGTATTGAAAATGGATCTTTGCTTTTGAACTTGATGTCATCTACACGCTTATCCGTTTTATGCGCAATACCTTGCATAGTTTGAATCGCACCTGCCAAAGATTGATAAACTGAAGCTCCATAAGCACCAGCGCCAATGAAAAGGATAAGAAGGGTGAAGCCGATTATTTTAAACGATTTGCGTTTCTTTTTCTTTTTTTTATGTTCGGATCTCATCTAATATTCCTCCCTGAACTATCCCACTAAATGGAAGATGTGAAAAAGTACCTAGTCGGTATGTTTTTAACTATACCTTTTTTTAGTCAAAAATAGAATAGTTTCTTTTTGTACTTAGAGTGCATATTTACCTGTTTTCATTCAAAAAAAACGAAGGATTCACAGAAAATGAATTCCTTCGCTTCCTCATTCGAATATTAGTTAATTATATATCCATAGATAAAAAAGAATTGAGTCTCTTACATGACAAGAGAAAGTCTGGCAAGAAAATCCTATAAACTTCTATAACCGATGATTCTACTCTTAAAATAGGAGTTTGAAGTAGAATTGATTTCTACTCCCTTACTTGTTGAGGCATGAATGAACTGCCCGCCGCCCAAGTAGATTCCCATATGACTAACAACTGATTTATTAGAACCCGTTGCAAAGAAGATAAGATCGCCACTTTTCGGTGAAGTAACCTTTTTACCCATATCATAATATGTGGAAGATGAAAGCCTGGAAACTTCATACCCGGCCTTTTTGAACGTATAGTAAATAAATCCGCTGCAATCGAAACCTGATGGGGAGGCGCCCGCCCACGAATAAGGTGATCCAATTAATTTCTTTGCTTCGGAAACGAGCGTGGTTACTTTGTTCCCGGAACTTGGTGCTTCCACTTTTCCAGCATCATTTTTATCTGCAGGGGCTGTACTTGCCGATTTACCTAATTTTAATTTTTGACCAACTCTGATTAAATCGGATTTTAACGAGTTGTTAGATTTAAGCTGAGCTACAGACAAATTGGTTTTTTTGGAAATTCCAGAAAGTGTGTCACCTTTTACCACAATGTATGTAGCTGAATTCGCTGGGGTCTGTGTAACATTGGACGGTTTGGAGCCGCTGGGTAAATCAATTGTAGTGGTAGTGGTTGATTTAGATACGATAAGTTTAGCACCTGCATAAATTCTATCGGATTTTAAGTTATTCAATTTCATCAATTCAGCAAGTGTAAGGTTATGCTTGTTTGCTATCCTGGTTAAGGTATCACCTGAAACAATGGTATATGTGGTATTCTTTGTTTTATTCACGGAAACTGAAGAAGCATTTGATGTTGTTTTGGAGTTGGATGTAATTAATTTTTGATTAATTTTCAAAAAGTCTGTTTTTAAGTTATTAAGCTGTTTTAAGTCTTTTACCGTCGTATTATGCTTCTGGGCAATTTTACTTAGGTTATCGCCGCTTTTGACTGTATATGTACTGGCAAGGGCAGGAGAAACAAAAGTCGAAGATAAAATGGCTAATGTCGAAAATGCGACTACACTTTTTTTCACGGTTTTCCACCTCAAATATGTCTTTTTCCCTATTCTAACAAATGAAAAGGGTTAAAAAATATTACATTTTTGTTACAAGGGGAAAATAGTAGTATTTTACTGGTTTATATTGGTTAGGTTTGAGAGATATAATCTACAATATTTTCTATATTATGAGTCTTTTCTCACATGTGGATTCGTGTATTTTTCATTTGTCAATCCCTGTAAAAAAGGCGCTATTTTTAGAATGTTCATTTCCTGTCCCATCTAATTTCACATTGAGAATGTATTTCTTTCTTTTTATGAGGGGTTATTGGATATTCTGCAACTTCACATTAAAAACCCACTTCATTTTACAAAGTGGGTTGGTTTTATTTAAAAAGGAAATTAACTAAATTCCTACTCGAATTTCCTGTAGAGTATTGATTCCATTTTTGGTTAAAGGGGGTAATCTTCATTAATGAATGATCAGCGACCCGTATTTTCCCTAAAAGCTCTTCAGTGGTAGATACCACCGGTCCGGGCATGGAAGAGGAGTAATCCTCCCAAAATCCCCGTTCCTTCACATACTTTTCTAAGTCATATGCAAAGAATATCATTGGTCTTTCCAAAAAAGAGAACTCAAATGGAATCGAAGAATAATCGGTAATTAAAAGATCCGTACTGATTAGCAGTTCATTTACGTGAATATCACTACTAACAGGGTAAACGAACCTAGGAAATTGATGTTGGAAATCATGTTCCGCTTTTACCGCTGGATGCAATTTAAGTAAGAGCACATAATTTTCCCCCTGCAGTTCCTTGTAGAGTAGTTCCAAATCTAATGCAATCTCGCCACTGTTTAAGCCATCATTACGAAATGTAGGGGCATATAATATGATTTTCTTATGCTCAAGTTCTGGATGCTTGGCAAGCAACGCACTACGTGCAGCTTTCTTTGACTCATCATTGAAAAAGAAATCGGTCCGAGGTATCCCGGTCCTTAGTATATGTGATGATGGTAATTGAAAACTTTCTTGAAATATTTCCGCCATTCGCTCTGAACCTGCCGTAATATAATCAAACTTTCGATAGACCTCTAAAAACCTTTTCCTCGCTCCTGCAGAGCGGGTTTGAATGGAAGGGTCTTTTGCCCCGAATTGCTTAATGGCACCAGCCGCATGCCACACTTGAACACAAATCACTTGCTTTTTGAATGAAATAGCTGAAAGAAAGCCATAATAATTATCAATGATAATCCATTTTGATGTTGCGAGATGATAAATCGAACGGATTATAGCAATGATATTTTTAGATTCAAACGGAAGGACGATGGTTTGCCCATCGTCCTCCACATGTATATGACTGCTCGGTTTCATTAAAAATACTTTTTGAACAGAAATGTTCTGCTTGTCCATTTCGTCTGCAATATATTGGCAATTGTCCCCGAATGATGTGACAAAGGTTGTTTTGTCATGTAAAGGGCAAAGCTTAAAGATAGAGAATAAAACTTTGAAACAAAAAAGATAAATCCCTATCGCGAATTCTTTAGCCATTCGTTACTTGTAAAAGGTCATCTTTAATTTGGGAAGTCGAAATGCCGATTGTCCTTGGCAGGTAGACCACTTCACAAACTTCGGATAATTCATCGAATTGGCCTTTCCAGTCATCACCCATTACAAAAATATCTACACCTTCACGAACGATATCTTCCCTCTTTTGTTCCCAATTGTCTTCCGGTATAACTTCATCCACATAACGGATTGATTCAAGGATCATTTTTCTGTTTTCAAAGCTATGATAAGCTTTTTTATCTTTTAAAGCATTGAATTCATCCGTCGAAATGGCAACAATCAGATAATCTCCTAAATCTTTAGCGCGTTTTAATAGATTGATATGGCCCCAGTGAAGCAAATCAAAGGTTCCATAAGTGATTACTTTCTTCATATTTATTCCTCCTGTACAAATGTATTTATATATATAATCTTGATGATCGCAAAAAAAAAGAATGCTTTGTAATTTATAAATGAAGCTGGGATGTCTTGTCTATCTAATTATAACAAATAAAATTTACAATTAAACCACAAAACTTTTACAATCTTATTTTAAATGAACCAATATTAGATTAATTTGGAGATAATTTTACAATTTTAATAGTTATTATTCAAGTATATATAATCATTTATATAGGTGAAAAGTTGGAATGAGAGCGGAAAATATCTTGTGTAAATGAATAAAATAGAAAAAGGAAGACCTTTTCTTGCAGAATTAAGTCACCATAACACAATTCAAAGAAAAGAGTTCTTCCCATGAATCAGTTTACAACAGATATTGTCCAAGCTCTAGTAAAAAAAGAAGATATTACGGAGGTTTTTCGTAGCCATTTAGAATTGGCTGTCAACCCGCTCTTATCGAGCGAACTAACAGCTTTCTTAGATTACGAAAAATATGACCGGATTGGCTTTAACTCTGGTAATTCTAGAAATGGTTCCTATACGCGTACGCTACATACTGAGTTGGTGATCTTCAACTTGCTATCCCTCGAGATCGTAATGGAGAATTTAAACAACAAACCGTAGCGCCCTATCGTCGTTCAAACGATACACTAGAAGCGTTTGTGATTCATATGTTTCAAAAAGTCGTGATAACCGCTGAAATTGTCGATTTCATCGAGCGTATGTATGGGCACAATTACACAGCACAACGATTTCGGACATCACCAAGGTGGTGTCTGAACAAGTTGAGGCTTTTCAAGTTCGAACCCTTTCTGCGCGGTATGCGTGTGTTTATTTAGATACGACCTATATTGCTTTAAAACGAGAAACAGTCGAAAAAGAAGCTGTTTATATTGCCGTTGGAATCCGTGAAGCTGGCTCAACAGATGTACTAGGATATGCCATTGCACCGACTGAATCAGCGAGCATATGGAAAGAGATTCTTCAAGACATTCAAGAACGTGGTGCGGAAGAAATCTTATTATTTATATCAGATGCCATTCTCTCCATTTATCCAGATGCAAAATACCAAACGTGTTGTGTCCATCTTCAACGAAATATTTCTCATAAAGTAAGAATTTCTGATCGCCAAGAAATCTGTGACGATTTCAAAACGGTTTACCGTGCAGATAACTTGGAAAATGCACAGAAAGCGCTCCAAGATTTCGTGAAAAAGTGGAAAGCAGTCTATCCCAAAGTCACAAAACCATTAGCTGTAAATCCTTACATACTCACGTTCTATAGCTTTCCAAAATCCATTTGGCGTAGCATTTACTCCACAAACTTGATTGAATCCTTCAATAAACAAATCAAGAAATATAGCAAGCGTAAGGAGCAATTCCCCAACGAAGAATCGTTAGAACGCTTTCTAGTTTCACAGTTTGAAGAATATAATCAACGGTTCGCAACCAGGTGCCATATAGGTTTTGACAAAGCTCGAGAAGAACTTGAAAATATGTTCAAAACGAAAGAATAAAAGAGCGTCTACAAGAAAAGGTAAAACTTATTTATACAAAATTATTGACGGTACCGTTGGAATTGTATAATTTATTACAAATATGATTATATGGATTAATACTAAACCTTTATATTAAATTTATATTTCCATATTTATAATGTTTTCTCTTTAAATGTATTTTAAGTTACAGTAAGTTTGAAATTATTTGGTTGGAATCCTATAATATTAATTATTTCTGAAATAGATCTTACAAGAAAGTGAGAAGTTAATCAGTTAATCGTTAACTATTATATTGAAGATGTAGGCTTAGGCTAACTTCGTAAAAAATTAAAAAATGGATAGGTAATGACCTAGTAGCAAAACTAAAGTGGGAAAGGTAACCAGCATGTTCTTTATTGAAAGGAGAAAATAATGTCATCTATTGTAAATAAGGTAAAGTCCATGCTCACAAGTGCCTATAAAATGGCTTTTTCTATGGCAGGTAAAGTGTTGCCTGCAGATAAAAAGCTGGTTGTTTTCGAGAGCTTTTTAGGAAAGCAGTATAGCTGTAATCCAAGAGCGATTTATGAATACTTGCAGAGTCACCATCCTGAATATAAAATGTATTGGAGCGTAGATAAAAGGTATAGTGCTCTTTTCAGAGAGGCAGGCATTCCATATCTCAATCGTTTTTCATTCAGTTGGCTGCTTAAAATGGCCAGGGCCCGTTATTGGGTAACGAACAGCAGGCTCCCGCTTTGGATTCCGAAGCCGAAGCACACGATTTATTTGCAAACGTGGCATGGGACGCCATTAAAGAAACTTGCGGCAGATATGAATGAAGTACACATGCCTGGAACAACGACGGATAAATATAAAGAAGAATTCCATGCCGAATCAAGTAAGTGGGATTATTTAATCTCCCCTAACGCTTATTCTAGTGAGATTTTTGCCCGGGCCTTCAATGTCGATACTTCTAAAATTCTGGAAACAGGTTATCCGCGCAATGATATACTTTACAATAGTAATAATCGTGATACAATCGATTCATTGAAACGGAAGTTGGGTATACCATCAGGGAAAAAGGTCATTTTATATGCCCCTACGTGGAGAGATGATGAGTTTTATGGCAAGGGGAAATATAAGTTTGAAATTAAACTGGATTTGAATCAATTGAAACAGGAATTAGGGGATGAGTATGTAATATTGCTCCGTCTTCATTATTTAATTTCCGAGAACTTGGATTTATCGGCTCATCAAGGGTTCGCTTACAATTTATCCAGTTATGAAGATATCAGTCATTTGTATCTAATTTCAGATTTATTAATAACGGATTATTCCTCAGTATTTTTTGATTACGCTAATTTAAAGCGTCCGATGCTTTTCTATGTATATGATATTGAAAACTACAGGGACAAGCTTCGCGGGTTTTACTTTGATTTTGAAAAGAATGCGCCAGGTATGTTAGTAAAAACATCTGATGCGGTCATTGATAGTATCAGGGCGATTAAATTTGAAAATAACAATGAGTTCAATCACTTTCACGAACGGTTTTGTGCCCTCGAGGATGGCCAGGCTTCACGCCGTGTCGTAGAAAAAGTGTTTTTAGGAAGGTCTGTTAATATATGAGTTCAGCTTTGACCGTTTTAAAAGAACAAATCAAAAATTTTTATTTGGTAAGGCGTTTATCTGTTTATGAGTTGAAAAGTGCGAACAGTAATAACTATCTAGGAATGCTATGGGAAATCATCAATCCGATGATACAGATTTCGATCTATTGGTTCGTGTTCGGATTTATAATCTTAAATCGCGGTGAAAATTTCCTTCCATGGCTGATGGCAGGGATCGTTGTCTGGTTTTTTGTGAATCCTTCAATTACCCAAACGTCCAAATCCATCTTTTCCCGACTGAATATGGTTTCCAAGATGAGCTTTCCGATGAGTGTCATTCCTTCGTATGTCATCTTTGCTAAGTTGTATCAGCATCTTGTGCTGCTGGGAGTCATTATTATAGTATTATGTTTTACTGGATACCTCCCTACAGTTTACATCATACAACTGCCTTACTTTATTGTAGCAACAGTGGCTCTGTTATTTTCATTTGGATTAATTACTTCAACATTATCAACTATTATTCGTGATGTTCACAATATGATCGTGTCATTAATGAGAGTCTTGTTTTATTTAACACCAATCCTTTGGGTATTAGATGCTAAAGATCATCCAGTAATCGTTAATTTCATGAAGCTGAATCCACTATATTATATTGTGGAGGGGTATCGAGCTTCGTTATTGGGGGAATCATGGTACCTAATAGTGAATTGGGAATATACACTATATTTCTGGGCAGTCGTAATCGTCTTCTTTTTGATAGGTTCCTCGCTGCATGTTAGGTTTAGAGATCGCTTTGTTGACTTTAAGTAAACTGGAAGTGAGAAAAGTTGGAAAAATCGGTAATTGTTAAAGATATAACGAAAAAATATAAATTATATAATAAAAACTCGGAAAAAATATTGGATCTCCTTTTACCTAAAAGCTATGGGGAAGAGTACTTTGCTCTGAGAAATGTAAGTTTTGAAGCGGAAAAGGGCGATGTAATAGGATTTGTCGGGGTCAACGGATCCGGGAAATCCACATTGTCCAATATTATTGCAGGTATTATCCCGCCTACGGATGGAAATGTCCAAACTAACGGGAAAACGGCTTTGATTGCCGTTTCATCGGGCCTGAATAATCAGTTGACGGGCAGAGAAAATATTGAGCTGAAAATGCTTATGCTCGGATTCGATAAAAATAAAATCAAAGAACTTGAGCCTGAGATCATTGAGTTTTCAGAGCTTGGCAAGTTCATTGACCAACCGGTGAAATCCTACTCAAGCGGTATGAAGTCCAGGCTTGGTTTTTCCGTTTCCGTGCATATTGATCCAGATATCCTGATTATTGATGAAGCCTTATCGGTCGGGGATAAAAACTTTGCTGAAAAGTGTTTGGAGAAAATGAACGAATTTAAGGAAAAAGGCAAAACGATGTTTTTTGTCAGCCATTCAATCGGCCAGATGAAGAAGTTTTGCCAAAAGGCTTTATGGCTTGAATATGGAGAGTTAAAGGCATACGGTGCCATGAACGAAGTCATGCCGCAATATGAAGCATTCTTAAAAGAATATAACGCCATGTCTAAAAAAGAACAGAAAGAGTACCGTGAAGAACAAATGAAAAGGCGTAGTTCCGCACTGGTATGAAAGTGAAAAGCAGACCCGGGCTTCGGGTCTGCTTAGTTTGTAGACAAAAGGGGTTCGGAATTAAAACATTCCGAACCCCTTTTGAAATTCCCTTTGAGTTTTGCTCAAGATTTAAGAGATTGGGCCTCTACGAGCCCACTATAGATGCGATAAAAAATCTGTTCAAACAGCTGTATCTTTACAGCGACGCTCATAATTTTTCCCGAACGTTGAGAGTGAGGTACTTTATCATGGAAATCATGACCTAACACTTCAAGTTTTAATACTCCTATTTTAAAACAAAAAAGGTCAAAAGCGGTTATATTTAATTGTTAAAACAAAGTTGATTGGAGCGGGTGTGCGAGACTCCTGCGGGAAAAGCGCGTCCATGGGAGACCCCGCAGGCGCAAGCCGAGGGCGGACCGCCCGCGGAAAGCGAGTGCCCTACGTTCCAATCAACTTTCAAATTGTACAAACCATAAAAAAAATGTAGGGGCTGTCCCAAAAGGTGTACTTAAGCCGAAATTGAGTAAATACTGAAAGGCAGAAACGTTGATTTAACAACATTTCTGCCTCTTCAATTTTGCGCTATTTTACTTTAAAAAGGACTTATGAGACAGCCCCAACAGTCTGAGCAGACCCGGGCTTCGGGTCTGCTTTTTTTTAGTTAAGCACTTCATCATAAGCTTTCTCAAACCGCTCGGCGGCTGTAAGGTGGGAGTATTCGCTTTCCATTTTATATCTTGCTTTCGCAGCTAACTTTGTTGCGTATTCAGTGTCATTAAGCAGAATGGAGATCGCTTGTGCAAGTGCTTCTATATTTTTTTCCTCAACTAACAGTCCATCTTCACCATCAATGAGAATCTCCTTTAAACCCCCGATTGCACTTGCAATGACGGGTGAGCGGCAGCTCATCGCTTCTAATGCAGATATGGAAGTCGCTTCTTCCACCCCGTGGGAATGAACACTTGGGATGAGTACGATATCCGATGCTTCATAGAGGCTATGCATTTTCTCGAAAGGCACTGAACCCAGGAAAAGTACGGAATCGGATAATTTGAGTCGTGCTGTCGTTTCCTCAAGCCGGGTTCGCTGTTCTCCTGTACCTGCAAAGACCAATACCGTTTCCTGATGATTTTCCAGCACCTCCGGCAGTGCAAGGAGCGGATAGATGACACCGTTCTTTTCAGTCATTCTTCTAGGGACGAAAAGCATCTTTTTATGTAGGGGAATTTGAAAATCCTGACGGGTTTGCTTCCGCTTTTCCGTTTCCGGTTTGAAAGCTGACACGTCAATGAAGTTCTTGATCGTTTCCGCCTCTATGTGTGCCAAATGATTTATATAGTCTTTGATCCTTTGATCGACCGTCACAACTTTTGCAGCAGACTGATAGGCTTTTCTTTCAAGCTCCCGAATGATTAAATCTTCTTCACTATCCGGAAGAAGGGCGCCCCTGCTGACTGCTTCGAATGAAAAATACCCATGGACAGTTTGCACCGTTGGAATCCCGGATTCAATGGAGGCAAGCGTGGCGAAAATGTCTTGGGCATTAATGACATCATAGTCCTTTTTCAAGCTTTTAATAGATGAAGCCAATAACTTTTGGCGCTGTTTGTCATTGAAAAGCTGACCGCTCCCCTGTTTTACTTTATTTAATAAAAATCCTGGAGCCTGGGCGAGCATCTTCCTCTTGAAAGTTGGTAATTGAGAGAAAGATAATATGTCCACATTATGGCCCCGCGACATTAACCCCTTTTTTAACGTAGTGATATGACTCGATAGCCCTCCTTCATGAGGGTAGTTGAAAATCGTTGTGATTAAAATGTTCATATTGGCACTCCTTCTTCTAATGTATTACTTTGACCTGATCCTTCTCATTGCTTGTAGGCTGCTTACTTTAAAAAGCATGGATAATGCGAAATATAATCCGAATACCAAAAGCGAGATGATCACTAATTCCATAATGATGGGCAACGTTTCGGTAAGCGGATGGATCCAGAGCGCAAGTCCGAATATGATGGTTCCGATGATGGCAAGCTTGCTGCATTCCTGAAAAACATCCCTGAAAGCGACCTTGTCCGTTCTTTCTGTCTTTAACCATAGGTAGCAGAAAAGGTAGAGAGATTGCAGGAGCATGGAAATGCCCGATGCTAAAGCAATTCCGCCGACACCAAGATAACGTGATAGGACCCAGCTGAGCAGGACATTAAGCAATACGGCGAACAGGCAGGAATACATGGCCACTTTTGTTTTCTTTAAGGCGTAGAAGGCGTTCATCAAATAATCCCTTAGTGCAAAGAATGGGAGGCAAGCGGAATAAAAGATGAATGCCCTATAAGTCACCTCGGTTGCTGAAGTATCGAAAGCCCCGCGTTGGAAAGCCAGAGTGATTAAGCTGTTTCCGCTGATTAACATGACGATCATGAAAGGAATGGCTAAAAATAGAAGTGACTTCAGCCCTTTTAAGGTCAAATTAAGGAAAGATTGATAGCCTATAAGTGCCCGCTCGACGATTGAAGGATACAATACGGTAATCAACGGCGTGAGGACAATGCTTAATGGCAGCCACAGCAGCCGATTCGCATAGTTCAGGGCTGATACGCTTCCGGTTTCGAGCGAGGTGGCAATGATCCGATCGACGACACTATTCAATTGGATCGCCAAAGCGGCGATGATGATAGGGTAAAAGGTGTACAGTGTTTGAACGATCTGCCTTTTATGAGGCAGGAAAGAGACGATGGGCCGGATTCCGAACCTCTTTAATGATGGGTATTGAATAAGGAACTGACTGGCTGCACCGAACACAAATCCCCAAGCCAGCCCTTCGACCCCAAAGGGAGCAGCGAATAAAACGGTGGCTGCTATTATGACCGTGTTTTGTGCAGTCGAAGTGAGTGCTGGAAGAATAAAACGCTTATTCGCATTCAGGACTCCCGTCGCCATGTATGAAAGCGTGAAAAATAGTAAACTTGGCAGCATAATCCTGGTCAGGGACTCCGTCAGAGCAAGCTCTGAATCAGAGAAACCGGGGGCTACCAATATAACGAGCGGCTTTGTGAAAATCATGCAGGCAATGGTGATGAATCCGGCTACCAGCATAAAGAAGGAACCTAAAACACTGATGAATTCATCAGCTTTCAAAGGGTTATTCGCCTTCTTTTCCAAGTAAATGGGGATGACGCCGGCCTGAAGACCGCTGCCGAGAGCCGTAAATAAAATGGTTGGTATGAGGCTTGCCACGAAAAAAACATCTGCCATAGACGATGCACCGAAATAGGCGGCAATGATCGATTCCCGCCCGAATCCGAGGACTTTTCCAATGGCTGCAATAATAGTGACTAGCCCGACCGATTTAATTACATGTGAAAGATTAGGCATATTTTCAATCCTTTAAAATGATGTCCTTTTGTAAACAGAAACCTAAACAACTATAAAAAAATAGTGTAAACGTTTTATCTTCTAGAATATTGTAAAAAAGCCCTGCTAGCAATGCTGCTAACATCAGGCAGATAGTAAATACCGCTAAGGTGCCATTTCTCGATTTAATAATTTTACGGTAGGTAAAAAGAATGAATGCAAGTACCGCGAGAAAACCAAGCACCCCGGTTTGAACAAGAATTTGGATATATTGATTATCGGTATACATCCTTTCACCAATTTGGTATTCCTGATAGATTGGTGAGGAAAAGGAAAGGGTGGCAGAATCTCCGAAGGTTGCTAGCCCTGTACCAATTATGGGATGATCTTTGAAAATTTCAAGTCCCTTGAATAGGACATATAACCGGCCCCATTCTGTACTTTGATGAAGAGTCGTATCAGAGAACATTTCAGAAAAACGATTGGAAAGGGCATGTTCGTGTTCAGAAGTGGGGGTGCTGCCAATGGTCATATTTTCCATAGGAACCGATGCCGATACCTCCACTTTATCTGAAGCGAATAGAACAGGGTAATAAATCAGAAGCAGGCCGAGACCGAATGCGCCTACAGCATATTTGAGAAATGATTTATTTCTAGTCCAAACTATAAAGACAAGCGCCGCGAATCCAAATGCAATCATCGTTCCCCTTGAATAGGTGAGCAGTAACGTACCAGAAAGTAAGATGGACGCTAGAAAGACGATGGGTTTATATTTTTTCAGCGACTGAAATAGAAAAAAACTAAGGAATAACTGCATGCTTAAGAATAAGGCAAATACATTAGGGTTGGCAGGTGCTCCATAAATCCTCATACGGTTAGTTGGAGAAAGGTTCCACATTTCCCATTCATGGGGCAGCAGGATCGTCCGCGAAAAGATTTTCTCCAATATGCCATGCAGGCAAAGAAAGATTGTAAATATTAGGATTACCTTCAAAAAGCGAAAGATATCCTTTCTTTCTAGATTTAATTCACCGATAATGTAAAGAAGCAAGAATGTAACAAGTAATGCCCGGAGTTCGAATAGGATGGGGAGGATCCCCACTCCGTTTAGGAGTCCAGCTACGGCACCAACTAAACAAAACAACCAAAATGGTACAGTAAAATGATATTTAGAAATCTGCCATTCGTACTTTTTGAAATTTTCCATAAGCAAAGAAATGAACAAGGTGAGGATGATCAGGTCACCTGTATAGGTTAAACCGCTATTCAGTTCCATCAATAAGGGACGGGCAGGGAAGTAAATGAATAAAATTAATAACAGGTTTTTTTTATTTATACCGATAAAAACGAGCATCAACACCGTTGCCATGTAACCGGTGATAGGGTGAGGCACTGCTAATGGGACGAGCAGGCACATGATTAGAATGAATAACGATTGTTTTTCTATAAATTTCAAATGATTAACCACCTTTGAATCGAAAATCACGTTCTATGATGTGTATGAAAAAATTTCTTGAATAATACCCCACCCTTTAGATGTATAGTACATATGAAAGGCTGAAGTGAAATGACAGAAAAGTTTGTTGAGATACTATCCATACCATTCATCGATAGCAATATGGATGAATTCATGAATGGAATGATCTATCCAAGATTAATGAATCAGGAAAAAACGTTTGTCGTTACGGCAAATCCAGAAATAGTTGAGTATGCAAATGAACATCAGGATTATAAGGACATCATTATATCGGCTGATTACATCACTCCGGATGGCATTGGTATTATTATGGCCTCTAAATGGCTAAATCAACCTTTACAAGAGCGGATTACAGGATTCGACTTGATGAATGAATTATTCCGGGTTGCTGATGAAAAAGCGTTGAAGGTATATCTGCTTGGAGCGGAGGAACACGTTATTGAAGCAGCGGCCCTTAAAGCGAAAGAGCTATACCCTGGCCTCGAGTTGGTGGGATACAACCATGGTTACATCGATATTAAGGACGATAGCCTGGCTAAGTCCATAGCGGAACTTGAACCTGACATCATTTTGACAGCATTAGGGTTTCCTAGGCAGGAAAAATGGGTTTCCAGGCATTATCCGCTATTTAAAAAAGGGGTCTTCATGGGAGTTGGGGGAAGCTTTGATGTTCTTGCAGGAAAGGTGAACCGTGCCCCGGTTTTCTGGCAGAAGATGCGTCTTGAATGGTTGTACCGACTGATCCAGCAACCTTCACGGTGGAAACGGATGCTTGCTTTGCCAAGATTCGTATTCAAGGTTAGACGGTTAAGGAAAACGGTGCAGCGTTCCTGAACATAAGGAGTGGACTGGATGAGAATCTTGCACTTAAACGCTGGTAATGAAACTGGCGGCGGTATGTTTCATATTATGTCCTTACTGAACCAATTGAATAAAGAGGAGTGCTTGCTTGGTGTATTTGAAGATGGTGAACTTTACCGGCGGGCCATGTCTTCCGGGATACAAACCGAACTTTTCAAGCAACATTCCAAATTTGACCTTTCAATTTTGAAACCTTTACGGGACTTTATCCGTCTAAATAATATAGACATCATCCATACCCATGGCCCGCGGGCGAATATATATGGTGCTTTTTTAAAGCGCTTCATTAAACGTCCTTGGCTCCTTACTGTTCACAGTTCACCACATCATGACTTTTTAGGCCAGGGTGTAAAAGGAAAAGTGTTTACGGGCCTTCATGTAAGGTCATTTCAATATGCCGATCATATACTGGCAGTTTCCGACCGCTTTAAGCAGGACTTGATTGACCAAGGAATCCATTCGTCAAAAATAACAAAGATCCTAAACGGAATCGACTTTGAAAAGGAATTGCCTTTCCCCTTTCAAAGAGATGATTTTGGGTTTGGGGCAGATGATTTCATCATCATCATGCCTGCAAGGCTTGAACCGGTGAAAGGTCATGAATTTGCTTTAGCGGCATTAAGTGAAGTGGTATCGGAATTCCCACATGTAAAGCTGTTGCTTGCAGGGGACGGGAGCAGGAGAACTGCTCTGGAAGAGATGGTCTCGGAAAAGGGATTATCCAATCACGTGTTCTTTTTGGGGTATCGTGAAGATTTAGAAAGAATTTACCCAATGGGGGACGTCACATTATTGACTTCCTTAAGCGAAAGCTTTCCACTGGTTTTACTTGAAGGAGCAAGGTCTGGTCTTCCGGCTATCACGAGTGATGTTGGCGGTATAAAGGAATTGATTCCGGATGGGGGCAAGGGCTGGATTACGGATATAGGCAATGTCGATCAACTGAAATTGGCGATCTGCAATGCTTTAGAATTAAAAAAATCCGGGGACCTGACAAAGATAGGGATGAATTTACAAATATTTGCAAAAAACAACTTTTCTATAGAGATTTTAGCCAAAAACGTATATAATGTTTATTTGAGGATGAAAAATTAAAATAAGCATTTATATATAGGTTTTCTTATAGATCGTTACGGGTATTAGATTTTTAGTAGAATTGAGGTGGTTCTTGATGTTAATAGGGGCCTTGTTGGTAGCCTTTTTATTATCCATTTTTCTGACTCCTTTTGTCGGAAAGCTGGCCTTTAAATTAGGAGCTACCGATAAACCGAATGAGCGAAAAGTGCATAGTAAAATTATGCCGCGCATGGGCGGTTTAGCTATATTTTTGAGTTTTTTCATTACCTTTTTACTTTTTACGAATGATTTTTGGGAACAATTGCCCCTTCTGGTTGGAGCGCTTGTCATCATTTTGATCGGAATGGCTGATGATATATATGAATTAAGAGCTGCACCCAAATTCCTTGGCCAGGTTTTGGCTGCCCTCATTATCGTATTATGGGGCGGTCTTCAAGTGGAGTTCATCAATTTGCCGTTCATTACCGATACACTTGAATTTGGTGTTTTAAGTATACCGATCACCATTTTGTGGATTGTCAGCATCATTAATGCAATCAACCTAATAGATGGGCTGGATGGTCTTGCAGGCGGTGTCTCGACAATCGCATTAGTGACAATTGCAACAATGGCCCTTATCAAAGGAGATCTATTCGTTGCCATGGTCGCATTGATTGTGATTGGAAGCACTCTTGGCTTTTTGAAATATAACTTTCATCCGGCAAAGATTTTCATGGGAGATACAGGTGCCTTATTCTTAGGTTACATCATTGCTGTCCTGTCCCTGCTAGGATTTAAAAACGTTACGATGATTTCCTTGATTGTACCGATCATCATCCTGGGTGTTCCCATTTCGGATACATTTTTCGCGATTATCCGCAGGCTCGTCAATAAACAGCCGATTTCGGCTGCTGATAAATCCCATTTACATCACTGTTTGATAAATTTGGGATTCACTCATAAGCAGACTGTCTTGCTCATTTACGCTTTAGCTGCTTGCTTCGGCTTAGCGGCGATAATCTTTTCATTTGCAACGATGTGGGGAGCTTTGATCCTTGTAACGGGACTCCTGCTGATCATTGAGATTTTTGTGGAGAAAATTGGTTTGGTCAATTCAAACTATCAACCTTTGCTGAAGATGCTCAACTTTAAAAACAAGCCATGATGCTTTTCAGATAGATTAATAGATTTGAATAGGTGAAAAGCCTCCAACGTTACTATAAACGGTTGGAGGCTTTTTTGGCATTGATTCCTGACTAATTCATGAAAAAAGGAAAACCCCACGTCATGACGAGTGGGGTTTTTCACGTTATTCTTGTATTTGTGATTGAACGGCTTCAGTTGGATTGCTTTCTTTTGGTCCCAGGTTCAAGTGGGATTGAAGTAGCAGCTTAGTGTTCGCTACTGATGTATCGTTCAGTTGATAATAATAGGTTCCGCTAATGGTAGAATCCTGACCTTCAAGTTTGATGGTTTCAAGATCAAGTCCCTTATCGGTAGTCACATATTTTATGAAACCCTTCATTTGTGAGAATTGTAGGTTCGTCGTCATATTGTCACCGACAGCTTCCATTACGTCTGTATATTTCGTTAAGGACCCAGCAGAAGTTGCTTTGGCGATGATGGCTTTAAGGACTTCCTGTTGACGCTCACCACGTTGGATATCACTGTCCTTTTTACGTGTCCTTGCAAAGGCTAATGCTTCTTCACCATCAACAGTCTGTAATCCTTTTTCAAGATGGATGGCGTTCTTCTTATCATGTGAATCCATTTCATTCATTTCATAAGGTACGTCGACTTCGATTCCATCCAATGAATCCACGACATCGATGAAAGCATTGAAGTTCATGCGGACATAATAATCGACAGGGATATCGAGTAACTCCTCAACTGTGTCCATCGTTGCTTTTGGTCCACCTGCAGCATGAGCCGCGTTGATTTTCGTGGTTACGCCTTTGGCTGGAACGTACACATAAGAATCACGGGGAATGCTTAAAAGTTTTATGGATTTCTGATCTTTATTGAATGTAGCCAAGATTAAAGCATCCGAGCGTGAGTTTCCTTTATAGTCACGTTCATCACTATCATCGATCCCTATGAAAAGAATCGAGAAATTATCTTCGAGCGGGTCTACCGTATCACTCCGCTTAGCCGAAGCTTCAACCGGGTCATAGGAATTATTGAATACATTCTGGGCTTTCATATATAGAGTTGCAGCATAGGTAGTGGCCCCTAGACCAAGTACCAGCAGGGGAACAAGCAATAACCAGAGCCTCTTCCGCTTTTTTTTCTTCGTTTTTTTAATTTTATAGACACGCCTAGTAGTAGACATCTTTTTCTTCTCCTTTTAAATAGCGAACATCAGACATAAATCGCTATTTTTCGAATCCTGCAATATATATTTCGTCATATATTAATCTTAATTTTACAATGATTTAATAATTTCGTAAAATAAATATTTCTTTTCAATTATATTACAGCATGAAAAAGGAAAAATATGCAGGAGAAAATCAAGCGAATTCCTGTTCCAAATAAAGCATTTCGGCTTCTGTGATTTGGCCTTGACCATTTGTCAGCTCTGTCATCCAGGCGGTATATACCTCTTTTTGTTTTTCTTCAACATATACTTGGATATCGACCTGATCAAGGTACTGGATTTCCTTTATTTGATAAATCGAAGATCGCAGTTCATTTTCCAATTTTCCAAGCCAGGTATAGTCGACGGTTGTCGAAATGACCCGCATTAATTTTCTAATGACTACTCCAGTGGTATTTATTCCTTCTGAAGTAGCTTTGCTGTAAGCGCGAATGAGACCTCCAGCACCAAGTTTGATGCCACCAAAATACCGTGTAACCACAACGGCGGTGTCTTTCAGTTCTTTTTTCTTTAGAACTTCAAGAATAGGGACGCCTGCTGTACCGCTTGGTTCTCCATCGTCAAGGGCTTTTTGGATTTGATTTTGTTCCCCTATCATATAGGCTGAACAATTATGTGTTGCATCTTTATGCTTTTTCTTGATTTCCTGGATAAAGGCCTGTGCGGCTTCTTCGGTTTCGACCCGGGCGATGTGGGAAATAAAACGGGATTTTTCAATGACGATTTCATGTTCGCCGCGACCTGTCACCGTTAAATATTGAGTGAGCATACTATTCCACCTTCGTACTTCCTATTAGTTGATTCATTATAAGGCTTTGCTTAAAAAGTGGCAATGTCGATTCTTTTTCATTCCGTATGTGTAAAGAAACTTTAATATAAGTAAAAGCTGTACGTGTTATAATTAATTCTATTGCCTGCTATTGTTATTAGCTAGTCATATATGCTTAAAAGAATAACATTGTAGGAAAAACATGAGTTCTGTGCCATAATCTTGCCTTGTCCTTAACGTGTCCTCTCATTTCAAGGATTTTGCCATTTAATAAATGCATCTGTTTCATATGATAATCAATGGAGCGGAATATCCCATTTGATAGAAAAGGATAATTGTATTGGGATAATGGAAATGGCTTTCTGCCTTTGATATGTGACGATTACATTATCCCTAATATCCGATAATATGAGATGGATATTTATTGTACATTTGAGAAAATCATATAAGGAAAATAACGTATTTTTATCATTTTTTTGGTACAATATGTTCATGAAGGTTACTTCATACAAAGGTTTCCTGAAAATTAACCATTCATGAAAAAGGAAAAAGAACTTTTTTTCCATATACATAGTCTTTAAGACAAGAAATTGTTTAAGTCTTTTGATTTAAGTGGAGGGATCTTAATGCCCATAAAAAAGGTTGATGCTAAAGCATTGGACAAGATCTTAGAAACAATGGTGAGCACTGTTAGTGAAAGCAAGGATGAAGTCTTTGATATCGGCGAACAATGCCGAAAGGACTTTGAATCATTAACAAAAGAGCTCGATGATGTGAAAATTAGGGTCGCCATTGTGATAACCGACAGCGATGCACTGGATTCAAAAGCCAGGTTTGCTCGAAAAAGGCTTTCCGAAGTCAGTATGCACTTCAACCATTTTTCTGAAGAACAGGTACGAGATGCTTATGAAAGGGCACATAAGCTGCAAGTCGATTTACAAATAAACAGGCAATTGGAGAAAGAGCTCCGTAATCGCCGGGATGAACTTGAATTAAGGTTAAGGGGTTTACAGCAGACAATCGATAAAGCGGTGCATCTCGTCTCGCAAATATCGGTTGTACAGAATTATTTGATGCAGGATCTTAAATTTGTAGGGGAAGCCCTCCAAGAAGCGAAACGCAAACAGGACTTCGGCTTGAAAATAATCGAAGCCCAGGAGCAGGAACGTAAAAAGCTCTCACGTGAAATTCATGATGGACCGGCACAAATGCTGGCGAATGTCATGATGCGTTCTGATCTGATAGAACGAGTGCAACGCGAGAGAGGTCCTGATGAAGCGTTAGTTGAAATCCGCAGTTTAAAGGTCATGGTAAGGAATGCTTTATATGAAGTGCGCAGAATCATCTATGATCTTCGCCCTATGGCACTTGATGATCTAGGCCTTGTACCTACCCTCAGAAAGTACCTGCAAACGACCGAAGATTATAATACTGGCGTGCATTTGAATTTCGTCAACCTTGGGCAGGTCAAAAGGCTTCCTTCCGATATGGAGGTCGCTTTATTCAGGCTGGTCCAAGAAGCTGTACAAAATTCATTGAAGCACGCGGAGCCAAAACAGGTTCAAGTTAAACTGTCCATTTCCAAAGAGATGGTGACCGTCGTCGTCAAGGATGATGGAAAAGGGTTTGACTCTTCGATCCAAAAGGAAGGTTCATTTGGCTTGGTAGGCATGAGGGAGAGAGTCGAACTGCTCGAAGGTGAAATGACGATCGATTCACAACCAGGGGCGGGCACTTTGGTGTTTATACAGATTCCCTATCATTTATAAACTTTAGAATTGAAACTAGGAGGAAGAAGCCGTTGAAGACTAGTATCATCATTATCGATGACCATCAGCTTTTCCGCGAAGGCGTAAAGCGTATATTAGATTTTGAATCATCCTTTGATGTTGTTGCCGAGGGCGATGACGGAAGCGAAGCTATGGACCTTGTTGAAACACATAAACCGGATGTTGTTATCATGGATATCAACATGCCGAATATGAATGGGGTCGAAGCAACAAAAATGCTCGTGAACCGTTATCCTGAAACAAAAGTAATCATCCTTTCCATTCATGATGATGAAAACTACGTACAGCACGCATTGAAAACGGGAGCACAAGGTTACCTGTTGAAGGAAATGGACGCAGATGCGTTGATTGATGCTGTTCGTGTAGTTGCTGAAGGCGGTTCATACCTTCATCCGAAGGTTACCCATAATTTAGTTAAAGAATATCGCCGCTTGGCAGCCGAAGAGGGTGCTGATCGTGATTCCGTACATGCAATAGAAATCAGGAGGCCGCTTCACCTATTGACTCGACGCGAATGTGAAGTACTTCAACTTCTAGCTGACGGAAAAAGCAACCGTGCCATCGGTGAAACTCTATATATCAGTGAAAAAACAGTCAAGAACCATGTGAGTAACATTCTTCAGAAGATGAATGTGAATGACCGTACACAAGCGGTTGTCCTTGCTATTAAAAATGGCTGGGTAGAAGTGAAGTAATTAAAGCATTCGATAAGTCCGGCTCTTCAGTTTCCGCAATGCGTGCTGAAGGGCCGGGCTCTTTTTGATGAATGAAAGGATCGATTTGACTAATTTTACATATTTACGGTAATGAAGAAAGCTATTTAATGCAAATAAAAGCATTTTCAGATAGAATGGTGAATAAGATACAGAGTAAATTTTTATAAGGATGGTATTATTTATGAAAACCGCAGTCGTAACAGATAGCACTGCATATATACCTAAGGAAATTCGTGAACGTTTACATATACATATGATGCCGCTTAATGTCATTTTTTCCAATGAAGCTTACCGGGAAGAAGTGGACATTGCTGCGGATGAGTTTTATGAGGAAGTAAAGAGGCAGGAGAAATTGCCGACCACTTCTCAGCCTCCAATCGGACAGTTTGTCGAAAAGTTCGAGGAGTTGCAAAAAGAATATGATGATGTTATTTCGATTCATTTGTCGAGCGGTATCAGCGGTACGTTTCAAGGAGCGGTATCGGCAGGTGAAATGGTCGAGGGGGTTAGGGTACATGCCTTTGATTCGGAAATCAGCTGCATGGTCCAGGGGTTTTACGTAATCGAGGCGGCTAAGATGGCACTTGATGGTAAGGCTGCAGGAGAGATCATGGCCAGGCTCGAAGAAATGAAACCATCGGTCAGGGCATACTTCATGGCAGATGACCTATCCCATTTACAGCGCGGTGGACGCTTAAGCAGTGCCCAGGCATTGATTGGCAGTCTGCTTCAAGTGAAGCCGGTCCTCCATTTTGTTGATAAAATCATCGTCCCATTTGAAAAAATCCGTACCAGAAAAAAAGCGATGAAACGAATCGCCGATTTACTTGGAGAAGATGCGGCAAGCGGAGAGAAGTATAAAGCCGTCATTATTCATGCAAAGCGAGAAAGTGAAGCTAAAGAATGGAAAACCGAACTCGAAACACGATTCCCTAATGTCGAGTTCGACATCAGCTACTTCGGTCCAGTAATCGGAACGCATCTGGGCGAAGGCTCGATGGGAATGGGCTGGTATAAAATATAAGCTGGGACGTCTTTCCTCGAAAAAAGAGGAAGGCGTTTTTTTTATAAGCAAAAAGGAATCTGAGAGTAAAAGGCGAATGATATGGAGGAGTATAATTTATTAAGAAAGAAGGTTACAGTTTGGAAAATATGGTCATTCCCCCCTTTTTTTCTCCGGAACTTCAGCACCATCTCACGGGAAGGCACCTTTTGGCCTTCGAAATCCCCTTCTCCCAGGAACTCATCGCAGGGCATCTCAAGAATGGATATGTCTCGGAAACTTGCGGCGTGCAATCCAGCAATGGCCTGTTTAATTGTGTTCGCTGTGGTAACAAGGATCAAGCTTTGTTTTATATGTTCCCATGCAAGATTTGCAATCAAGATTGTACTTACTGCCGCTCATGCATCATGATGGGAAGGGTCAGTGAATGTGCAAAGTTATATAGGTGGACCGGTCCGGGTTTTCAGTTTGAGATACCTGACAATGTGTCGAGTTGGGAAGGCACTTTATCTGCAGGTCAACAATATGCCTCCGACTGTGTCGTTGAGGCGGTAAACGGAAAAGGTGAATTCCTTGTGTGGGCTGTATGTGGTGCCGGTAAGACGGAGGTCCTATTTGCAGCGATTGAGGCAGCCTTGCATGCTGGGAAACGGATTTGTTTGACAACACCGCGGACCGATGTCGTTCTCGAACTCTCACCAAGGTTAAAAAAAGCCTTTCCTGCCATTGAAGTCACGGCGCTCTATGGCGGCAGTGCAGATCGACATGCGTTTTCGCCACTAACTGTTTCTACGACCCATCAGCTATTCCGTTTTATTGAAGCCTTCGATGTCATCATTGTTGATGAAGTCGATGCGTTTCCCTACTCAATTGATGATTCGCTGCATTATGCAGTTAATAAATCGAAAAAGTTTTCTGCCTCAACCATCTACTTGACCGCCACACCTTCGAAACGAATGCAGCGACTATATCGAAGCGGCAAATTGAAAGCCGTTATAATCCCAGCCCGTTATCATCGTCAGCCAATCCCTGTCCCTGAAATGAAATGGAGCGGCAACTGGCAAAAACAATTTCATCAAAAAAAGATTCCTCCCGTAATCAAAGGATGGGTAAGTGAGCGACTTAAGCAGAATATCCCCTTCCTATTGTTTTTCCCAAGCATTCAAGCAATGGAGCAGGCCCTTCCGCTGTTTCAAATGCTGTCCCCTGAATTATCGATTGTCCACTCACAGCACCCTGACCGAAAAGAAAGAGTAATGGCATTAAGGAATGGAAAGGTTCCTGGATTATTGACCACCACCATCCTGGAACGCGGCGTGACAATTGAACGGTTAGAAGTAGCGGTGATTGGTGCTGAACATAAAGTGTTTTCAGATAGTGCCCTCGTTCAGATTGCCGGCCGGGTAGGGAGAAGCTTTGCTAACCCTGCCGGGACGATCAGCTTTTTTCATTACGGTAAAAGTAAAGCGATGGTAGAGACTGTTCACCATATACAAATGATGAATAAAGATGCCATGAAAAGGGGGCTGCTGGATGAAGAGATGCCTTGTTTGTGATGAAGGAATGAAGGAAGCATTGACATGGAGGAGCCTATTGGTGAGGGCTGAGGCAAAGGTGATTTGCGAAAGCTGTGAGGGGAAACTTAATAGGATAACCGGGGAAACATGTACAATGTGCTCAAGGGAGCTGGACGGGAATTACAGCACTGGTGACATCTGTCTGGATTGTTCAAGATGGGAAAGGAATAGGGAATGGGGAGGCTATTTGTCCAAGAACATATCTCTATTTCATTATAATGAATACTTGAAAGATATTATTGCTAAATATAAATACCGAGGGGATTATGCATTAGCTGAGGTGTTCGTCCCTTTTTTGAAAGACAGGTTAAAGGACATGGAGTTTGACCTGGTAACGGTCATCCCGCTTAGTGATGAACGGCTTAGAGAACGGGGATTCAACCAAGGACAGGCTTTGGCAGTCCTTCTCGGACTTCACACTGCCGAGACCTTAACAAGGATCCATACGGAAAAACAATCAAAAAAGTCACGTCAAGAGAGAATGTCAATACCCCAGGTTTTTCAGGTCATACAAATGGATTTACTGGAGCATAAATCAATTTTGATCATCGATGACATTTACACAACAGGCACAACACTCAGGCATGCAGCCAAGGCATTAAAAACGGCTGGGGCCAGAGAGGTATCATCCATCACCCTGGCTAGGTGAAATAGCTTATTTTAATAAACATCCTAAAGTATCGCTGGTATTATTCGATATATACAGTACTAAGAATAATCGTTGTGATGGTGAGGGAGGGAACTCAATGGGAATATTCAACTGTCCAAATTGTAATTCGTTATTCAATATGACGAAATTCCGTGATGTATGCGATGCCTGTTATAAAGAAGAAGAAGCCCAATTCGATAAAGTGTATGCCTATATTCGCAAGAAAATAAATAGAACGGCGTCCATGATGCAAGTGGTTAAGGACACTGGCGTTGAAGAAACTTTAATTATTAAATTTGTGAAAACAGGAAAGCTAAGGATTTCGCAGTTTCCCAATCTAGGAATTCCTTGTGAAAAGTGCGGCACTCACATCAATATCGGAAGGTTATGCGGCAAATGCAGCGATTCCCTCGTTGCGGATTTGCAGGCATTCGAAAGTGAGGAAAGGCGCCAAACTGAAATTCAAGGAAATGATAAAAAAAATACGTACTACATGAAGGATAATCAAAAAGGGTAGGTATCATGGCAATAGCATGCATGATTTGTTGAAATATTCGATATTGAGAACAATATTCGACAATGGTTGTCGAAGGAAAGATTACAAGAAACAATAAAAGAAATCGATTCTTTGTCGATAATAACAATAGGGTGAATAACACAGTCCAGAGCTTTCTCATGGTCTGTTGAAGAATCATATTGTTATGGGATTTAAAAAATCGACCGAAGGGGAGGATCTGGAATATGAAAATCAATAACGTTGGTATGACAGGTGTTAACCCGTATAATCTTCAAGCCAATAAAACGGGGAATATCAAAGAATCTAAGGTCAATGCCTCGGATAAAGTTGAAATTTCTTCAGCGGCAAAAGAAATGCAGCAATCATCTCCGATTCCTGCTGCTAGACAAGCAAAGGTGGACGAACTGAAAATCCAAGTTGAAAACGGAAATTATAAATTGAATGCGCAGGCAACGGCTAAGGGACTCATCGATTTTTACCGGAAATGAACTAAAGTTTGAATGAAGTGGATGGGACTATTTTCCGTCCTTCATTTATGAGCAGAGGAGGCAGCAAAATGTCTGCACGGAACATCATCGAATCGCTTGAAAAATTGATCAAGCTTCATAAAAGCTTCAATCAATTAGCGATAAGAAAAACGGCCATTTTGAAAGCAAGTGATACCGAGGCAATTACTGCCCTGCTGATTCAGGAACAAAAGCACATTAAAGCAATCAGTCAAACCGATATGGAAAGAGAAGGGGCAGTCAAGGAATTTCTCGCAGTAAATGGAACGGTGGGAAAGAAGGCCTCCATCGATGCCGTAATGGAACTGACAGGACCAGTTGAAACGGAAATCCTTGAACGGCTAAAAGCGGAATTGATTGATGAAGTGGCTAAGCTGAAGGAGCGGAACAGTTTAAATCAGCAATTAATCTATCAATCCCTTCAATTCATCAATGTCTCTTTGGATATGCTGAGACCGCAGAATCAGAACTTGAATTATGGGGATTCGGTTAAAAAGCCGGTAAAAAGCGGCATGGCAATGTTTGATTCAAAAGTTTGAAAAACAGAATAAAGATGGAGGTTTGAGTAAATGATTTCAACCTTTATGGGACTTGAAACGGCAAAGCGCGGATTATCCACCTCTCAAGGGGCTTTGTACACGACAGGAAATAATGTGGCAAATGCCAATACATTAGGATATTCAAGGCAGCGGGTCAACCTGGTACAGACGTCTGGCTTTCCTACTGTCGGATTGAACAGCCCGCGCGTAGCTGGCCAAATCGGGACAGGGGTAGCGGCAGAAACGGTTCAGCGGATCCGGGATAGTTTCCTGGATGCACAATTCAGGACACAAAGTAATAAAATCGGTTTTTACGGTGCCATGAGCGAATCATTGTCTAAAATGGAAGGGATCATGAATGAACCAACCGATAGCGGATTAGCTGCCACGATGGAGAAATTCTGGAATTCCCTCCAGGGGCTGACGGCCAACACGGAAAACTCCGGGGCCCGTGAAGTCGTTGCCTCAACAGGCGTCATGGTCGCGGATACCCTAAACTACTACTACAACTCGCTATCAAGCGTTCAAAAGGATATCGGGAATCAAATTAACGTCAAAGCGAACGAAATCAATACGCTCATTAGCAGTATTGATCAACTAAATCAACAAATCAGTAAAGTGGAGCCGCATGGCTATATTCCCAATGACCTTTATGATCAACGTGATGTACTCGTAGACCAACTATCGCAACTAGTCAGTATTAAAGTGAATAACGTCATTCCGACGGATTACGGCAGAGCCAGCGATGTAGCTACAGGGCTATACAACATCGAATTAATGCAAGAAGACGGTTCGTCTTATGTGCCGCCTATCAATCTAATCAGTGTTAACCAAACCGGGATGGTCGGAACGTCCAAAGTTGATGTTAGCTATGATAAAACGACAGGTATGGTAGACGGAGTGAAATTTGGTTCGAAAACATTGACGGATTACAAATTCTCGGGAGAACTATCCGGTTTGATTAACAGTTTTGGCTATAAAAAGGATGATGGCACGATCGGGGGATCTTATCCTGATATGCTGAAAAAGCTGGATAATATGGCGACGGCTTTTGTGAATGAGTTTAATGCCATTCATAAACAAGGATATGCCCTAGGTGATAGCGATCTTTCAACATTAAACTTCTTTGAAATCGAACCAGGTAAGAGCGCTGCACAAAGCATCAAGGTAAACAGTGAGATCATAAAGGATCCCTCAAAAATTGCCGCAGGCGGCAAAAGTGGAGGGGCATCCGGGGATAATGAAAATGCTAAGCTCTTGGCTGACTTGAAAACGAAGGCATTTAGTGATTACTTGACTAAAGACCAAAACTCTGACGAATTGACAGGAAACTTCGACAGCTATTACTCCGGGATCATCGGGAAGCTGGGTGTGGATTCTCAAAGCGCCCAAAAGAACCTTTCCAACTCTGTCGTGCTTGCTACATCCGTTAACCAAAATAGAGACTCTGTCAGTTCTGTATCCTTGGATGAGGAGATGACCGATATGATCAGATTTCAGCAGGCATACAACGCTTCTGCAAGAATGATGACGATGATGGATGAAATGCTCGATAAAATCATAAACGGAATGGGTACCGTAGGCAGATAAAAGGGAGTGAGCAAACATGCGGGTAACGCAATCGATGCTAACCAATAATATGTTAAGAAATTTAAGCGGCAGCTATGAAAAGATGGCCAAGCTGCAAGAACAGGTTTCCTCTCAAAAGAAATTCTCAAAACCATCAGATAACCCTGTTGCGGCCATGATGGGAATGGGGTACCGGACAAACCTCAATCAAATCCAGCAGTATACCAGTAACATCTCGGAGGCAACTAACTGGATTGACAGTACCGATGATGCCATTTCTGAAGCAGTTTCCGTTCTTCAAAGGATTCGTGAGTTAACCGTTCAAGGTAGTAATGGAACCTATGATGGAGAACAGTTCGAAAGTGTATCAGAAGAAATTAAGCAATTAAAAGAACATCTCATAACTCTTGGCGACACACAGATTGGCGGGAAATATATTTTCAACGGTCAGGATACGAATGTGAGGCCATCGTCCGTTAAAGATGCGAATGGAAATACGGTGTATGGCACAGGGGACATAAACCTTGAAGTGTTTTCCGGGATTTCCCTGAAAATCAATACGGACGGTTCGAAGATTTTTGGTGATGCGCTTGCTGCTGGCGGAAGCATCGACCAAACAATCGATGCACTCGAAAATGACGGTGACGTGAGTGGAACGCTGGCAGGACTTGATGCAACTATAGATACTTTCTTAAGCATGCAAGCACAGGTAGGCGCAAGGCAGAATCGGATTGAGCTGATGACGGATCGTCTCAAGCAGCAGGAGGTTTTTGCCACTGATATTCTTTCGAAAAATGAGGATGTCGAAATTGAAAAAGCGATCATGGATTTGACGACTCAAGAAAGTGTCCATAGTGCTGCATTAAGTATCGGAGCAAGAATCATGCAACCGAGTTTATTGGATTTTCTTCGTTAAGCTATTCTTAAATGGATAGCTTTTTTCTATAAGGAGTGTTGATGATGCAGTTTCCGCAAATTAGATTACAATCCACCTCAATGAAGATCGGATTGAATATAGAACAGCCTGTACAGCAAATAGAACAAAAGCCAGCAGTCCAATCAATTGAACAGCCGCAAGCGATCCTGGATATCCAAACGACACCAGGAAAGCTGACGATCGATCAGTCACAAGCGAGAGAAGATATGGATTTGAAAAGCCTATCCAAGCGAGTTGAGGAATTTGCACAGCAGGGCTATCAGGATTGGCTGGCAGGTATGGCAAGAAGGTCACAGCAGGGGACGGAGCTGAGGCATATTGAAAAGGGCGGTAATGCACTCGCTGAACAGGCCAGGCAAAACAGCAAAGGGCCGGAGAAGCAATTCAATCTCGGCTGGATTCCCTCTCATTTCAGTGTGCAGCTTGACTATCAGCCTGCCCAGGTGGAGATTGAAGCAACCGCTCAGAAACCGAATATTGATGCCCAAATCAATAGACCGAACCATACATACACACCAGGGAGTGTAGAAGTGGAAATTCTACAAAAAAATGCGCTGGATATAGATTTCATTAATTTGTTTCCGGATGAGATAGGTGAGTGAAAACATATATGAATAGGCAAACAAAATTTCATGGCGAAATAGAGATAACGCAAGAAAACATTTATACATTTGAAAGCGGGATACCAGGGTTTTTAGAAGAAAAACAGTTTTGTTTGCTAGCTTTGGAGGAAACACCCTTTTTTGTCCTGCAATCTATAACAACAAAAGAGGTTGCTTTTATCATGTTGAACCCTTTTGATACTTTTCATGATTATGAAGTGAAGCTTACTGATGAGGTACTATCTACTTTGCAAATAGAAGCAGAAAAGGAAGTCATTACGTTCGTGATTCTAACAATCCACGAACCATTCAATAAAACGACCGCTAATCTTCAAGCTCCTATCATTTTAAATAGCGCTAAAAAAACAGGAAAGCAGTTTATCATGAATGGAAGTGGCTACATGACTAAGCATCTTCTTATTGAACCTTCAGTAGAACAGGAGGAAAAATAATGCTTGTTCTAACTAGAAAATCTAATGAATCGATCATGATAGGTAATGATATTGAAATTACGGTCTTAGCTATAGAAGGCGAACAGATCAAACTTGGTATTAATGCTCCAAAAAATGTCGAGATTCATCGAAAAGAAATCTATCTATCTATTCAGCAAGAAAATAATGAAGCTACTAAAACAGAAACCAGTATTCTGGAAAATTTATATGAACATTTCAAGAAAAAATCTTAAAATCTCTAAATATGTTTCTAAACATGTCGATAATACATATACAACGATGAGTAGTGATATAGACGGGCGTCTTATTCACTATCCATCGTAAAAAACCACATGGATGTGGGAACTTAAAACTCAAGGAGGAAACCAAAATGATTATTAATCATAATATCGCAGCACTTAACACTCATCGTCAACTTGGTGCAGCAACAAACGCACAATCTAAATCTATGGAAAAACTAGCTTCGGGTCTTCGTATCAACCGTGCAGGTGATGATGCAGCAGGTCTTTCAATTTCTGAAAAAATGCGTGGCCAAATCCGTGGATTGGATCAAGCTTCTCGTAACTCTCAAGATGGTATTTCATTGATTCAAACTGCTGAGGGAGCTTTGGGTGAAACTCATTCCATCCTGCAACGACAACGTGAACTAATTGTTCAAGCAGGTAATGGCGGAACTTTAGCAGATGAAGATCTTCAAGCAATCAAAGATGAAATCTCGGAATTAAACAAAGAATTAACTGGTATTTCGGAACGTACTGAATTTAATGGTAAAAAATTATTAGACGGTGGTTTCAAAAGCGATTTCCAAATTGGGGCAAACGCAACACAAACGCTTGAATTGACAATCGAAGGTGAAGCAGGTAAAGGATTCAGCGCGGATGACTTAGGCGTAGGCGCACTTGCTCCTGATGGTACAACTGGACAATTTGATACTGACATCGCTTTAGTTGATGCGGCAATCAAAACAGTCTCTGCTGCTCGTTCTAAGCTTGGTGCAAATCAAAACCGTTTAGAGCATACAATTAATAACTTAAACAATGCATCTGAAAACCTGACTGCTGCAGAATCTCGTGTACGTGACGTTGATATGGCTAAAGAAATGATGGAACAAACTAAAAACTCTATTCTTTCTCAAGCAGCTCAAGCCATGCTTGCACAAGCCAATCAACAGCCACAAGGTGTTCTTCAATTACTTCGTTAATTTTTTGAATCAAGATGAATAGGAAGACTCTAGCAGATTAGCTAGAGTCTTTTACTATTTATGAGGGAAAAGTTTTATGGGTCGTACTTATAATAAGTTTTACTGCCTGTGTCTATCTCTTGAAAATTTCTTGATTTAACTTCTGCTAGATCTTCTTAATAACCACATTCATTAAGGACTAAATATAAAATAGTAAATACCGATATAAAAATAAAGGGTATTGGGGGCAGCAAGATGTTGGAGAATTTATCAACTAATATTCTTTCCTCACAGCTTAGAACGGCAATCTATGAAGGAATCAGTTCTTATTATCAGAGAGAAATCGATACGGTTGCTTATTCAGAACATAGTGCAGAATCCAATAATGAGCCATCAAAAGAAAGGGTTCAAGATGTAGTTGAAAGTTTGAATACGTTTCTAAATCCAACACATACAGCAGTTCGTTTTGAATATCATGAGAAATTGAACGAGTATTATGTCAAGGTTGTGGATGATGTAACTAATGAAACAATTAGGGAGATTCCTCCAAAGAAATTATTAGACTTTTATGCAGCGATGACCGAGTTTGTCGGTATTATGGTAGATGAAAAAATATAGGTGGGTGATGTTTCTGTGGTAAGAATTAACGGTTTAGCGAGTGGGATGGATATTGACGCGCTTGTTAGCAGTATGATGCAGGCTGCACGTGTCCCATTGGATACCCTAGAACAAAAGAAACAATATGCAGAATGGCAGCGAGATGATTATCGCGATATCAATAAGTTGTTATTGGAGCTAGATACCCTTATTAGAGATGGCGTAGGAATGAAACAATCTTTTATGAAGAAAACGGTATCGGTTTCAGATGCAAATGCCATCTCGGTAAAAAATACAAATTCCACTGCTGACTTTTCTGGGTCGGTAACTATAAAAAGTTTAGCTACCGCAGCAACTATGCTCAGTAATGGTGCTTCTGGAATTGAAAAGGCAACGGATATCATTCCAGAAGCTTATATTGGACAAGAAATAAAAATTGAAACGATTAATAAGGATGGTTCTTTAAATACCTTCACCACAAAAATTGAAGAAACTGATACGTTAAATAGTTTAATTACAAAAATTAATGCTAATTCAGGTGTTACCGCTTTTTATGATCAGAACACTAAACAGATTTCGATTACGGCGAAAAACACGGGGGCAGTTCCGGATGGTTTAACAAGAGAAGATGGAACGAGTGTTACTGCAGAAATTGGTTTGAGTGGTACACTCTTTACGGATCTTCTCAATTTAGATGAAAATAATATTGCTGCTGTTGGAGCGAGTAGAGGAACGGCCGGTCAAAATGCAACCTTAAACTTTAACGGTCTGGATATCGAGCGTTCCTCCAATACCTTCTCCATTAACGGTGCAGAAATTACACTTAAACAGGTTACATCTGGACCAGTAACTTTTTCTTCGTCATCTGATGTAGAATCAGTTCTAGATACGGTTACCCAATTCGTTGACAAGTACAATGAGATTATCGCTAACATCAAAACGAAGACAGATGAAACAAAGTACCGGGCATACCAACCGTTGACTACGGCACAAAGGAAAGACATGACTGAGGATGAAATTAAACTGTGGGAAACGAAGGCAAAGAGTGGGACACTTCGGGGAGATTCTATGTTGACGGGTCTCCTTACGAAAATGCGGACCTCCCTGTATACCTCTGTTGGTGGAAGCAACTCCGTCAACTCATTAAGTGAAATTGGAATAACTACTACAAGTAACTATCTTGAAGGTGGTAAGCTAACCATTAACGAAGAAAAACTGCGTGCTGCTATTTCAGAGGATCCAAACAAAATTTATAATTTGTTTATGAAATCAGGAGAAACAACGGGTGAAATGGGATTAGCCAAAAGGTTAAGAGCTGATATAAAATCGGCGATGACTAATATTCAGGATAAAGCAGGTAAGTCATCATCTTCCGTTAATAATTCCTTTTCGATTGGAAAACTTTTAAATAGTTATAATACAAAAATTGATAGTTGGCAAGTCAAGCTGAAGGCTTTAGAAACCCGTTATTATAATCAATTCACAGCGATGGAGAAAGCGATTTCGAAAGCAAATAGTCAAAGCAGCAGCCTAGCTCAGTATTTCAGCTAAGCAATTTTAGAAAGGAAGTTTGAATGATGGCAAACAATAATCCCTACCAATCTTATCAACAAAATTCGGTGAATACTGCCTCTCCAGGTGACCTTACGTTAATGCTTTATAATGGATGCCTTAAGTTTATAACACTGGGCAAAAAAGCAATTGCGGAAAAAAACTTTCAAGAAAAAAACACGAATTTAATTAAAGCGCAAAAAATCATTCAGGAGCTGATGGTCACTTTAAAAATGGATCTGGCTATATCCAAGGAATTAATGTCCCTTTATGATTATTTGAATCGACGCTTGATTGAAGCCAACATTAAAAGTGATCTGGATATTTTAGAAGAGGTTGAAGGGTTTGTCATGGAATTTCGCGATACATGGAAGGAAGCTATTCAGTTGAACCGCCAGAAGCAATTTGCTAATAGTGGTCAAGTATAATGGGAGCTATTCAAAATTTTTATGAGGCAACGAACCAATTGCTTTCGACGTTGGAAAATGATCAGGATCGGGACCGGAAAATTGAAAAAGTAGAGGCTTTACTTGAGGAGCGGGAGAAGTCGATGGCAGGGATTCAACCGCCTTTTTCTGATTCTGAACAGGAATTAGGGAAGAAGTTAATCGAACTCAATGAAAAAGTTTCACAACTTCTCGAAGAACAAAAAGTAGAAATCCAACGCGATATCAAACAGCTCAGTGTTAAAAAAGAATCATCTAATAAATACACGAACCCGTATGAAAGTCTATCAATCGATGGCATGTTCTACGATAAAAGAAATTAATTACCCAGCCGTTTGGATTCCAAACGGTTTTTATGTTAAATATTTTTAAAATTTCTGTAAATAATTCGCGCTTAATTTTTTCTTTATGGCTAGGCATTTGTTATAATGAAGCTAGGGCAGACATCAACCCTTTCCAAAACCTTCCGACAATTGTTTCATAATTTCGACATATTTCATGATGTGTTTCTAAAGGGAACCGGAGGGGTATTGTAGAATCTAACTGTATAGTCTTAATTTAAGGAGGACTCACTTTATGAATTACAACGTACGCGGTGAAAACATTGAGGTAACTCCAGCAATTCGAGAATACGTCGAAAAGAAAATTGGCAAGTTAGAACGATATTTTAACAATACACCAGATGCAAATGTGTTAGTGAATTTGAAAGTGAACAATAATACATCCAAGGTCGAAGTGACGATTCCTATGCAGAATTTGGTTCTTCGCGCTGAAGAGGAAAATGCGGATATGTATGCTGCCATTGACTTGATCAATGATAAGCTTGAACGCCAAATTCGTAAACATAAAACAAAGGTCAATCGTAAGTTCCGGAACAACTTATCTACGACTCCCGAGGCATTCGCCTTCAATACGGAAGTTGACGAAGTGATGGATGAATTCGAAGATGATACTGATATTGAAGTGGTCCGCAATAAGCGCTTTGATTTGAAGCCGATGGACAGTGAAGAAGCCATTTTACAAATGAATATGCTTGGTCACAGTTTCTTCGTATATACGAATGCGGATACTAACACAACGAACGTGGTGTACCGACGTAAAGATGGACGCTACGGATTAATTGAACCTAGTTAATGATGAATCTGAAATCAAAAGCACAGCCCAGTCTCTGGGTTGTGCTTTTTTAGCATTTTGGTAGTTTACCATTACATTCATAGCCGACGAGTGCTGTTGATTATTTTATTACTATTTTACTAAGTTTAGATGGAAATGAATCAAAAGGTATAAAAAATGACCGTATCATTTGCCTTTCGAAATTCATTTTAACGAACGGTTTTTGTTCTTTAATGAGATAAATAGTTAGTTTTACCTATTCAAACACCTCTATCTTTTGTACTATACTCAAATTGTCAGTTCTTTAAAAAGAACAATTAGTTTTTTATAAAAAACAATTTGATCAAGGTGCAGAGGGAGTGTTTTTTTTTGTATCGAAAGAATTGCCATAAATGCTATAGGGCTTCCTTTAGCAGTGCAGAATATGGAAAGTGGCTTTGCCCGATCTGCGGTGAGGACTTAACTGTGCAAAAAGCCTTGGATGCACTTAAAGTGGAGAGAATTAATAGGTCCCATCGAATGGTTAATGAATGCAGTTATCCTCGTTTTATAAAAAACGAATAGAATAGGACTTTGATAATGATTGAATTGAATGTTGCATTTTCCCAATATTGTAATATTTTGTCGGATAAAAGGTTTGCATTTAGATAGATTACCGACATAAAATAGCAATATATGGAGTGTATATCCGTTATAATATGATTAAAAGAATGTATTTGGTAAGAGGTACCACGACAAAGGCAAACTTATTGAAAGATGAGGGCGCAAAGGCACAGGTCTAAGGTTTAGCGACTACGATGGCTGGTCTGCCTGAAATACAAAGGGTATTTTAGGAGGTAGAAGAGGTGGCTAATGTGGAAATAGATCAAGAATGGGTAAAGTTGATTTTAGAAGCAAGGAGCTTGGGTTTCAAAAAAGAGGAAATTAGTGCTTTATTTGAACGGGAAAGCCTTGAGGTTACATTAGAGGAGAACGAAGAAAGCTAAGTACTGAAAAGCATCGAAAACATCCCTATAAACAGTGGTTCAATTCATTAGCTGTTTATAGGGTTTTATTCTTCCATGAGATTCTAGCAAATCTAGTTCATTCAAGCTGTATTCTTCAGGATTATGTAGGTAGACTATTAAACTACTATTCTTCTTTACCTTTTCTCCATTTATTAAACTCGATGAATTCCCTGAATTGTTGTTTTGATACACCAGAATTCATAGCCTCCTCAACGATTTTCATCCAATCAGTGTCCAAGTTTTCCTTATTTGGTGCATCGTAAAGAAGGGCATCAACAGGAATGTTAAGCACGGCGGAGATTTTTTCAAGAAATTGAATAGAAGGATTCGTTTGTAAGTTTCGCTCGAGCGAACTTAAGTAAGACTTTGCCACCCCCGCTTTATCGGCGAGTTCAGTCATGGACATTTTCTTTTCTTCCCGCAGTTTTTTTACACGTTCACCAATCATCAATACCACCTCGAAACATGTTCTATTTATCTTCTGCTTATAAGTTTGAGTAGCCCACATTAAATCATTCAAAACAAGGAGCCTTTAAGGCTGGATTACCTTGACAGGTTATCGCTAGAGAAGGACACAGATCTAGTGATGGAAGGTTATGGATAATTCTCATTTGCATTGGAATAGTGGGGAGTTTGCAATATATTTTTTATACTTCCTTTTATTTTAACAGTTTTACTCTTCATTTATCCATTGTTTTTCGCAAGAATTGAATTCAGGTCAATGGCCAGGAAGTGACATGAAGTTGTACCTCTAGGATAGAAGTGGTAAAATTAAGCGTGGATTGTAATAATAGAAGGTGTGTTTCTTCTTACTTATATGAATTTTGTTATTGAACGATCATTACCATAATAGAGGAGCGTTATTGAATGCTTAATATATTAAATAGAGTTTTTGATCCGAATAAGCGGGAAATAAAGCGTTTGGAAAAAATCGCTGATCAGGTCGAAGCGCTGGCTGATAAGACGGCTGCGTTATCGGATGAACAGCTGCGTGCCAAAACAGGTGAGTTTAAAGAGCGTTATCAAAATGGGGAAACAGTGGATGATTTGCTAGTTGAGGCTTTTGCGGTTGCGCGTGAAGGGGCAAAGCGTGCTCTAGGCCTATATCCTTACCGTGTTCAAATCATGGGTGGGGCATCGCTTCATGATGGAAATATCTCCGAGATGAAAACAGGGGAAGGTAAAACATTAACCTCCACCATGCCGGTTTATTTAAACGCGCTTACTGGTAAAGGTGTACATGTCGTTACTGTCAACGAATATCTGGCCCACCGTGATGCTACTGAGATGGGTGTATTGTATGATTTTCTTGGCTTGACCGTCGGATTGAATTTGAACAGTCATTCTAAAGAAGAAAAACAAGAGGCGTACAATGCTGACATTACGTATAGCACGAATAATGAGCTAGGTTTTGATTACCTGCGTGACAATATGGTGTTATATAAAGAACAAATGGTACAGCGCCCACTGCACTTTGCTGTCATTGATGAAGTCGATTCGATTTTGATAGATGAGGCGAGAACGCCTTTGATCATTTCCGGTTCCGCACAAAAATCGGCCCAGCTTTATATTCAAGCCAATGCGTTTGTGAGAACGTTACAAAAAGATACGGACTACACGTATGATGAAAAGACAAAAGGCGTTCAGCTGACCGAAGATGGGATGAACAGAGCTGAAAGAGCGTTTAACATCGATAATTTATTCGATATTAGTCACGTTACTTTGAATCATCATATTAATCAGGCGTTGAAGGCGCATGTTTCCATGCATTTGGATGTGGATTATGTGGTCCAAGAAGGCGAGATTGTCATCGTTGACCAATTCACTGGCCGTTTGATGAAGGGCCGCCGTTACAGTGAAGGTCTCCACCAGGCGATTGAAGCGAAAGAAGGCCTTGAGATTCAAAATGAAAGCATGACTCTTGCGACGATTACGTTCCAGAACTATTTCAGGATGTACGAAAAACTTTCCGGTATGACTGGTACAGCCAAAACGGAAGAAGAGGAATTCCGCAATATCTATAATATGAATGTCATTGCGATCCCGACAAACAGGAATATCGTTAGGGATGACCGGGCAGATCTTATATACGCGTCAACTGATGGGAAATTCAAGGCTGTTGTGGAAGACATCGCCGAGCGTTATACAAAGGGTCAGCCTGTGCTTGTCGGTACGGTTGCCATCGAAACATCTGAAGTCATTTCTGCCTATTTATCTAAAAAAGGGATCCCTCACGATGTTTTGAATGCAAAGAACCATGAACGTGAAGCGGAAATCATTGCGAATGCAGGTAATCAAGGCTCAGTCACGATCGCTACCAACATGGCAGGCCGTGGTACGGATATCAAGCTTGGTGAAGGGGTCAAGGAGCTTGGTGGACTTGCTGTCATCGGTACGGAGCGCCATGAAAGCAGGCGTATAGATAACCAGTTGCGTGGTCGTTCCGGCCGTCAAGGAGACCCCGGGGTCACTCAATTCTATTTATCAATGGAAGATGAATTGATGCGCCGCTTCGGTTCGGATAACATGAAAAGCATGATGGCACGCCTTGGTATGGATGATTCCCAGCCAATTCAAAGTAAAATGGTGACCAGGGCCGTTGAATCCGCACAGAAACGGGTCGAAGGCAATAACTTCGACTCACGTAAGCAGTTACTGCAATATGATGATGTTCTCCGTCAACAACGGGAAATTATTTATAAGCAGCGTTTCGATGTAATGGAAAGTGAGAACCTACGAGAAATCGTCGAAAAGATGATTACGGCATCCATCCAACGCAATGTTGCCGTATTTGCACCAATGGGCGATGAGGAAGGCTGGAATTTACAAGGTCTAGTCGATTACCTGAATGGTAACCTATTCAATGAAGGCTCAATCACTGTAGATGATTTAAACGGAAAAGATGAATCGGAATTGGTTGAATTCATTTTAGGAAAATTGAAGGAAAACTATGACCAAAAAGAAGAAGAGTTATCTGAAGAACAAATGCGTGAATTCGAAAAAGTAATCGTTCTTCGTGCAGTCGATAGCAAGTGGATGGACCATATTGATGCAATGGAGCAGTTGCGCCAAGGTATCCACCTTCGTGCTTATGGTCAAATTGATCCACTTCGCGAATATCAATCAGAAGGTTTCGCAATGTTTGAAGCCATGATTGCTTCTATGGAAGATGAAGTCGCTAAATATATCATGAAGGCTGAAATCCGCAACAATTTAGAGCGGAAGGAAGTCATAAAAGGACAAGCGGTCAACCCGAAAGAAGAAGACGGGGGAAAAGTGAAAAAGGCCCCTGCCCGTAAAAAGGAAGACGTTGGCCGGAACGCGTTATGTCCATGCGGCAGCGGTAAAAAATATAAGAATTGCCATGGTAATTTAGGCTAAAGTTAGGTGTATAATGATTATGAGACGGTAAAGTTTAAGGCTTGCCGCCTCTTTTCATGTTTAGTTTGCATAAAGCAATATATTTGCATATAGTTTGAAGAGGTTAATTTGAATGAGGCGAATCCCTCTACAGGGATTTTTTTAACATACTAATGAGGTGAAGAGAAATGGAATTAGCAGAAATTAGAAATGAACTTGAACGGACAGCGCAACGATTAACGGACTTTAGGGGGTCTCTTTGACTTAGATGAAAAAGAGGCACGAATCGCACAGCTTGAAAATGAGATGACACATCCCGATTTTTGGAATGATCAGCAAAAAGCACAGACTGTCATCAATGAAACGAATGCTTTGAAAGAACAAGTCAATCAATTGTCCGATCTTAATGAATCATATGAAAATCTGGATTTGACATATGAACTAGTGAAAGAAGAGAATGATGAAGATCTTTTGGCTGAGCTGGAAGAAGAAATCACGATTCTTTCTCAAAAGATGAATGACTTTGAACTTCAACTTTTACTAAGTGAAGAATATGATTCGAAAAATGCCATTCTTGAACTTCATCCAGGTGCAGGCGGAACGGAGTCCCAGGATTGGGGTTCCATGCTACTTCGGATGTATACAAGATGGGGTGAAAAAAGAGGCTTTAAAGTGGAGACCCTTGATTACCTTCCAGGTGATGAGGCTGGAATCAAGAGTGTCACTTTACTTTTCAAAGGCCATAACGCCTATGGCTATTTGAAAGCGGAAAAGGGTGTGCATCGTCTAGTCCGTATTTCTCCGTTCGATTCATCGGGACGGCGCCATACTTCATTCGTTTCGTGTGAAGTCATGCCGGAATTCGATGAGACGATCAATATAGAAATACGCACGGAAGATTTGAAAGTCGACACGTATCGGGCAAGTGGTGCAGGTGGTCAGCATATCAATACAACTGACTCGGCAGTCCGGATCACCCATTTACCTACCAATACTGTGGTAACGTGTCAAAACGAGAGATCGCAAATCAAAAACAAGGCCCAAGCCATGAATATGCTGAAAGCCAAATTGTATCAACGTGAAATTGAACAGCAACAAGCGGATTTGGATGAAATCCGCGGTGAGCAAAAGGAAATTGGCTGGGGAAGCCAAATTCGTTCTTATGTTTTCCACCCATATTCCATGGTTAAAGATCACCGTACTAGTGCGGAGACCGGAAACTTGGGAGCTGTCATGGATGGGGATATCGATATGTTCATTGATGCGTACTTACGTTCAAAATTATAAGATGTGCAAGTCGGACCGTTTCCCGGTCCGGCTTTTTTTATGGTTTCTTATGCATGAAAGATCCTTGAATGACCTATTAAACACTTCCTCTGGCTGACATTAACAGGATATGAAAAGGGATGTTCTGCTTCGTTCGGCCAATACTAGATAATAATGATGGTTTGAGGAGTCAATATAGAATGAGGAAAAGAAACCGGGAGCCGAAGCATCCTTTAATGCAAAAGTTAATGGAGTATGGATGGGTGATTGTAGGTTCGGCCATAATTGCGATTGGTTTTAATGTATTCTTACTGCCTAACCGGGTTGCATCTGGCGGGGTCAGTGGGATTAGTACAATTCTGGATTCAACTCTCGGTTGGGAGCCAGCCTATGTACTGTGGGGGTTTAATATCCCTTTGTTCATTGCTGGGCTTATCATCCTGGGGAGACATTTCGGAGCCAAAAGCCTGATTGGAACCTTGTTCTTGCCCTTAGTGGTATTTCTGACAAAGGATTGGGATGCATGGACGAATGATGCATTGCTTGGCTCGATTTGCGGGGGGATGATGGTCGGACTTGGCCTGGGGATCGTCTTTCGCGGAAAGGGTTCCACTGGGGGGACCGATTTAGCGGCACAGATTTTCCATAAGTATACCCATCTGTCTTTAGGTACCTGTGTGGCTATCATTGATGGAATCATTGTTTTAAGTGCTGCCATTGTTTTGGATATTGAAAAAGGGCTTTATGCATTAATAGGGTTATATGTGACAAGTAAGACGATAGATCTCGTCCAGGTTGGATTGAACCGTTCCAAGCTGTCATTAATTATCACGAATAAAGAAATGGAAGTAAGGGATGCTATCATTCATGAGCTAGACCGGGGTGTTACAGGGATATCCGGGTATGGAGGCTATACGGATGATACTCGTCCTATTTTGATGTGCGTAATAGACCAGTCGGAATTCACCAAATTGAAACAAATGGTGAAACTCGTTGACCCCAAAGCGTTTGTAATTGTAATTGAAGCATCGGAGGTACTTGGGGAGGGTTTTAAACTGGAATGAAATTGGTATAATGTTCTTGTATTGGCATAAATCAGAGGGGGTAAATTAAATGAAAAAAATGAAATGGTTAGCCTTAGTTCTAGGCACTTCTATGGCCTTGGCAGCATGCGGTGGGAATGATGATAATGCAGATAAAGGGCCTGCTGAAAATAGCGAAACGACAACGGCAGGTGCTGGTGATGCCGCGAAAATTTACGAAAACAAATGTTCAAGTTGTCATGCAGTGAATCTCGAAGGCGGCGTGGGACCGAATTTAACGAAGGTCGGCTCGAGGCTATCAAAAGCGGACATCGAAAAGGTCATTGTGAATGGTCGAGATGGAATGCCAAAAGCTATAATCCAAGGCAAGGAAGCGAGTATGGTCGCGGAATGGCTTGCTGAACATAAGTAATGATCAATGAAACGTCCTGCTTTGCAGGACGTTTCATTTAGCCTCCTTTAAAATCCTCGAGCAACCCACATTTAACCCCTTATCAAGCAATCAAATCCTAGGATTATTACATAGATGTTGATATATGTCTAACTGAAATGAAACTGTAATATTTTTTATGCTTAATTTGACAAAATTTGATGTTATAATGTTTCTGTGCTTAAGTAAGAGAGATTCCTGTCAGATTTCAGTGAAAATTGTCGAAAAAGCTGTAGATACATAGTGATAATTCAAGCAAATTAGGTGGTTTTAGAATGATAGAAATGATAGATGTGAAAAAAACATATCCAAATGGCGTAATTGCCATCAATGGTATCAATGTGAAAATAAAGCCAGGCGAGTTCGTTTATGTAGTAGGTCCAAGTGGTGCCGGAAAATCGACCTTCATCAAAATGATGTATAGGGAAGAAAAGCCGACAAGCGGTAATATTTTGGTCAATGGCCTTAGCCTGCCAAGTATCCGCAATTCGAAAGTTCCTCTATTCCGCCGTAATATCGGTATGGTATTCCAAGATTTTAAACTCCTTCAAACATTCACTGCTTATGAAAATGTAGCATTTGCCATGGAAGTTATCGAAAAGGAACCAGAAGAAATCAAAAAGAGAGTCATGGAAGTTCTTGATCTGGTTGGCATTAAACATAAAGCGAGGATGCTGCCTTCCGAGTTATCAGGTGGGGAACAGCAAAGGGTTGCGATAGCCCGTTCGATCGTCAATGATCCTAAGGTAGTCATTGCCGACGAGCCTACAGGGAATCTTGATCCTGAAACATCGTGGGAAATCATGAACATATTTGAAGAAATTAATAAACGCGGAACTACACTTGTCATGGCCACTCATAATAGGGACATCGTCAACAATATTAAACGACGTGTCATTGCCATTGAAAGTGGAAAAATAGTTCGCGATGAACATCGAGGTGATTACGGATATGAAATTTAGAACATTGCTCCGTCACTTCCGTGAAAGTTTTAAAAATATTGGCCGTAATGGATGGATGACGTTTGCTTCAGTCAGTGCAGTAACGGTCACACTAACATTGGTTGGCGTCTTTTTAGTGCTCATGATGAATTTAAATCATATCGCGGGAAATGTGGAGAAAGATGTCGAAGTTCGTGCACATATTGATAATGCGGCGAATGATGACGATATAAAAGATATTGGTAAGAAGATTACGGAGATGAACGGTATTGAGTCAGTCATTTTCTCTCCAAAAGATGAAGAGCTTACGAATTTAATAGATGATTTAGGCGATAATGGTGATGCTTTTAAACCATTTGAACAGGACAACCCATTAAGGGACGTTTATATCATCAAAACGAAATCTCCGCAAGATGTCATCAAGGTGGCAAAGAAAATCGAAGGTCTTGAATATATCCAAAGTGTTAAATATGGACAAGGCTACGTCGAGAAACTATTCAGCTTCGTGAATATCGCGAGAAACATAGGGATCGTTCTTATTGTAGGCTTACTATTTACTGCAATGTTCCTGATTTCGAATACGATTAAAATTACCATTGTAGCTAGAAGAAAAGAAATTGAGATCATGAGATTAGTAGGAGCAACGAATACATTCATCCGTTGGCCATTTTTCTTGGAAGGACTCTGGTTGGGAATCCTAGGTTCCATCGTTCCAATCGGTCTGGTTGCTGCACTCTACTACAATATTTATAAATATGCTGCACCACAGATTACGTTCAAATTTATAGATTTTCTGCCTGCAAGCCCGTTTATTTATCAAGTTTCGGCCATCCTTATTGTAATTGGCGCCGTTATCGGGATATGGGGCAGCTTGATGTCCGTTAGGAAGTTCTTGAAAGTATAAAAAAGCACCTTTACATTCGAACGCTAAAAGAAGCTAGATACAGATAGAGAGACGTTACAAGGCACTGGATGTAACGGGATTGAAAGGGGAAATGAAACGTGAAAAAAAATATAATTGCCATGAATGCTACCATCATGATTGGGTTGGGAAGCATTTTAGCGGCACCTTCAGCTTATGCTGAGTCGATTTCGGATCTGCAAGAACAGAAAGAATCCATTCAGGAAAAACGTTCGGGCGTTGAATCGAATATTTTCGACACGGAGAAGAAAATCGATAACCTGCAGGATAAGCAAATGACAGCAGAAGAACAAATCTCGGCCATTGAAGCGAAAATTGCAGAGTCCTCAAAAAAAATCGATGCTAAAAATGCTGAAATTACAGAAACGAAAAAAGAAATAGAGGCATTGAAAGAAGAGATTAAAGTATTAAAAGAGCGGATCGCAAAACGCAATGAAGTATTGAAGGAAAGGGCACTTTCTTTCCAGGAGACTGGTGGGGACGTGAACTACCTCGAAGTACTATTTGGATCATCCAGTTTTGGGGATTTAGTTGACCGTGTCGGAGCTGTAGCGACAATTGCTGAAGCCGACAGGGATATTTTAAAACAGCATGAGCTGGATAAAAAGGATCTGGAAGAAAAGCAAAATGCCGTTGAAACGAAGCTTGCCAGTTTAGAAGTGGCAAAAGCTGAACTATTGGAAATTCAAAAGCAACAAAAGCAGCAGAAGCAAGAAAAGGATGCATTGGTTAAGAAATTAAAGAAACAAACTAAAGAACATGAAGATGCGAAGATGGGCCTAGAGGAAGAAAAAGCGAATCTTGCTGCTCAAGAAAAAGCTATCAAGTCAGCCATCAACTTAGAGCATCAACGTCTTGCAGAATTGGAAGCAGCTCGTAAAAAAGCGGCAGCTGAAGCGCAAAAACGTGCAGAGCAAGAAGCGGCTCAAGCGGCAGCACAAGCAGCAGCACAGGCAGCTTCTAAAGCATCCGAATCTAAAAAACAATCTACTTCTTCTGAATCCAGTGCAAAAAGCAACAGTTCATCATCATCATCATCATCATCATCTTCACACTCATTGTCTAATGTAAGCCAAGCGCCAGCTGTATCATCGGGTACTTTCACTAGACCAAGTGCAGGATATGTATCATCAACAATGGGTCAACGTTGGAATAAACAGCATGCCGGCATCGATATTGCTGCTAGTGGAACGGTTCCAGTTGTAGCGGCAGCCGATGGAATCGTAAGCCGTTCTTACTTCTCAAGTTCATACGGTAACGTCATCTTTGTTACCCATTCAATCGGCGGTCAGCAATGGACTACTGTGTATGCACATTTAAGTTCTAGACAAGCAAGCGAAGGTTCTGTTGTTGCCAAAGGCCAACAAATTGGAATCATGGGTAACACAGGACATTCATACGGTCAGCATTTACACTTTGAGCTACATAAAGGTGCATGGAATTATAGCAAGTCAAATGCTGTTAATCCATTAAACTATGTAAATATTTAATACCCAATATATCATCGGAAAAACAGATTAGGATAAATTCCTAATCTGTTTTTTTGTGGTGTACCATTTTCTTAAAGCATATTCTCTCCAATCCCCACATATAGTGAAATACATATCAGGGTCAGAAATGGGGATAAATATGGTCAAAAAATGGGTAATTCCTCTAGCAATCATCATGTCACTAGCCATTGGAGCAGTGGGGGGCATATATTGGACAAGCTTCCCGGATAAGAATGAAGCAAAGGAAGAAAGCCAAACAATACTGAAGGATAAGGAATGGGCAAAAGTGGAACAAGCTTACGGTTTGATCGTAAGCCAGTATGTGGAACAGGTGGACGGTTCTAATCTGGTGGAAGGTGCCATCCAAGGCATGCTGTCAACGTTGAAAGATCCTTATTCCGTATATATGGACAAGGAGACCGCTAAACAATTCAATGAAACCTTGGACTCCTCTTTTGAAGGGATAGGGACTGAAATTGGAATGGAAGATGGTAAGGTTATAATTGTATCTCCTTACAAAGACTCGCCTGCAGAAAAAGCTGGATTAAAGCCGAAAGATCAAATCCTTAAGGTGAATGGTGTAAGTGTAGAAAGTTTAGATCTATATGAAACACGCCTGAAAATCCGTGGCAAAAAAGGGTCACCAGTAAAAATGGAAATAAAGCGGGCGGGGGTTGCCAATCCACTTGAATTCAATATGGTGCGTGCTGAAATTCCATTGGATACCGTATTTTCATCAATTAAGGAAGTCGCCGGTGAACAAATAGGTTACATCGAGTTGACTACATTTTCGGAGAATACTGCCACTGATTTCAAAAAACAGATGAAGGAGCTGGAAAAGAAGGGAATCGAAGGCTTGGTCATAGATGTACGCGGCAATCCAGGTGGCCTTCTATCTAGTGTGGAAACGATTCTTGGAGAGTTCATCACAAAAGAAAAGCCCTATTTGCAAATTGCAGAAAGAACGGGAGAAACACAATCGTTTTTTACAAGCCTTAAGAAAGCGAAAGATTATCCCATTGCCGTGTTGACGGATAAGGGCAGCGCATCAGCCTCGGAAATTCTGGCTGGCGCCATGCAGGAGGCGGGAGGCTATCCATTGGTCGGCGAGAAGACCTTCGGAAAAGGCACCGTTCAGCAAGCTGTACCAATGGGTGATGGCAGTAAAATTAAACTTACATTATATAAGTGGCTGACGCCTTCAGGAAACTGGATCCATAAAAAGGGGATCGAACCGACAATCAAAGTGAAACAGCCGGATTACTTTAATGCCCATCAGCTGGCCGTTGAGAAGGTCCTGCAGCGGGATATGAATGATGAACAAATCCAGTATGCACAAAGCATTCTGAAAGGAATTGGATTTGAACCGGGTCGTGAGGATGGTTATTATGATTTGAGTACGGAAATCGCTGTAAAAGCATTCCAAAAACAATTTGGACTGAAAGTGACGGGCAAGCTGGACGCTAAAACCGCATCACATCTTGAATCCGCCATACTGGAAAAGATCAAGGATGAAGATAATGATATTCAATTGCGCACGGCTTTAAATTATTTAGTGAAATAATGCGAAGGCACCGCCGCTTAGGGCGGTGCCTTTTTTGCACTTGATCAAGCTTTCGCCTGCAAACATGAAGGAAGTATTGGGGAAACTCAAGATAAAGCTACTTTTTCTCCATCTTAATAGGCAGGGAGGTCACATTTTTGATAGAATAGGAGATAAATGACCAGAACGAAATTCAACAAAATTTTGATTACTTTTGAGGATGGTGGATAGAAATTGACAACGGATTGGCTGATAGCATGCTTAATGGGATTAGGGAAACTCTTCCTTCATCCTTTGCTTTATGTTTCGATTGCATATTGTTTATTCATCGGCTATCTTCGCGTTAAACGGGAACGCCATGATTTTAATACGAAGATCTACGGTATTTCCATGGAGCTGCGTTCCATGTTGCCTCAAGGATTGATATGGGGATTCATCCTTTCTGTCCTCACCTTGGCATTGGGACTAACCATTCCCTTGGCGGCGCTGTTCATCATGGCAGGGGTTACGATCTTGTCAATGTTATCCATGAAAAGGAGGTTCGTTTCCCCCGTTTATACAGTGGGACTCACTTTCTTTATCCTTTTCTTTTTATATGATAGAGATATCAAGCTGACGGTACTTCAGGATGCGTTTAATCAGCTGGACCGGTCCGTATATCCGACACTTGTTATTTTGATAGGGTTATTGCTGATTGCTGAAGGGTTTTTGATTGTTGGCAATGGAAGTAAAAAGGTTTCCCCTCAGTTGGAGGTATCCAAGAGGGGGCAGCCGATAGGTGTGTACGTTTCACAGCGGATCTGGCTAATTCCAATGTTCGTTATGATTCCGGGCGGACAGCTTCCAGCGCCTTTCGAATGGTATCCGGTGTTTTCAATCGGGGACATATATCTCTCGCCAATCGTACTTCCCATTTTGATCGGCTTCAAGCAAAAAGTTCAGGGGACGCTCCCAGAACAGGCCATTAGGGCGCAAGGCAAAAAGATAGGAGCATTGGGATTTGCGATAACGCTATTAGCGGCAGTTGGTTATTGGTACCCGCCATTGGCTATCATAACGGCGGTTTTAGCAATCCTGGGTCGAGAATTCCTGCATTATTCCCAAAAGGCAATGGATGAAAAGCTCCCTTTTTATTTTTCAAAAAGTAAGCTTGGTGTTCAGATCTTAGGCATAATCCCTCAATCACCGGCAGATAAGATGGGGTTGCTTAAAGGGGAGGTCATTTCGAAAATAAATGGTGTCGTCGTCAGGGAAGAAGAAGAATTATACAGGGCGCTCCAAATAAACCGGGCACATTGCAAGCTTGAGGTCATCGATAATAATGAACAGATTCGTTTTGTACAAAGAGCCCTATTTGACGGGGAGCATTACGAATTGGGCATCTTGTTCGTTGACGATCAATTAAAGGAAAGTGGACAAGCGGGGTAATGTCATTAAAGCGGAGCGCATGAATGTAAAGTAAAACGGCCTTTCTCGAATCTATATCGAGAAAGGCCGTTTTCATTAGGATCGCGATCCTGTATTTTTACTTTTTAAGCATGATTTTTTCTATATCGTCCAGCATTTTATTAGCTGCAATTACTCCGCCAGCTGTATTCCATGTTGCGTCACTAACCTCATAAGCATTTCCTTTTTTGACTGCATCAAGGTTTTTCCAAAGTGGATCATTAGTCCACTCTTTTGCTGTGCTTAGGGCTTGTTTATCGCCTTCAGGAGCGTAGGTGAAGTAAAAGAGAATATCTCCATCCATTTTAGGGATGACTTCTTTCCCAACCTCGATGGCAAGGTTACCCAATTTATTATTTGGAGTGAACAGTTCCTTCTGTTGCTCTGCACGTTTAAATCCTAATTGATCGAAAATCACTCCAGAGAATGAATCCGTATAATAAATACGAGTTGTTCCAGCCATGAAACGAACTATGGAAACTTCTTGATTTACCTTATCACCCAATTTTGCTTTAAGATCTTCTGTGTGTTTATCGAATTGGGCTATTACGTCGTTTCCTTTTTCTTCAAGGTTCAAGGCTTTTGCATATAGTTTAAAGTTATCTTTCCAATCGCCTCTTAGCGTTTCAGAAAAAACGGTAGGAGCGATTGCATTTAATTTATCATAAACGGCTTCTTGGCGAATCTTGCTTCCGATAATCAAGTCAGGTTTCAGTGATGCGATTTTCTCTAAGTTAATTTCATGTTCAACACCAACAACTTCGACCCCATCCATATCATCTTTAATATGGTCGTACCAAGGATCACCAAGCCACGATTGAACGGCACCAACAGGTTTGATACCTAGAGCAAGTAACGCCTCAGTGCCTTCATTTGTTAGAACGACCACTCTTTTAGGCGTTTTTTTCAATTCGGCAGTGCCCATGGCATGCTCTATTGTGTAGCTTTTCTCTTCTTTCTTGTCTTCAGCTTTATTTCCTTTAGCTTGATCATTCGAATTCCCGCAGGCAGCTAGAAGGAAGACTGCAAATATTGTAAAAATCGTTAATAATGACTTAAATCTAAACATCTATGTATCCCTCCCATTTTTTTGCAAATGATAATCATTCGCACTTACCAGCATCATCATAAAATGAATATACTTTTCTGTCAATATATAATTGAAAATGATTCTCAAATTCATTGACATGATCCTGTTAACGCCAGTACAATTGAATAAAATAAGGATATACAAACGTGATTGGAAAGGTAACCGGATATGTTATTAAAAAATTCACGGCAGAAATGGATGGGGCTGTTCGTTACCATTATTTTGCTGCTTTTTTTACTGTGCTCAAGCATTGTTTACGGATATACAAATACAACATGGCAAATGGCCATTGATGCTTTTACCCATTTCAATGGGACGAATGAACACATTGTCATTCAATCAGTCAGACTTCCACGGGCCCTGATCGCATCGGCAATTGGTGCCAGTTTAGCCATCTCAGGGGTTTTGATGCAAACGCTAACTAAAAATCCCCTCGCTTCTCCAGATATATTCGGGGTCAACGCAGGCGCGGGATTGGCCGTTGTCACTGGGGTCACCGTCTTTGGGATAAGCAATCTTCAAGTATTCACGTGGTTGTCTTTTATTGGTGCCAGCATAGCCGCGATAAGCATTTATATGATTGGAAGCATGGGAAGGGGCGGCATGACACCGATGAAGCTGACATTGGCCGGTGCAGCCATGACTGCCATGGTATCTTCACTGACACAAGGCCTTCTCGTTTCCAATGAGGCCCTTTTAGAACAAGTCCTATTCTGGCTTGCTGGATCAGTTTCCGGAAGAAGTCTGGACAATTTAATCGCCGTCCTGCCTTATCTTATTGTTGGCTGGGGCCTTGCCTTGATCGTTTCCGGTAAAATGAATGTGTTATCCATGGGTGAAGATGTTGCAAAAGGTCTTGGACTGAATATAGTTTTCCTTAAACTTGTTCTTGGACTGGCAGTCATCCTGCTCGCCGGAGGATCAGTGGCGGTTGCGGGTCCGATTGGTTTTATAGGAGTTGTCGTACCGCATCTTACCCGTTCAATAGTAGGCATCGATCATCGCTGGTTGATTCCGTTTTCTGGACTTTTCGGGGCGGTGCTTTTGATCGCAGCGGATATCATATCAAGGTATATCCTGATGCCTCGAGAAGTTCCGGTAGGAGTCATGACAGCCATAATCGGGACCCCATTCTTTATTTATATAGCTAGAAAGGGGTTCAGCGGTAGATGAAATCGTTTAAGAGCTTCCGTTTATTTAATGAAAAAATATCATTCTTAATGGATAAAAAGGCTATGATCGTGATCTTTATATTATTTTTAGTCACTTCATTAGTGTTTGTGATCAGTACTGGAATGGGTGAAATGAATATACATCCTTGGAATGTCCTCCAGGTCTTTATCGGAGGGGGGACGGAGAGCGATCGGCTTATCATCCAATCTTTCCGCCTTCCTAGAATTATCGTTGCTCTCTTGGTAGGGATGGGTCTTGCTGTAGCTGGAGGAATCCTTCAAGGGATGATTCGAAATCCACTTGCCTCCCCTGATATTTTGGGGATAACAGGAGGAGCGACTGTAGCGGTCGTTGGCTTCATGGCCATTTTTAGCGACAAGAATCATTCATTAACGGTGAGCATCAATTGGCTACCGTTGGCTGCATTCATCGGGGCGACAGTCGTAGCTTTACTTGTTTATTCCTTAGCCTGGAAAAATGGAGTTCCCCCGATAAGGCTTGTGTTGATCGGGATTGGGGTGATGGCTTTAATGAAGGCACTCACCACGATGATGATGATTCTTGGCCCAGTCTTTCAGGCGAGCCAAGCAAACCTTTGGATCACGGGATCAGTGTCAAACTCCAGCTGGAGTAATATTGCTGTGCTTGCGCCGTGGACGATTCTATTCCTTTTCCTTGCCTTTCTGTATGCTAGAAATATTAATTTACAGGAGCTAGGCGATGATCTTGCAACGGGGCTTGGGGGGCATGTCCAAAAACAGCGGTTTACATTATTGATGATTAGTACGGCATTGATTGGTGGTTCTACAGCTTTTGCTGGAGGAATAGGCTTTGTGGGATTAATGGCACCCCACATGGCTAGAAGGCTGGTTGGTTCAAGTTTTGGAATGTTATTACCCACTTCAGCTTTGCTAGGTGGCATCCTGGTTATGGTGGCGGATTTGGTAGGACGGACCTTATTTTCACCTTTGGAAATACCGGCTGGTGTCTTTACAGCGAGCATCGGGGCACCATACTTCATTTATTTACTGTATAAAACGAGGAATTCGTAAATCCGGTAAATGTAGAAAGAAGCAGTCATCATAGGGATGGCTGCTTCTTTATTTCATTAAGCTTCTTTAGCTAATTCGATTTCGATGGTTAGATTGATTTGATCCCCGATTAGTACGCCGCCTGTTTCTAATGCTGCGTTATAGGTTAAGCCATAATCACTGCGTTTAATCTTCCCTTTTCCGCTAAAGCCTGCTTTTTCATTACCCCATGGATCTTTTCCTTGGCCTTCGAAGGTGATGGCGAAAGTTTCTTCTTGTGTGATTCCGTTAAGGGTAACATTACCTGTTACATCGTATTCATCATCATCCGTTTTTGCTATTTTTGTTGATTTGAATGATAATGTGGGATTTTTTTCTACATCAAAAAAGTCAGCAGAACGCAAGTGATTATCCCGGTCTGCATTGCGTGTGTCAATACTGGCCACATCAACGGTAAAATTGATATCCGCAGTTGTCAGATCCGATGGATTTGCTGAAATGATTGCCTCGAATTTATTAAAACGTCCTTTTACTTTAGCGATCATCATATGTTTTACAGAAAATTCAATAGAACTGTGAGTCGGGTCGACTGTCCATTTTGTGTTGGTCATGGTTATTCCTCCTGAATTATTAATCTTGAATTTATATATCTTTAATTTGAGATACTTGAACTTAATGTAATTATAAGAGGTGAAAGGAATAGTGTCAACTGAAAGTTTTCCTTAATTTTGAAAACATGAAAAACCCTGTGCATTTATCGGGCACAGGGTTTTTGCTTATAAAGCTGACACCTTTATTAATTGGCATGTTCTTTCTCTTCTTGATTAGTCACTTTACTCGGCCAAAAGGCACGTCGGCCAAGTAGGGCGGTTATCGCAGGAACCAGGAAAGGGCGTACGATGAATGTGTCCATTAATACACCCAAAGCGGTAATGAGCCCGAATTGAACCAATACTTGAATAGGAAGTGTGGCAAGAACGGAAAAAGTGGCTGCCAAGATTATCCCGGCGGAAGAGATGACACCGCTAGTTTTTGCAACGCCTTCTCTTATGGACTGCTTGATTGGCATCGTCTTTTTCTTGCGCCAAATGCTTGAAACCATGAAAATGTTGTAATCTTCTCCAAGTGCGACCAGGAATACGAATGAATAAAGTGGAATTGTCCCCTCTATGGCATCCACACCCATGAAATAGTGCAAGATTATCCAACCTAAGCCCATAGCAGCAAAAAATGAGAGTATGACTGTTCCCATTAAATACACCATGGCTGTCACAGATCGCAAGTAAGCTAAAAGGAGCAAGGAAATCAGGAAGATGATAATCGGGATGATCATGAATTCATCGGCTTTTACGGTATCTCTTTTATCAAATTGTGTCGCAGTTTGCCCGCCAACCCAAACCTTTTCATCAACGGAAGAGACATTGGCCGCCTTCAATTCCTTCTCCGCCATGTTTCGAATTTCTGGAATTGAATCAATGGCCTCGATATCATATGGGTTTATGTTGAATGTGACTTCATAGGATTGCAGATCTTTATTGGATTTACTTGTAACGGGATCAGCAACACGTTCAACGATGCTCATCTCTTTTAATGCATCTGACAAATCGATATCCTTACCATTCGTATCGACAACCACTGTGGCTGGTGCCAGTTCGCCTGGTGAGTACGAGTTGGATATGACAGTATAGCCTTCCCGGGAGTTCATATCTTCAGGGAAAGAAGAGAGAATATCATATGAATATTTTATTTGCGAAGAATATCCAGCTAAAACACTGAAGATGATCAGGCATGTAAGAATGACGGTCCATGGTTTGGTTGTGACGATATTACCAATCCAATTACCGATTCGGCCTGATCCTTTAAGTTTTTTGACGCCTTTTCCCTTTTTCTTAGCACGTGCTTCTTCCATTTCTGGTGTGCGAGGAACGATTGGGAAGAAGGAAGCCCTACCGAATACAGAAAGCAATGCAGGTACAAGTGTTAAAGCTGCTGTCATCATGATTAAAATGGACAAGCTGAATGGTACAGCAAAACGGTGATAGGCTCCGTATTTGGCTACAAGCAATGTTAGCAGGGAAATGACGATCGTAAGGCCGCTCATCGCAATGGCGCCTGATGAATCTTTGAATGCCGCAATCATGGCATCCCGTTTACTTTCATGAGTCCTTAATTCACTTCTGTAGTGAGAAATTAAAAATAGACAATAATCCGTCCCGGCACCGAATAATAATACGGTCATGATTGAAATGGCCTGTGAATCAACTGTAATCCAACCATGGTCTGCCATGAATCCAAGAATCGGACTTGTGACAAGATAGGCGAAGCCTACTCCGATTAGAGGAATGATGGCTAAAAGCGGGGAACGGTAAATGAGTAATAAGACGACAAGTACAAGTATTACAGTCGCTAAAAGCAATTGGAAATCAGCACCTGAGAATAATCCCGTTGCATCGACGGATATCCCTACAGGGCCTGTCACTCGAAGGGATAATTCATCTGAATCCGTTGGGACCTTGAATGGGTCCGATCCAATGCGTTCTGAAACTATTCCATTAATGCTTCCAAGATTTTTTTCCAGAATGGCAGTCTCGGTCTTTTCCTTAAAGAAAATCGGCTGTACGAAAGTTGTTCCATCTTCTGAAACTGATTCTTGCAGAGCAGGCAAAGGGATGTCATGAAGCGGTGGTAAAAAAGATTGCTGTGTAAGTGGGTTATCTGTAAGTTCTTTGGAAACGTACTGGATTTTGGCCAAGTCGGCTTCTGTCAGTCCGCTTTCCCGATGCCATGTCAGCAGGGCCGGTAATCCTGAAGAATTCGGAAACTCTTTTTTAATAAGTTCATCAGCCACGACGGAAGCAGAGTCTGCAGGCAAGTCAGCGGCATTATTCGCTGTTCGATCATTTACTGCAGGCAATGTGAAGGTTAATAGAATGGCTGCAATGATCCATACAGCAATGACAATCCAACGACTGGTTTTTCCGGTCATCATCCTGCCAAATCTTCCTAATATTGATTCGTCCAATGAAGGCACCCCGCTTTTTGAATTTTTTATCCTTACTTCATTATATTTGAGTTCTGCTGGCTTATACAAAAATGGGTATGCTCGCTTCATGTTTCTAAAGCCTTCAATCTATCATGAATCCCGCCGTTTGCAGCTTATCTTGATAGTTCCTGGGTGCTAACAGTCTTTCTTCCGTAGGATTGGGAATGAATCCTGATCCGACTAAAATGGCAGCTTGTTTATTAGCTCCAATAACCTGGAAATTACGCGTTTTGGTACCTTGATTCCTCATGTTTTTTCACCACCCGGACTGCAGGTTTGAAATGGTGACCTCATGGCCTTTTTGTGCCAAGGGATTTGGATGAAGTTTTTGGGAGTCCCTTATATGTTTTTTTCGATGTTATGAAGCGGCGTTATTAATTTTGTGAAAATATACTCATTCACATATAGGAGAAAAGCAATTATTTATCTGATTTCCATTAAATTTGAAGATTGAAGAGTGAAATATAGGGGATAGGGGAAAGTATAGTAGTATTGTGGCTTTTATTAACAAAGGAGGTAATTTTTTGTCCGATAAATCCAAAAAAACCAATGATGAATCGAAAGAAACATTAACGAACAGGCAAGGGCACCCCGTAACGAATAACCAGAGTCTTAGAACTGTAGGGAACAGAGGTCCAAGTACACTTGAGAACTACGATTTCCTGGAAAAGATCAGTCACTTCGATAGGGAGCGGATTCCTGAACGTGTCGTGCATGCCCGTGGTGCAGGTGCACATGGTTATTTTGTCCCGACTGGTAAAGCAGGGGACGAGCCGATTTCAAAATATACGAGAGCGAAGGTTTTTCAGGAAGAAGGTAAAAAAACACCGGTATTCGTGAGATTTTCATCTGTTATTCATGGAGGGACATCACCGGAAACGTTACGTGATCCCAGGGGGTTTGCGGTAAAATTTTATACGGAAGATGGAAACTGGGATCTTGTAGGGAATAACCTGAAGATATTCTTTATCCGAGATGCCATGAAATTCCCTGATCTGATCCATGCCTTCAAACCGGATCCAGTTACGAATATCCAGGACGGAAGAAGGATTTTCGATTTTTGCTCCAGTTCCCCAGAAACATTTCATATGATTACGTTTGTTTTTTCCCCTTGGGGCATTCCTGCCAATTACCGGATGATGCAAGGGTCAGGGGTCAATACTTATAAATGGGTGAATGAGGAAGGCAAAGCCGTACTTGTCAAGTATCACTGGGAACCGAAACAAGGGATCAAGAACCTGACACAGAAAGAGGCTAATGAAATTCAAGCTACGAATTTCAATCATGCCACACAGGATTTATATGAAGCAATTGAACGTGGGGACTACCCGGAATGGGATCTAAATGTACAGATCATGAGTGATGACGATCATCCTGAATTGGATTTTGACCCGCTGGATGATACAAAAATCTGGCCGAAAGATGAATTCCCGTGGCTGCATGTCGGTACGATGGTATTGGATAAGAATCCGGAAGACTATTTCACTGAAGTGGAACAGGCTGCATTCGGCACGGGTGTCCTAGTGGATGGATTGGACTTCTCGGATGACAAGATGTTACAGGGACGTACTTTTTCTTATTCCGATACACAGCGACACCGTGTTGGCGCAAATTACCTGCAATTGCCGATTAATGCTCCAAAGAAACGGACAGCCACGAATCAGACTGGCGGACAGATGCAATATGAAGTTGGCAGGGGCAACCAAAGCCCCCACATCAACTACGAACCATCAACAGTCGGCGGTTTGAAAGAAGCTGAACAGACGGGCAAGGAGTATACACCTTTGGTAGAAGGGAAACTTGTCCGTGAGACAATCGATCGCCAAAGCAATACGAAGCAGGCCGGTGAAACATTCCGTGAATTTGAAGATTGGGAAAAAGATGATTTGATCTCCAATTTAGTGTCGGCATTGGCTCCTGCCGACAAGCGCATTCAGGAAAAAATGATAGCCCTCGCTGAAGAGGCCGATGAAGAGTATGGTCGCAGATTGAAAGAGGGATTAGCCTCGGCTTCTGAACATACGGAATCTTCAAAACCCATAGGTGGAACGGATAACCCAGAGGCCGCAGTTAGAAAAGGACATGAAGCGGATCCATATTGATTGGTCTGAAAAGAAGCAAACTTCCCTTTAAAAGGGGTTTGCCTCTTTTTTTTATGGGCATAATTGATGGATGGGTGGAACGGTCTTCTGAGGATGTTTTTGATAATCTAGTGGGAAATTAATTGGCAAAAAACTTCATAATCATTTAAACTGAAACTACTCTATTTTTCTCTTATAAAGGAGATGAAAAAATGATTAAAATTCTTTCCGCCCTCTTTCTTCCTTGTCTACTTGTCATGCTATTTTCAAGAGTCACCTATAACAATGTCGTCGGCCTTGTTTTAACTGTTGCCTTGATTACAGCTTCTGCATATAAAGGTTATACGCATACAAACTTATTGATCATCGTTGATGCCTTATCCCTTACAGTGGGATTTTGGTTATCAAAAAGAATGATGAAACGAACATCCAAGAGCGCCTGACATCAAAGGTGCTTTTTTTTTCTCAAACTTACCATTGCCCTCAATAAACCATGAGTCTATAAAACCCAAAAACAGAATAGATGTTCGCTTATTGCTGGTTTGTTTTGAGGCTATTGTGGTAGAATGAGTATATATACTTTCTTAAACCGGAATAAATAGAAGGGATATGGTCATGTCCCGTTTTCATATAAAAATATTTCAATAGGAGGCTATGCTTGGTGAAAGATAAGTTTGAGTTAGTCTCAAAATACTCTCCTCAAGGAGATCAACCTGCAGCAATTGAAATGCTTGTCGAAGGCATTAAAGAGGGAAAGGAAATGCAGACATTATTGGGGGCAACGGGGACAGGGAAAACGTTCACGGTTTCCAATGTTATTCAACAAATCAATAAGCCGACACTTGTCATTGCCCACAATAAAACGTTGGCAGGACAGCTTTACAGTGAGTTCAAAGAGTTTTTCCCTAATAATGCCGTTGAATACTTCGTCAGCTATTATGATTACTACCAGCCAGAAGCTTATGTTCCTTCCACTGATACATTCATCGAAAAAGATGCAAGCATCAATGATGAAATCGATAAACTTCGTCACTCGGCAACCTCGTCATTGTTCGAAAGGAAAGATGTCATCATCATTGCCAGTGTTTCGTGCATATATGGGCTGGGTTCTCCGGAAGAGTACAGGGAGATGGTTGTTTCTCTCCGTACAGGCATGGAAATAGACCGGAATGCCTTGCTCCACAGGCTCGTGGATATTCAATATGAGCGGAATGATATTGCTTTTCAACGTGGAACTTTCCGCGTTCGCGGTGACGTGGTTGAAATTTTCCCGGCCTCACGTGATGAACACTGTGTGCGGGTCGAGTTTTTCGGAGATGAGATAGACCGTATCCGTGAAGTCGATGCCCTGACTGGTGAAATCACAGGAGAGCGCGAACATATCGCGATTTTCCCAGCTTCCCATTTCGTAACCCGAGAAGAGAAAATGAGGATAGCCGTTCAGAATATCGAAATGGAACTGGAAGAGAGATTGAAGGAATTAAGGGAAGATGAAAAACTTCTTGAAGCACAGCGCTTGGAGCAGCGGACCCGTTATGATTTGGAAATGATGCGGGAAATGGGGTTTTGTTCAGGGATAGAGAACTATTCCCGCCATCTAACGCTTCGTCCATCAGGTGCGACACCTTATACTTTAATGGATTACTTTCCAGAGGACTTCCTATTGGTCGTGGATGAATCACACGTTACACTATCGCAAATCCGGGGCATGTTCAATGGAGATCAGGCACGAAAGCAAGTACTTGTCGATCATGGCTTCCGTCTGCCGTCTGCAAAAGATAACCGCCCGCTAAGATTTGAAGAATTCGAAAAAAAGGTCCATCAATCCATATTCGTTTCGGCAACTCCGGGACCATATGAACTCGAACATACGCCAGAAATGGTTCAGCAGATCATCCGTCCTACCGGATTGCTAGATCCAACGATTGAAGTGCGGCCAATTGAAGGACAGATAGATGACTTGATCGGTGAAATACAGGAGCGGGTCAAAAAGAACGAACGTGTCCTCATTACGACCTTAACGAAAAAGATGTCTGAAGATTTAACTGATTATTTAAAGGAAATTGGCATCAAGGTCCAATACCTTCATTCGGAAGTGAAGACCTTAGACAGGATAGAAATCATCCGGGAACTGCGAATGGGCAAATATGATGTACTCGTCGGAATCAATCTACTAAGGGAAGGCCTGGATATTCCGGAAGTGTCATTAGTGACCATTCTGGATGCCGATAAAGAAGGGTTCCTTCGCTCGGAACGTTCGCTTATTCAAACGATGGGCCGTGCAGCCCGTAATGCAAACGGCCACGTTATCATGTATGCAGACCGCATCACGAATTCGATGGAACTTGCCATCAATGAAACGAGGCGGCGCCGTGAAATACAGGAAAATTATAATAAAGAGCATGGAATAATGCCTCAAACCATTCAAAAGGATATCCGAGACTCCATAAGGGCCACACATGTAGCCGAAGAAGGAGAAGCGTATAAAGAAGATCTTGCACCAAGCCTCGCGAAGCTCCCTAAAAAAGAGCGTGTTAAAGTGATGGCAAGCATGGAAAAAGAAATGAAGGAAGCGGCTAAGGCACTGGACTTCGAGCGAGCTGCCGAGCTACGTGATTTATTACTAGAGTTAAAAGCGGAAGGGTGACGAAACATGGCAATGGATAAAATTGTGATAAAAGGCGCCAGGGCCAACAATTTAAAGAATATTGATATCACGATACCGAGAGACAAACTTGTTGTGCTAACCGGATTATCCGGATCTGGTAAGTCTTCCTTGGCTTTTGACACGATTTATGCAGAAGGGCAAAGGCGTTATGTGGAATCATTGTCCGCTTATGCGCGTCAATTTTTGGGCCAAGTGGATAAACCGGATGTCGATGCGATTGAAGGTTTGTCACCAGCCATTTCCATAGACCAGAAAACGACCAGTCGAAATCCTCGTTCAACCGTAGGGACTGTTACGGAAATCTATGATTATTTAAGGCTGTTATATGCACGGGTGGGCAGGCCGACCTGTCCGATCCATAATATTGAAATCACCTCACAAACGATTGAGCAAATGGTGGACCGCATTCTTGATTACCCTGAGCGAACCAAGCTTCAGGTATTGGCACCGCTTGTCTCAGGCAGAAAAGGGACACATGCAAAGGTTTTGGAGGAAGTTAAGAAACAAGGATATGTCCGAGTTCGCGTGAACGGGGAAATGCATGATCTTAGTGATGAGATCACTCTCGAAAAAAATAAAAAACATTCAATTGAAGTCATAATAGACCGGATCGTCATTAAAGAGGGTGTCATGGCGCGGCTTGCAGATTCATTGGAAAGTGCTTTGAAGCTTGGCGAAGGCAAGGTCATCATTGACGTTATGGGTGAAGAAGAGCTGCTGTTCAGTGAACATCATGCTTGTCCATACTGCGGATTTTCGATTGAAGAGTTAGAGCCGAGGATGTTTTCCTTCAATAGCCCTTTTGGAGCCTGCCCGGATTGTGATGGTTTGGGGGCGAGGCTTGAGGTGGACCGTGATCTGGTCATCCCAAATAAGGAATTAAGCCTCCGTCAGCATGCTATTGCGCCATGGGAGCCGACGAGTTCTCAATATTATCCTCAGCTTCTTGAAGCGGTAGCCAACCATTATGCGATAGATATGGATATGCCCGTTAAAGATTTACCGGAAGATAAATTGGAGAAGGTCTTGCTTGGTTCAGGTAAAGATAAGATTTATTTCCGTTATAAAAATGATTTTGGAAGAGTGCAAGAAGGATATATTTCTTTTGAAGGAGTTTTAAGAAACATTGAAAGGCGCTTCAAGGAAACAAGTTCAGACTATATTCGTGAGCAAATGCAGAAATATATGTCAGAACACCACTGTCCAACCTGTAAGGGTCACCGATTGAAAAAAGAGAGCCTTTCTGTGCTCATTCAAGGGGTCCATATAAGTGAAACAACAGCTTTATCAGTGGAAGATGCTTTAGTATTTTTCAATAAGCTTGATTTGACTGAGAAGGAAGCTGCAATTGCGAGATTGATTTTACGTGAAATTCATGAGCGGCTCGGTTTTCTTGCAAATGTAGGTTTGGAATATCTGACGTTGAGCAGGGCGGCAGGAACATTATCAGGAGGGGAAGCGCAACGTATACGATTGGCGACGCAGATCGGTTCCCGATTGACGGGAGTCCTGTACATTTTAGATGAACCTTCAATAGGGCTGCATCAGAGGGATAACGATCGACTAATTGAAACGTTGAAGAATATGCGTGAAATCGGGAATACCTTGATCGTTGTCGAGCACGATGAAGATACGATGCTAGCAGCGGATTATTTGATCGATGTTGGTCCTGGAGCAGGAGCTCATGGGGGAGAAATAGTGGCCGCTGGAACTCCGGAAGAGGTCATGAATAATCCTAAATCGTTAACGGGCCAATATTTAGCAGGGAAGAAATTCATTCCATTGCCATTGGAACGCCGGAAGAATGATGGCCGTGTCATTGAAATAAAGGGTGCCAAGGAAAATAATTTGAAAAACGTTAATGTGAAATTCCCTCTTGGAGTCTTTACAGCCGTTACAGGAGTCTCGGGATCAGGGAAAAGTACATTGGTGAATGAGATCCTCCATAAGTCTTTGGCTCAAAAGCTGAATCGGGCCAAAGCTAGACCAGGGGATTTTCGTGAAATCAAGGGCATTGAGCATTTAGATAAAGTCATTGATATTGACCAATCACCGATCGGTAGAACACCGCGATCAAATCCAGCTACCTATACAGGCGTGTTTGATGATGTTCGTGACGTTTTTGCCTCGACTAATGAGGCGAAGATCCGCGGTTATAAAAAAGGACGGTTCAGTTTTAATGTGAAGGGCGGCCGCTGTGAAGCTTGCCGTGGCGATGGCATTATCAAGATTGAAATGCATTTCCTCCCTGATGTCTATGTTCCATGTGAAATCTGTCATGGGAAACGTTATAACAGGGAAACGCTTGAAGTGAAATATAAAGGGAAAAATATCTCTGACATTCTCGATATGACAGTTGAGGAAGGCGTTAGTTTCTTTGAAAATATCCCGAAAATCAAACGGAAGCTACAAACGATCTTTGACGTTGGTTTGGGTTATATCAAGCTTGGACAGCCTGCGACCACTTTATCAGGGGGGGAAGCGCAAAGGGTGAAACTTGCTTCTGAATTGCATCGCCGTTCCACTGGGCGCTCCTTTTATATCTTGGATGAACCAACTACCGGACTTCATGTCCACGATATAGCGAGGTTGCTCGAGGTCCTGCAGCGGCTGGTTGACAATGGGGATACAGTTTTGGTGATTGAGCATAATCTGGATGTCATCAAGACGGCGGACCATATTATTGACCTAGGTCCGGAAGGCGGAGACAAGGGCGGAACGATCGTCACCTATGGTACGCCTGAAAAAATATGTGAAGTATCCGAATCATATACAGGGAAATACTTAAAACCTGTTCTTACTCGTGATCAAATTCGTATGGAAAATTGGATTGAAGAAAAAGAACAAGAGCATGAACATGCTTAAAAGAACAAGCCGGTTGGCTTGTTTTTTTGTAGAAAAATGACAGTGTGCATTTAATCAATCATTTGATTAAACAATAGGTAAACAAGATATTTCCGGGGAAATCGTACATTTCCCTTTTCGGAAATTGTCATTTTCCTTTGTCGAATGATGGGAAAAATGGTATTTATGAAACTTTTTAGATATTTGGGCGTATGTATGAATAAAATGATAGGAGAAAGCGAGGAATGTTCATGCAGGAGGAAAGAAAGAAAATTTTAGAAATGATTCAAGATGGCAAGTTATCAGCGGAAGAAGCTATGGGCCTTTTGGAAGAATTAGAAAAAGCTAGTCAGGAAAGTGAAGCTAAAGAGCAGAAATTACAAAATGAATTATCGACGGTAGTCGTGGATAAGCAAGGCGAAGGAAGCACTCAGGATACGTTTAAAAAGAATATCCAGTCATCGAAAGAAAAGATTATTGATTTCGTTGAAAGTGCTTTTAAGAAAATCAAAGAAACGGACCTTGATTTCAATTTCGGGAAATCTGTGGAAGTCAGTCATATTTTTCAGCATGACTATGATTTTCTAAATGAAGTTGATGTAGATATAGCAAATGGGAAAATAAGAATCGCTACATGGGATCAGAATGATGTCCGGGTTGAATGCCAAGCTAAGGTATACCGGGTGGAGGATATGGAAGAAGCTAGGAAAAACTTTTTAGAAGAAGTCGATTTTTCGATCGAAGATGGTAAGATGAATTTCAAGGTTCGTGAAAAATCCATAAAGGTTGATACGATCATGTACATTCCTAGGAGGGAATATGATGACATTCATGTAAGGATGTTCAATGGTGAAATCACGACTGAATCATTGAAATCAGAGAACCTTAAAGCAAAAACAGCGAATGGTGCCATTCATATCATGCAGAGTACAGGTGATTCGTGTGAGCTTGAAACGGGTAACGGGATGATCACGATTTCAGATACCAACTTTAATGACTTGGAAGCTGAGACCCTTAATGGAGCGATTAATGCCGATGGGTACTTTAAGAAAGTGGATGTTCAAACTTTCAATGGGGAAATCGTCTGCACAAATTCAGGGATGGATTGCGATTCAATACATGCTAAGTCAGTTACAGGAAAAGTCCAGCTGATCCTGCCACAAGGTAAGGCGATTGAAGGAGAGTTAAAATCTAACTTAGGAAGCTTTAATGTAAGTTTGGAAGGGATGACCATCATCGAAGAGAAAAGTGATGTGGTTCAAAAGGTCCTTAAGTTTAAGACGGTTAAAGAAGGGGTCCCTGTTCTTCATGTTTTTGCAGAAACCAAGACTGCAGCGATAACGATTTCCTGAAGAAAAAGAAAGTACGCTGATATAACTGGCGGGCTCAGAATGTAGTCAAACTCGATGAAAATCGAGTTTGTCTACATTTTTTTATGGCTTGTACAATTTGGATGTTGATTTCCGCTCAAGAAACTCGCTTTCCTCGGCTTGTGCCAGCGGGGTCTCCCCTAAACGCGCTTTTCCCGCAGGAGTCTCGCACCCTCGTTCCAATCAACTTTGTTATTAAATTTTGGTAGAAACCATACCTAAGGAATTGAAGGTGTTGCTTTGGGAACAACATTTGATGAAAGATACGTTTTCCGACCCCTTTTGCCTACAAAGTGAGCCTGCCAATATAAACTGGCGGGCTTTCTTTTATTGGGATGAAACGACTGTAAGGGTTCATGTATGTTCATCTCATCTTTTTCCTATTCACGGTGTCCTTCCCGGTGCCATTATCGGGTAGAGTGATAAAAAATCAATAAATCGATAATGCTTTGTTTGGTTATTAACGGAAAAATGCTAAAATAGAAAAAGTATCTCTAGAATTAGCATTGCTCCAAAAGGAGGAAAGATATATGGCAAAAGTCCGTACAAAGGATATAGTTGAAGCGTTCGGCCTAGAACTTATCAGTGGGGAAGAAGGAATTAACCGACCAATTGTCACGAGTGATCTATCTCGTCCAGGACTTGAAATAGCCGGTTTTTTTGATTACTATCCCGCGGATCGAGTACAGCTTTTAGGTATGACGGAGATGTCCTTTTTTAATCGGTTGAATGAACCGGAACGAATACAAAGGATGGAAGAGTTATGCAGGGACTTTACTCCAGGCATCATCATTACGCGTGGTCAGGAAGTGCCGATAGAGTTGATTGAAGCTTCTGAGCGGGAATCCGTTCCTGTGATGAGGTCTAGTATGAAGTCAACACGTTTATATAGCCGTCTGACCAATTTCCTTGAAAGTAGATTGGCACCAACTACTGCTGTTCATGGTGTATTGGTGGATATTTATGGGCTTGGTGTGCTAATCACCGGTAAAAGCGGCGTCGGTAAAAGTGAGACAGCCCTGGAATTAGTGAAACGGGGTCATCGTCTCGTAGCGGATGATTGCGTCGAAATCCGACAGGAAGACCAGGATACGTTAGTCGGGAATGCCCCGGATTTAATCGAACATCTTCTTGAAATAAGAGGGTTGGGAATCATTAATGTAATGACACTTTTTGGAGCTGGTGCAGTCCGGAGCAATAAAAAGATCTCAATCGTCATCAATCTGGAACTATGGGAAAAAAACAAGCAGTATGACCGGGTTGGTCTAGATGAAGAAAAAATGAAAATCATCGATACGGAAGTGACGAAAATAACCGTACCTGTCCGTCCAGGTCGAAATTTAGCTGTCATCATTGAAGTGGCAGCCATGAATTACCGCCTGAAACGAATGGGAGTAAATGCTGCAGAACAGTTTTCAGATCGCTTGAATCATGCAATTGCAGATCCGGAACATGATGAATTTTAAAAGGTATATAGGAAAAGAGGGGACAAAATGGAACAAGGAATACAGCCACTGAATCCAATAGCAATTGATCTAGGCCCTATCCAGGTACATTGGTATGGACTAATCATCGGTTTCGGTGTATTACTGGGTCTAATTATTGCTTTAAGGGAATGTGAGCGCAGAGGTCTTGATAAAGAAATATTTACAGATTTGATATTGTTTGCTGTTCCAATTGCGATTATTTGTGCCCGTATATATTATGTCATATTCCAGTGGGAGTACTATTCACAAAACCCGGGGGATATCATCAAAACATGGCATGGCGGCATCGCCATACACGGTGCATTGATTGGATCGGTGTTGACTGCCATAATTTTTGCCAAGGTCAAGAAAATCTCATTTTGGAAGCTGGTGGATATTGCTGCACCGAGCTTATTGTTGGGACAGGCAATTGGCCGTTGGGGTAATTTTATGAATCAGGAAGCGCATGGAGGAGAAGTAACAAGATCGTTCTTGGAAAATATGCATCTGCCTGAATTCATTATTAACCAAATGTACATAAACGGTACATATTATCATCCAACCTTTTTGTACGAATCGGTTTGGAATATCGTCGGTGTGATCATCCTCTTAAGTTTAAGGAAAGTGAACTTGCGCAGGGGTGAACTATTTTTAACCTATGTAATATGGTATTCCGTTGGTCGTTATTACATTGAAGGGCTAAGGACAGATAGCTTGATGTTAACGGAGTCACTTCGGATCGCACAAGTGATTTCTATTGTGTTGGCCGTCGTTGCTATTGCATTAATGATATTTAGAAGGGTCCGTGGATATGCCGAGAAAAGATATTTAGATGCATAGAGAATATGTGTAAAGGGAGAGGGCATAGTGATAGTAGATTCTGTTAAAAAGGGGATCCTTTCTGGCTTGAATACAACTTGGTCATTGGGAAAAGTGATTTTTCCAGTTACTTTGATTGTTACCGTGCTTCAATATACACCTGTATTGCCATGGATCATAAACTTGATAGCGCCATTGATGAATCTCATCGGCCTTACGGGTGACGCGGCAATCCCTCTCGTACTAGGGAATTTCTTGAACTTATATGCAGCGATTGCAGGTATATTAACGCTAGACCTGACCGTAAAAGAAGTATTTATTATCGCAATGATGCTCTCTTTTTCACACAATTTATTAATTGAATCAGGTGTGGCGATGAAAACCGGTGTCAAGCTGTGGATCATTTTAACTGTACGGATTGGACTGGCGCTTTTGTCTGCTGTTGTTATCAATCTTGTTTGGCAGGGCGGATCTGAAATGGCCCAAGGAGTGGCTATCGGGGAGACTGTTGAGATTACCGGAGCGGGTGCAATCCTTTTACATGGGGTCATCCAGGCCCTTTCCGGAATCGCCCAGCTGGCGGTCATCGTCATTCCGCTAATGGTAGTGGTTCAAATCATGAAAGATTTAAAATGGCTGGAAGTCTTTTCAAAAGCTCTTGCTCCTTTTATGAAAGTTTTAGGGATGAAGCCAAATGCCTCTATGCCATTTGTAACAGGGTTGACACTGGGTCTTGCATATGGGGCAGGTGTAATGATTCAAGCAGCGAAAGAGGATAATGTCTCGAAGAAGGATATGACGATTGCATTTATCTTTTTAGTTGCTTGTCATGCTGTTATTGAGGATACACTTATTTTTATTCCACTGGGGATTCCGGTTTTGCCGTTATTACTTATCAGATTAATCACCGCTATTGTACTTACGATGGTGGTCGCTTATATTTGGAACCGGACTGACAGTGTGCAGAGGAAGGAAGCCGTATATGAACAGTAACATAACTACATTATTATTTGACCTTGATGGAACGTTAATCAATACTATCGAATTGATTATCGACTCTTTTACAAAAACTTTAGATCATTATTGTCCGGGACAGTTTAAGCGAGAGGATATTATTCCATTTATCGGCCCGACATTGGTTGATACGTTTTCTTCTATCGATCCGGAACGTGTAGATGAAATGATCGCTTTCTATCGGGAGAGTAATTGGAAGAATCATGATTTACTTGTGACACAGTATGACGGTGTGTTTGAAACAATTCAAACTTTGAAGCAGAGTGGCTATAAATTGGCTGTCGTTACGACGAAGAAACGTGATGTCGTCGAAAAAGGTTTGCGTTTAAGCAAACTTGATCAATTCTTTGAAGTCGTGGTCACTCTGGATGATGTGGAAAAAGCCAAGCCGGATCCAGAGCCGCTGGTAAAAGCGTTAAACCAACTCGGCTCGGTTCCTGATGAGGCAATCATGGTTGGCGACAGTTATCATGATATTCTTGGCGGGAAAAATACGGGTACAAAAACAGCGGGTGTCGCGTGGTCGATTAGAGGACGTGAATTTTTAGAAAGCTATCATCCTGACTATATGCTTGAGCAAATGGCTGACTTGCTGAATATCATAGAGATTGAAAAGCTTACAGAGGTTAGAAAATGAGACGCACGACCCGCTATCCGGTAGAAGGGGCTAATTCACTTTGGCATGTGTATAAGACCGTACCATTCTGGAAAGTCGTGAAGAACTTTGTGGTGATTCAGTTAGCGCGTTATACACCGTTTTTAGGCATGAAGAATTGGCTTTACAGGACTTTTTTACATATGAAAGTCGGAAAGCATACTTCGTTTGCTTTGATGGTCATGCCGGATGTGATGTTCCCTGAAAAAATATCCGTGGGAATTAATACAGTCATTGGCTATAATACGACGATTCTGGCTCATGAATATTTAATTCATGAATATCGTTTAGGAGATGTAGTCATTGGGGATGAGGTATTGATTGGAGCTAATTCGACCATTCTTCCAGGGCTTTCAATTGGTAATGGAGCGATTGTTTCTGCGGGGACGCTTGTCCATAAGGATGTTCCAGAGGGAGCTTTTGTCGGGGGGAATCCAATGAAAATCATATATACGAAAGAGGAAATGCTTGAGAGGGATCAGCAAACTTCTTTATGAAAAAAGACTTGCCCAAATATGCGGCAGGTCTTTTTAATGGCATTTTGGGTATAGCGGTGTCAGTTCATTCTTTAGATGATCTATGACTTCGTTAATCGATATATTTTCCTTGTTCACTGTCGTTTCATAAGTGTCTTTCAAAATTTGAAAAAACTTTTCCTGTGCTTGTTTATCCATACTCAGCTTGTCCACCTACAATCTTTTTAAGATTAATGAAGAGAGAGCTGAACAACTTCAGCCCTCATATCTCATTTATCTATTTCCGTTTTCAATAAATCGGCAACCAATACGTATCGTTCCGGTGCACTACCAATATATGAAAAAGGATAGCAGGTTGTTACAGTAAGTGTAGCTTTAGGTTTGGGAACGATCACGGTACGGTCATCAGCATCGACGATACGGACTTTCCTCACTTTATAGGTAAACGTACCAGCTTCTGTTTTGGTGATTAGCAGGTCGCCTTTTCCAACCTCACCAAGCTTTCTGAAGATGGTATCCCGATGTCCGGATAAAACGGAATTATCCTTTTCACCCGGTAGAACCGACCCAGCGTAATGACCGACACCCTTTTTGAGTTCATCGTCATCCGTTCCATGGTAAATTGGGAGTGTTGCCTCGATTTTTGGGATATAAAGCTCACCCATCAAATCACCTGTCTTCGGCCGTTCATCATATAGTTCAGTCCCATCGGGAATATCTGCTTTCGCCTTCGGTCCTGGGAGCTTAGCCGTCGCCTCGATCAGCTCCGTCGTCTCGGGTGTTTCAGACTTATTCCATTTATATATGGCATAGCCTTTTAATAGTGTATAGGCGTTTGTCGTTGTAAAGTAAAAACCTAAGCTTAAAAAGCAAACAGCAGTGATGAGTAACCATTTTCTCTTATGCCTGGTTTGCCTATTTTTGCTCATCTTAATTTGCAAGTCTCGCTTTTCTAATTAATCCGAAAGCAATGCCCATCATCACTAAACCGATTAAAGCACCGAATAGGTAATTACCAGCCGTTTTAGGAAGCACTCCGCCTTTTTCCGTTTTATGTACGGGTTTTGCGTGTTTTGCGGGTTTCTTCTTTTCTTTTTTTACTTCAGCCACTTTAGAAATGACCTCAGTGGACTGTTTGATGTCATTACCGGTTTCTTTCACTAAATCGGAACCAATCATTTCACCTGTCAATATAAAATCGAGCAATAGATTGCCGTTTAAATCATAAATGGAAACTAGTAAACTAGCATTCTTCAATTCCTTAAGCTGGAATAAAGCCTCAAGGGATAGGTTTGTAGTGACGCCATCATGAATTAAGGCGAATTTAAATTTAATTTGCAGCAAGTTTTGCAGATCATTATATATAGAAAGCAACTCTGCCACTTGCTCTGCAGACAATTCATCAATTGTTTCAAAATATTCGAGTTTGTTCATCCTATCGGAAATCGCCATTAAACGATCTTCAAAAGTTGGGTCCTCGGCGATAGGTAAAAGATGGTTCATGAATCTGTCCAGCTCTTCGTCTGTAAGATCGATCTCAGAAAAGAGCCCATCCATTAAATTGATGATATCTTCATCATCTTCATCATCATAACCCATTTCTAAATCGATGATATCTTCTATGTCGTAAATGAAGTGGAAGGTATCCATGATAGAATCTCCTTTTTCCAATTCACCGTAATCTATTAATAATTCGGTAAGTTCAGCTTCGGTCATTTCATATTCTTTCAGTAGATCCTTTAAAGTCTTAGGAGTGACGGCCGGTCCTAATGTATCACGCAACTCTTCTACAGATTCAAATTCATTCAATGTTAAGTCGTAATAGGCTAAATACTCTTCCAATTCTTCTTGTGTCATTCTGACTTCAGAAAGGTACCCATTAAGCTCATGCTTGTCGATCTTAGTGGCGGCAAAACCCTTTGTTCCACTAAAACCCAGCGAAAAAAGTACGATAAGAGCCACAAAAAAAGAAAAATACTTCTTCAATTCCATTTCCCCCTAAAAATTTATAATAATACCAAACTCCTAATATTATAAAACAGCTAAACCAAAAGGTATACATTAATAACAATGAATGGCTAAAGATAGGAATATTTATCCGGGGAAAAGGGTGTGGCTCCTTCCAATTGACCTTAAAAAGGTCAGGAAGAAATATCAAAGACCGTCATGGGATTGGAGTCATGGAATTCCTCACCTTTTTCTTGACGTTAGGTGGGGGCAGGGGTAAACTATTAGTAACTTCACTCTGCTACCATATTAGCGAACTAAAGTAATTTAATAGATTATTGTGAGTATTTATATGATTATGTCATTTTATTTGATAATATTTTTATAGGTTATCTGAAATTTGGATTTAAGCCTGCAATCTTGGAAACATAAAGGGATACAAAAGGGAATTATGGCAAAGACATTGGTTTTTGCCTATAGGAGGACCGATTGGATATATATAGTAATTAATATTTCAAAAGGAAGTGCAGTCGTGACGAAGCCATTTATGTTTGAGAAACCATTAGGTATGAGAGATACATTGCCGGTGCTGTATGAAACGAAAGTGACGGCCAGAAATAAAATGAGTGATGAAATCAAGAAGTGGGGTTATCAATTTATTGAAACGCCTGCTTTGGAATATTATGAAACAATTGGTGAGGCTTCGGCAATTTTAGATCAGCAATTGTTTAAACTTCTTGATTCTCAGGGACATACGCTCGTACTGCGTCCCGAGATGACAGCCCCCATTGCACGAGTCGCAGCATCCAAATTATTAAAACAGCAAATTCCGCTTCGCCTGGCCTATTCTGCGAATGTATATCGGGCACAGCAGCGTGAAGGAGGCCGGCCGGCAGAGTTTGAACAGATTGGTATTGAGTGTATCGGAAATAAGTCCATAAGTGCAGATGCTGAAATGATTGCCCTGCTTGCGGATGTTCTAAAGGCTGCCGGTCTTCAGGAATTTAAGATTTCCATTGGACATATCGGATTTTTACAAGAATTTTTCTTAAGCATTCTAGGTACGGAGGCAAGAGCCTCTATATTAAGGAAGTTTTTATATGAAAAGAATTATGTTGGTTTTCGGGAGCATGTAAAATCGCTGCCGCTTTCATCCATTGATAAACAGCGGCTTATCGAATTTACCTCCTTAAGAGGCAGTGAAGGCACCCTTAAAAAGGCGCTAGGGTTGGTTGAAAATAATAAAGGACAAGATTCTTTGGCTGAACTGAAGCAATTGTCAGCGCAGTTGAAAGAATTTGGCGTCGATCAATATGTTAGCTTCGACTTAACATTGGTCAGTCATATGAGTTATTACACAGGAACTTTATTTGAAGTGTATGCGGGACATGTGGGTTCGCCAATCGGCAATGGTGGACGGTATGATAATCTGCTTGAAAAGTTCGGCTGGAATGCTTCTGCCACAGGTTTTGCAATCCGGATGGATCACCTTGCCGAAGCTCTTGGGGAGCCGATGCAGCCTGTCGCACCGGAATGTATTTTATTCAGTCCCGAACGGAGATTGGAAGCAATTGAATTTGCAAGAACAAAACGATCCGAAGGAAAATTAGTAACAATTCAAGATATTACAGTGGTTCAAAATGTCGATGCTTTTACAAGAACATTTTCTGAAGTGCATTTATTTGTTGGGAATGGAGGGAATGGAAAAGATGAAAAGTAGCTTTTTAACGATTGCGATGCCAAAAGGGAGAATATTTGAAGAAGCGGCAGAGCTATTAAGAAGGGCCGGTTTTCGTCTCCCTCCTGAGTTTGATGATTCCCGGAAATTGATCCTTGAAGTGGAAGAGGAGAATCTGCGTTTCATTTTAGCTAAACCGATGGATGTCGTAACCTATGTGGAGCACGGCGTTGCTGACATTGGAATTGCAGGGAAGGATGTCATGTTGGAGGAAGAACGTGATGTATATGAGTTACTTGATTTGAAAATCAGTGCCTGCTACTTAGCCGTGGCGGGTCTGCCTGGTACTAAAATAAGTGACATCGCCCCCAAAATAGCCAGTAAATATCCGAATGTTGCCTCCAGTTACTTTCGCGAGCAGGGAGAACAAGTTGAGATTATTAAGTTGAATGGGTCTATTGAGTTAGCACCGTTAATTGGTTTAGCTGAACGAATCGTGGACATCATTTCAACGGGACGGACATTGAAGGAAAACGGTCTCGTAGAATATGCAAAAATAGCCGATGTGACTTCTAGGCTGGTGGCAAACCCTGTCAGCTATCGAATTAAAGAAGCAAGGATTACTGAAATTGTGGATCGGCTAGCAGGAATTATTGAAGAGTAAAGGAGGTGTACGTATGAAAATAGGACGGTTTGCAGAAGGGATTTCACTGAAACGTTCAGTTGATGCAGGTACTGCCGATCAAAGAAAAGCGGTTCAGGATATTATTTATGATGTCAGGAAAAGTGGGAACGCTGCTTTAAAAAGCTATACTGAACGTTTTGATGGTGTCAGTCTAGAAGAATTACTTGTATCGGAACAGGAAATGGAAGAAGCAGCAGCGTCCATGACTCCGGAGCAGCTTGATATTATTCAAGAAGCAGCAACTAATATTCAATTGTTTCACGAGAAACAAATTCGAAATTCATGGTTTATGACTGATGATACTGGAACGATGTTAGGACAAAAATTAACACCTCTTGATGCTGTGGGCGTTTATGTACCTGGGGGCACAGCGGCGTATCCTTCGTCTGTACTGATGAATACGCTGCCTGCTAAGGCAGCGGGAGTGGAACGGATCGTTATGGTATCTCCTCCGGGGAAAGATGGGAAGTTATCACCGGCGGTTTTGGCAGCTGCCAAAATTGCCGGAGTTACGGAAATCTATAAAGTTGGCGGGGCTCAGGCCATAGCCGCTCTTGCTTATGGGACGGAAACTATAAAAAAAGTCGATAAAATAGTTGGACCGGGAAATATTTATGTGGCGCTAGCGAAGCGGGAAGTATTCGGAGATGTCGCCATTGATATGATTGCGGGACCAAGTGAAATAGCGGTATTGGCGGACGAATCCGCCAACGCCGCAGAAGTTGCGGCTGACTTGCTATCACAGGCAGAGCACGATACTCGTGCTTGCAGTGTTTTGGTGACTACGTCAACATCCCTTGCGGAAGAAGTGGCCGCAGAAGTGACCAAGCAGGTGGCGTTACTACCACGCCATGATATTGCCTCAGCAGCCATAAGGGACTATGGAAGAATTGTTATCTGCGGGAATATGGCAGAAGCTATTGATGCCATAAATGAACTTGCACCGGAACATTTGGAAATTGTGACCGATGATGCACTTGAAGTCATGGCTAAAATCCGCCATGCCGGGGCAATCTTCATTGGCTGCTTTAGTTCGGAGCCTGTAGGGGATTACTTTGCAGGTCCCAATCATGTGTTGCCTACCAATGGAACCGCCCGTTTTTCCAGCCCGCTGAATGTCGATGATTTCCAAAAGAAATCGAGCATCATCATGTATAGTGAAACGGCCTTCCGCAAAAATGCAGAAAAAATTGCTGCATTTGCCCGTATGGAAGGACTTGAGGCTCATGCCCGTGCCATCGAATCACGGGGTGTGAAAAAATCCGAGAAATAATGTCTGAATCCTTACGAAATAAAGAAAAATACTGAAATATAGACTTTTGATATGCTTTTGACATCTTGGGAAAAGGGGTCTTACCCCGATGAGGAGGAGTTGTAATGGAACGTTTTGCTAGTGTGGAGCGAAAGACGAACGAAACGGAAATCAGTTTGAAGTTTGGTGTGGATGGTGAAGGTAATTCCTCCATTAAGACGGGCGTTCCGTTTATGACCCATATGTTGGATTTGTTCACGAAACATGGGAAGTTTGATTTGACTGTAGATGCAAACGGAGATACAGATGTGGATGATCACCATACAACTGAAGATATTGGCATTTGCTTGGGTCAAACGTTATTGGAGGCCCTTGGAGACAAGCGCGGGATAAAACGTTACGGAAATGCTTTCGTACCTATGGATGAAGCACTCGCCCAGGTTGTCATCGATTTAAGTAATCGTCCGCATTTAGAGTTCCGGGCTGAGTTTCCTTCACAAAAGGTTGGTACTTTCGATACTGAACTGGTGCACGAGTTTCTTTGGAAATTCGCTCTTGAAGCCAGGATGAACCTGCATGTAGTCGTTCATTACGGTCACAACACACATCATATAATCGAAGCTATATTCAAAGCGCTAGGACGGGCATTGGATGACGCTACGACCATCGATCCACGGGTCAAAGGCATCCCTTCAACGAAAGGAATGTTGTAAATGATCGGGATTGTCGATTACGGCATGGGGAATTTATTTTCTGTAAGTAAAGGGCTGGAGCGTCTTGGTGCCGATTCATTCATTTCCGATGACCCTGAAGAACTCTCAAAGTCGAAAGGGATCATTCTCCCCGGCGTTGGCTCTTTCAGGGATGCCATGGGTCTTTTGGAAAAACAAAAGCTAGATGAATTCCTGAAGGAATATGTAGCAGGTGGGGGTTATCTATTAGGCATCTGCCTTGGTATGCAGCTTCTCTTTGATGAAAGTGAGGAAAATGGACCAACAAAAGGATTATCGCTCATCCCGGGTAAAGTGGTTCGTTTTAAGGGAGTGGATGTGAATGACCAGGTTTATAAAGTGCCGCACATGGGCTGGAATCGTCTTGAATTTAAAAACTCGTCACCAGTGAATGTTGGGCTGGAAGAGGAACATGTTTATTTCGTCCATTCTTATTACGTCGATACGGATGTATCATTTATTACCGCTTCAGCGACGTATGATGTGGAAGTGCCGGCGATCGTCGGTAAAGGGAATGTATTCGGCATGCAGTTCCATCCGGAAAAAAGCGGGCAGATGGGCATGTCACTCTTGAGAAATTATCTGTCATTAGTAGGAGGGAAGGAAAGAGCATGAGCAACTTTACTATTTACCCGGCGATTGATATGCGCGGAGGCAAGTGCGTCCGCTTAATCCAGGGAGATTACAATCAGGAAACCGTTTATGGCGATTCCCCCTTCGATATGGCTAAAAGCTTTGCAGACCAAGGAGCCGATTGGATACATATGGTCGACCTTGACGGAGCTAAAGAGGGAGTACGTATCAATGATTCATATGTGATCAGGGCCGCAAAGGAGTTAGGGGCTAGCATCCAAATCGGCGGCGGTATCCGCACGGAACGGGATATAGCCCATTATCTGGATAATGGAGTGGAACGTGTCATTCTAGGCAGTACGGCCGTTTCAGACCCTGTTTTCACTAAAGATATGCTTAAGAAATATGGAAGTCATATCGCAATCGGGATAGATGCGAAGGATGGCATGGTTGCAACGCATGGTTGGCTTCAAACGTCTGGAACCCTTGCGATAGATCTTGGCAAATTACTGGCCGATGCTGGTGCAGAGACCTTTATCGTGACTGATATCGCGACAGATGGCATGCTTTCAGGTCCGAATGTGAAAGGTATATTGGCGATGGCGGAGGCAACTGGTAAAAACGTGATCGCTTCAGGAGGCATTAGTTCACTCGAAGACCTTATCACCCTCAAAGAGTATGAAGCTCAAGGCATTGCAGGGGCAATCATTGGCAAAGCGATTTATACCAATCGCTTTACTGTAGAAGAAGCACTAGAAAAGGTGCGTGGTTAAATGCTCACTAAACGAATTATTCCATGTCTCGATGTAAAGGATGGGCGTGTAGTTAAAGGTATACAATTTGTTTCCCTTAGGGATGCTGGAGATCCGGTCGAACTTGCATCCTTTTACGACCAAGAAGGTGCCGATGAGCTTGTCTTCCTGGATATTTCCGCATCACATGAAGGCAGGGAAACGATCGTCGACGTCGTTCAAGCGGTAGCGGGCAGCTTGGCAATCCCGTTCACGGTGGGCGGTGGCATAAATTCATTGGTGGATATGAAGAAGATCTTACGAGCCGGTGCCGATAAGGTATCCTTAAATACAGCTGCCATTCTGCGGCCTGATTTAATTAATGAGGGTTCTGATTATTTTGGGGCCCAATGTATCGTGGTCGCTATAGACGCCAGATATGACGAAGAGATTGGATCATGGCGCGTATACACCCACGGCGGTCGAAAACCGACTGAATGGGAAGTGATCGCGTGGGCGAAGGAAGCCGTAATCCGCGGTGCAGGTGAAATTTTATTGACTAGCATGGATTGTGATGGGGAGAAACAAGGGTTTAATATCGCTTTAACAAAAGCAGTATCTGAAGCTGTTTCGGTGCCGGTCATCGCCTCGGGGGGTGCAGGAAACGCGGGGCATTTCCAGGAAGCTTTTGAAGAAGGTAAAGCGGATGCAGCATTAGCCGCATCAATTTTTCATTATAAAGAAACATCCGTCAAAGAAGTTAAAGTGTTTCTCAAACAACAAGGAGTGGTTGTACGATGAATCTTGAAACTATTAAATACGACGATAAAGGTCTAATACCGGCAATCATTCAAGATGCTGGAACCGGCGAAGTGCTGACACTTGCTTACATGAACCAAGAATCGCTGCAATTGTCGATTGAAAAAGGTGAAACGGTCTTCTTCAGCCGTTCGCGCAATGAATTATGGCATAAAGGGGCGACCAGCGGCAATACCCAGAAAATCATCGAAATGAAGTATGACTGCGATCAAGATGCATTGGTGGTTCGAGTCGTTCCTGCAGGTCCAGCGTGTCATACAGGGGCAACAAGTTGTTTTAGCAAATCGATTTACCAAAACAATGAAGCTGGACAAGCCATGCAGGCGAATGTGACTTTCTTGACGGAATTAGAAAAATTGATTGAAAAAAGAAAATCGGAAATGCCTGAAGGTTCATATACAACCTACTTATTCGAAAAAGGCGTTGATAAAATCCTGAAAAAAGTCGGTGAAGAGGCCGCGGAAGTGATCATTGCTGCTAAAAACCGCGATGCAGAGGAACTTTCCATGGAAAGTGCCGATCTCCTTTATCATTTATTCGTTCTTCTTCAGGAACAGGAATTGCCTTTCCAAGCGGTGCTTGATGTATTGAAGGCTAGACATTCCGATAAGGATGATCCAAAAGAAACTGAATGAATGGTAAAATCCCTCCGTCAATAGGAGGGTTTTTTTTACTTTAAAAGGACTTTTGTTTGTATTTTCGAATACGATCAGCAATCTTGACCCCCCATTTGACTAGGAATATACTTCAATTTTTTCTTAAAGAAAGCATGGTGATTCCTGTTTTCCATTTTCTTGAATTGTTCGGCAAATTTAGTCCAATATGTTATAATACTATGGTTAATCAACTTGTAGATGGAGGATTACATGAGTAAAGACTCTAAATTTGGCCAACAGGCAAAAATTCTAACTTTTCACCCAACAGGTGAGTATTATTTCACCAAGGGTTTAAAAGCTTATCATAGACGAGAACTACCCAAATCAAAAAAATACCTGGAACGTGCGCTGGAACTTGAACCTGCAGAACCGATGATAGCCTGTCAATTGGCAATTACATGCTCAGAAATCGGTGAATATAATTATTCAAACAACCTTTTGGAAAACATCTTGGATGTGATGGATCCCTATATGTCGGAATGTCATTACTTCCTGGCAAATAATTATGCCCACTTAGGCATGTTCAAGGAGGCATACCGTCACGCCAGTGCTTATCTTGATAAAGAAGAAGACGGGGAGTTCAGCGATGACGCAGAAGATCTGCTTGAATTGATAACTTTTGAGTCGGATGAGTCAGAAGAAAATCTCTTTAAGCATGATGGGCTCATTACCAAACAGGAAAAAGCCCGCGAGTATCTGGAATCAGGGAATTTCCCGAAGGCAATCGAAGTACTGAAAGAAACGATTGCTGAATACGAGGATTACTGGTCCGCTTATAATAATCTAGCACTTGCCTATTTCTATCTCGGTCAAGTAAATGAAGCCTTTGAAACACTGGATGGGGTACTGGAAAAAAGTCCGGGAAACCTGCATGCGCTTTGTAACCTTGTTGTTTTTCATCATTATCAACAGGATGAAGAAAAGGTTGAAGAGCTCATACAGATGCTGGAGAAAATTCGGCCGATGCTATCCGAACATCGTTTCAAGCTTGGAGCGACCTTCGCATTGATCGGAAATTACGCATCTGCATATAAATGGCTAAAAGTATTACAAAAGCAGGGATTTGAAGGAGATGGAACCTTCTATTATTGGCTTACTATCTCCGCTTTCCACTTAGGTCATGAACAGGCTGCCAGAAAGGCATGGAAAAAGGTCGTGGAAATGAACCCGGAAAAGGAAGGCATGGAGCCATGGGGAGATATGAATGCGACTTCAGATGGTTTTGAACATCATTTTCCTTCTATTATAAAAAGGCTGGAAAGCGAATTCATTGAGGAAAGGCTGTTTGCCATTTTCCTTCTGAAGCATTCCGTCCATAAACAGAAGCTACTGAAAAACCAGGTCCTCAACCTAAATCAGAATTTCACTGATTTGGAACGTGATTATGCAGATCTTGTGCAAGCTCCTGCTAAAGATCGCCAATTAACACCGATTGATTTTGCCGATCGCACAGCTGAGTTATTATATCAGCATTTCCAACCGATACAATTAGATGAAGCCGGGCTCTATTTAATGTGGTTTTCCGTCTTTATCGAGGCGGTGAAATCCGAGCAGAAGCTAAACAATCCAGCAGGCTGGGCATCTGCGGTGGAGTACGTGTGGAATCAGCTTAAAAATGAGAAGGCAAGCAAACAGGCAATCGCGGACAAACATTTCATTTCTGTGTCCACCTTATCGAAGTACGTAAAATTGGTTCAAACCCTTCTGGGGTGAGCATATATTTGGACGAAAAATTATTTGTTATATAGGATAATAGGTAGGGAACACTAACCGTAGTGAAGGTTCCATTTTAATGGAATATGGAGGAGTGAGAACATGTCTGAAAAAATTTATGACGTTGTTATTATTGGTGCTGGCCCTGCAGGGATGACGGCGGCTGTCTATACATCACGTGCGAACCTTTCAACATTGATGTTAGAACGCGGAGTACCTGGCGGGCAAATGGCCAATACAGAGGAAGTTGAAAATTATCCTGGTTTCGACACAATCCTCGGACCTGAACTTTCAACTAAAATGTTTGACCATGCAAAGAAATTCGGTGCGGAATATGCTTATGGGGACGTTAAGGAAATTATTGACGGTGAAGAGTATAAAACGATCAAAGCCGGTTCCAAGGAATTTAAAGCACGTTCAATCATTATTTCATCGGGTGCCGAATACAAGAAAATCGGCGTTCCTGGCGAAAAGGAATTGGGCGGCCGCGGTGTATCGTATTGTGCTGTTTGTGATGGAGCATTCTTCAAAGAAAAAGAACTGTTCGTTATCGGCGGAGGGGACTCTGCTGTTGAAGAGGGAGTGTACTTGACCCGCTTTGCTTCAAAAGTGACGATCGTTCACAGACGTGAAGAACTTCGTGCTCAAAAGATTCTTCAAGATCGTGCGTTTGCTAATGAGAAAATTAACTTCATCTGGAATCATACTTTGAAGGAAATCAATGAAAAAGGCGGCAAAGTAGGCGGTGTCACTCTAGTTTCCACTGTAAACGGAGAAGAGACAGTGATGGATGCAGACGGGGTATTCATTTATATCGGAATGCTTCCTTTAACTAAACCATTTGAGAACTTGGGCATCTTGAATGCTGCAGGCTATGTTGAAACGAATGATCGGATGGAGACACACGTCCCGGGTATTTTTGCAGCTGGTGACGTTCGTGAAAAAACATTGCGTCAAATCGTTACAGCTACAGGTGATGGAAGCATTGCCGCTCAATCCGCTCAGCATTATGTTGAGGAACTTCAAGAAAAATTACAACCAAAGGCTTGATTGGACAAAAGTTCACACTTCGTAATTCGGTTTTAACGATGTTGTAACACGTGTGAAATAATGATTGTGTATAGTAGGGGTAGAAAGTTGACCCCCTTTAATTATAAACGTTTGAGGACACAGATTAAGTATCTGTGTCCTTTTTTTTGTGTCATGCTTTAAGACTATATCCTTAGTTCCAATTTTTAGGTAAATTTTTATTACTTGGAATGTGAAGTAAGCCATCTCTTTGAATTTAGGCAGGGAAAGTGGAGAAGAATAGGAGTTAAGCAGGAGACAAAGACTTACTCAGTGATTCCTTGCGAATGAATATTCCCCCAATGCAGGAAGTTTCCTTTATTGTTAGCTCATTTCAAAAATAGTATAATGATAAGATATACTAAACATAACTGTCAAAAGGTAATAAGATGTAAAATACAACTTGTTTGAACTATTAGCATTTGAAAATCGCCAAATGGATATCCGCAGTTTAAGGATATAAACTGAATCTCTTCAAGAAGAAGGGGGAAGGTTTCTATAGTCGAGCAGAGGCCAATTGAGGTGAAGAACGTGCAGCGTGTCACAAACTGTGTATTGATTAAGGATGATCAAATCCTCTTATTGAAAAAACCTAGACGCGGATGGTGGGTAGCCCCAGGCGGCAAGATGGAGCCTGGTGAATCTATACGTGATGCTTGTATTAGAGAATATCGCGAAGAAACAGGAGTTTATTTGAAAAACCCTTCCATTAAAGGTATTTTCACCTTCATTATGAAGGACGGGGATAAAGTTTTATCAGAGTGGATGATGTTCACTTTCTTTGCGACGGATTCAGATGGTGTCAATGTGGATGTTTGTGAAGAAGGGGAACTTAGCTGGCATCCGGTTGATGATGTTAAAAAGCTGAAAATGGCTGAGGGTGATTTTCATATTCTGGACTATATGGTTCATGGAAGTGGAATCATTTATGGAACGTTTACCTATACGCCTGAGTTTAAGTTACTCTCTTATCGATTAGATCCAGGTTAATATTCAATATAAAAAAGATGCTATATATGGGGGCGGAGAACTATGAGTACAGGGGAGATGAATGAAACGCAATTGGTCATCATAACCGGAATGTCAGGAGCAGGCAAGACAGTGGCGGTTCAAAGCTTTGAAGACCTCGGCTTTTTTTGCGTCGATAATTTGCCGCCCACGCTATTGCCAAAGTTTTTGGAGTTAATGAAGGACTCCGGGAATAAGATGAATAAAGTGGCTCTTGTCATGGACTTGAGGGGAAGAGAGTTTTTTGATTCCTTATTTCTTGCACTGGATAAATTAACGGAATCAGCGGCAGTATCACCAAGAATCCTTTTTCTTGAAGCTGATGATGATTCCTTGGTACGCAGGTATAAGGAAACGAGAAGGACCCATCCCCTTGCTCCATTAGGCCGGCCATTGGAAGGCATTAAAATGGAACGGGAACTTTTGGACGAATTAAAGGGAAGGGCTCAGTTGATCTTTAATACTTCACAACTGAAACCGCGCGAATTGCGGGAGAAAATCGCTTCGGAATTTTCTGCGGATAAAAGTGTAGGTTTCACAGTCAATGTCATGTCCTTCGGGTTCAAGCATGGTCTGCCAATAGATGCCGACCTCGTGTTTGATGTACGTTTCCTGCCAAATCCATATTATATTGATCATATGAGGCCAAAGACTGGTTTGGAGCAGGAAGTGTCAAGTTACGTTTTAAAATGGAGTGAGACTCAAAAGTTCTTGGAAAAGGTAACCGACCTGCTTGCCTTCATGCTTCCCCATTATAAACGCGAAGGGAAAGCACAGCTTGTCGTTGCGATTGGGTGTACAGGCGGTCAGCATCGATCTGTAGCATTGACGGAATATATTTCAAACCACTTCAAAAAGGATTACAGCGTTCAAGTATCACATCGCGATATCGAAAAAAGTAAGGGGAAAGCAGATGTTAGATAATAAGAAGCAACCTAAGGTTGTGATCATTGGAGGGGGAACCGGCCTTCCCGTTTTGTTAAGGGGTTTAAAGAAGCATCCAGTGGATATAACGGCAATCGTCACGGTAGCTGATGATGGCGGAAGTTCGGGTCGCCTTCGCGAGGATATGGATATCCCCGCGCCAGGTGATATTCGTAACGTTCTAGCTGCGTTATCGGATGTAGAGCCTCTTGTTGAACAAATGTTTCAACATCGCTTTCAGAGTAAAAATGAGCTATCCGGGCATTCGCTTGGGAATTTGATTCTGGCGGCAATGACCTCGTTGACCGGAGATTTTGTCCATGCTATCCAGGAAATGAGTAAATTCCTTAATGTCCGTGGTAAAGTGCTCCCGGCTGCCAACCAAAGTGTGGTTCTCCATGCGGAGATGGATGACGGAACGATTGTTACAGGAGAATCCAAGATCCCCTTTTCAGGAAAGAAAATAAAAAAAGTATTCCTGTCTCCTCAACATATAAAGCCGCTCAGTGAAACCCTCCAGGAAATCAAGAATGCAGATCTTATTGTCATCGGTCCAGGAAGCTTATATACTAGCATTCTGCCTAACTTACTTGTCCCGGGCCTAGGGGAGGAAGTTGGCCGCTCCAAGGCTAAGAAGGTGTACATTTGCAATTTGATGACACAAGCCGGCGAGACGCTGGATTATAGCGCGAGCGATCATATAAAAGCTATATATGACCATATGGGAAATGCATATATTGACAGGATACTGGTTAATAATGAGGAAATACCGACCGAGATTCAGCAACGTTATCAAGCTGAATATGCCAAACCGGTCATGTATGATGTGGAAAGTTTAAAACGAATGGGTCTTGAAATCATACAAGAACGCATTTTCAGCTATGAAGGAAATGTAATACGCCATGACACGAAAAAAGTGGCGGATTTGCTTTATAATATGCTTGTAAATGAAACAAAAAGCCACATAGTTCCGTAGATATAAGCGGGGACGGTTTTTTGATTGATAAAAATAGATTACCTGCGTTCGATTGGGGGTGAAATGGATGTCTTTTGCTTCAGAAACGAAAAAAGAGCTTACTACATTAGAGGGAAAGGATTGCTGCGGAAAAGCGGAATTGTGTGCGCTTATCCGGATGAACGGATCCCTTTCATTTTCTAATCGAAAGCTTGTCGTGGATATTCAAACTGAGAATGCTGCGATTGCCAGAAGGATTTATACGCTGCTGAAAAAAAGTTATGAGGTCCAGGTCGAGCTTTTGGTCCGTAAAAAGATGAAGCTTAAAAAAAATAATGTTTATATTGTCAGGATGTCATCTGGAGGGCAGCGGGTTTTAACCGATTTGGAAATTTTAGGCGACGGCTTTGAAATTCTCCATGCTATATCCGACACTATTGTTGGGAAGAAATGCTGTAAGCGTTCATACCTAAGAGGTGCATTTCTTGCGGGAGGTTCGGTGAATAACCCGGAAACGTCTTCCTATCACCTTGAGATTTTCTCACTTTATAAAGAGCACAATGATGCCCTTTGTGAGCTAATGAATAAGTTTGGCTTGAAGGCCAAGACGCTTGAACGCAAAAAAGGGTACATCATTTATTTGAAAGAAGCCGAAAAGATCGCTGAGTTTTTAAGCATAGTTGGTGCCCATTCAGCCTTATTAAGGTTCGAGGATGTACGGATTGTCCGTGATATGCGTAATTCAGTAAATCGACTTGTGAATTGTGAAACAGCCAATTTGAACAAAACGATTGGTGCCTCATTGCGCCAGGTTGAAAATATCCATTACATTGAGGATACGGTAGGACTAAACATTTTACCAGATAAGCTCCGGGAAATTGCAGAGCTTAGGGTAGCATTTCAAGATATAACCTTAAAAGAACTTGGAGAAATGGTATCAGGAGGAAACATCAGTAAGTCAGGGATTAATCACCGATTACGCAAGATTGATGAAATAGCTGACAGGCTCCGTGGGGGAGAGGCTATTGCTGCGAAAAAATAAAGCTAACAGGGGAGATCAAGATGGTGGAAAAACAAGTTGAAGTAAAACTGAAAACAGGTTTGCAAGCTCGGCCGGCCGCTCTTTTTGTACAAGAAGCTAACCGCTTTCATTCGGATGTTTTTCTTGAAAAAGAAGGAAAAAAAGTGAATGCGAAAAGTATCATGGGATTAATGAGCCTTGCCATCAGTTCTGGCGTGTCCGTTAAGTTAATCGTCGAAGGACGCGATGAAAAGGAAGCAATAGAGGCATTGGAAGAGTTCATTCAGCAAGAGGGATAAAAAAGGAGGATGCCGACAAGCATCCTCTTATTTTTTTATAGTTTTCACATAATAGAAAAAGGACTCAAAAGTCGCTTAATGCAACTTTCGAGTCCTTTTGTATTATTATTTAGAGTCTTTTTTATCTTCAAGATTGCTGCGAGTGATTACTTTGTCAATTAAGCCATATTCAAGAGCTCTTTCAGAGGTCATGAAGTTATCACGTTCCGTATCTCTTTGTAGGACTTCAATAGGTTGGCCAGTACGTTCTGCCAAGATTTGGTTCAGCTTATCTTTCAAGTGAAGGATACGGCGGGCAGCAATTTCAATTTCCGTTGCTTGACCTTGGGCTCCTCCAAGTGGTTGGTGAATCATGACTTCACTGTTTGGCAACGCATAACGTTTGCCCTTTTCACCAGCAGCCAATAGGAATGCACCCATGGAAGCGGCCATACCGATGCATACAGTGGATACATCAGGTTTGATATATTGCATAGTATCGTAAATGGCCATACCGGAAGTAATGCTTCCACCTGGGCTGTTGATGTATAAAGTGATATCTTTTTCAGGATTTTCTGCTTCTAAAAATAGTAATTGAGCAACAATTGAGTTGGAAACATTATCGTCAATTCCACTTCCTAGCATAATGATCCGGTCTTTTAATAAACGGGAGTAAATATCGTAGGCACGCTCCCCACGACTTGTTTGTTCGATAACTGTAGGAATTAAATTCATGTTCATTTCCTCCTTCGATTAAGAGAATCATTTAAATTCTTTATGTATGTATGATACACTTTTTGGTCAATTTAGGTCAAACAAAACAAACCCTATAATGGATAATTTGTTCGACAATTTTCTGGCATGTCCCCTTCCCGATTAGATTTATTTATAATTATGCCGCACAGGGATGAATTTCCACATTACCCATAATACCCAAAAGGTGAAGTTTTAAACCTGATAACCCTTGCAAAGGATGGGATTCTATCATATAATGAAGTCTGTCGAAAAAAATTTTATTTCGCCCTCGTAGTGCAACGGATAGAACGCAAGCCTCCGAAGCTTGAAATGCAGGTTCGATTCCTGCCGAGGGCATTACCAATCTCCTGCTTAATAAAGTAGGGGATTTTTTATTGGTCAATTCGATGAAAGGCATCAAATAATTCCTTGCGATTTTTGATGGATTTACTCGATTTTCGTAAAATTCCATCGAATCCTGGAATTTCACTCCCTGCCTCAAACTATTCACCCCTACCATTGAAAAATGGTGATTTTTCAATAAAAGTAGTTGTTAAAATCGCATTTCTAACATATAGTATTTAAAACAAATACACTATTCAGAAAAAAACGTAAGCGTTTTCATGGGTTTTTGTGTAGAATTTTCTCCTGATAATGTAAAATGGAGTGGGGGAGGGATGAATCGATGAGCATGAATATGAAAGCAGGACTTTTTCAACAGCAAACATTAAAGATGGCAATGACCCAGGAGCTTATGCAAGCAATTACATTGCTGCAATACTCCTCACAGGAGCTATCGGCATTCTTAGAAAATAAAATGGTGGAAAATCCATTACTGTCCCTAGATCAGCCAACATCTTCTTTATTTCAGCCAACCTTTGACCGGAAAAAGGGAAAACGGACTCTTAAAAATACGTATGATGCCAACTATTGGATTGAACAAATCAGTGAAGATACATTATCGCTTGAACAGCATGTCATGTCCCAGGTGAATCACCAGCAACTTTCCGGTGAACAGCAGAAGGCGATGCTGCTATTAATTCATAATCTCGATGAAAACGGTTACTTAAGGACTCACCTGGAGGATATATGTGTTCCAGGCATATCTTCAGTCGTTTTGGAAGAGAGCCTTTCGATTTTACAGCAACTTGAGCCGCATGGAATTGCAGCTAGGAATCTTCAAGAGTGCCTTTTACTTCAGGTAAAAGCAGAAGGGGTGAATCTGCTGGCAGAATCGATCATAGAAAACCATTTCCTCGATTTTGCTGAAAAGCGTTGGAAGGACTTAAGTAAGAGAATCGGTGTTACAATGAAGGAGATTCAAGAAGTCTTTGATTATGTCCAGACGTTAAACCCGCGTCCAGCTTCACTCTTTTTTCAGGAAAAACCTTCTTATATAGTGCCGGATGTGGTCGTGGAGGTTCGTGATGGGGTATTGCTTGTAGGGAATTATGATGGCAACTCACCCAATCTTAATGTGGATAAAGGGTATTTAAACCGAATGAAGAGCCATAAGGACCAGGGAGTGCAAAAGTTCATCCAGGATAAGTGGCAGGAATACCAATGGATCTCTAGAGGGATACAACAGAGAAAAGAAACGATATTGAAGGTTATTCAGTGCATCGTCGAAAAACAGCCGGCTTGCTTTCATCATGGCCTGAACTATTTGAAGCCGATGACGATGAAAGAAGTCGCCGACGAGCTTGGCATACATGAATCCACAGTTAGCCGGGCCGTTAAAGGAAAATATGTGCAGACACCATTTGGCACAATAGAGATGCGGATATTTTTCACTACTTCTTTACAGTCAGTCGGCCTTGATGAGGATATGTCGGGCATGCAAGCAAAAAAAGGCCTTCAGGCAGCCATCAATGGTGAAAATAAACAAAAGCCGCTATCGGATCAAGACTTGGCAGAACGATTGAAAATGAAGCATGGAATTATACTGGCACGCCGAACGGTCGCCAAATACCGGGAACAATTGGGGATTCCTTCTTCTTCTAAACGAAAAAGATATGATTGAAAAGGATGAGTGGTTTGGAATCAAATGCATTTGTTTTATATAGTAGGGAAAAATGTCCATTATGTGATAAAGCCAAGCAAATACTTGAAGAAGTGAAATTCGAGTCAGGCATAGGGTATAAGGAAATCGATATCCATACCGATGATGATTTGCTTGAGAAATTCGGATTGATGATCCCTGTTGTAGAATGGAAAGATGATATCGTTCAATTCGGAAATGTTGATAAATCAGCTTTAAATAGGCTTGTGGAAAAATAATTTTTCAAATCATTTGAAGAAACATTCCGTTCCTGCTAGAATAAAATATGTAGCAGGAATATTTTTTTTGGTTTAGGTGGGACAGCAAACGACTATGCGGGACATTATGTGTCCAACTTAACTTTTTAGGAGTTTTAAATATGCGTACATTACTCGAGGTACAAAGAAAATTATTACCTGATTTCCTTATGGCTATGCAAAAAAGATATGATATCCTGCGTTATATCAAAATGATGCAGCCAGTTGGAAGGCGAAGTCTGGCCGTGAGCCTTAATTTGACTGAGCGGACGCTTAGAAGTGAGGTTGATTTTCTGAAAAGTCAGAACCTGGTTAACATATTCAGTTCTGGTATGACGCTGACTGATGAAGGGATTGAAATCCTCGATAAGTTAGAAGGAATAATGCGTGAAGTAATGGGTATAGACATAATGGAGCGGCAATTGCAGGATTTGTTACATGTGGATGAGGTCATTATTGTCTCAGGAAATTGTGACGAAATCCCATGGGTGAAAAAAGAATTGGGTAAAGCTTGTGCAAACCGTATGAAAAGAGAATGGAACTCAAAGAATATCATTGCGGTTACTGGTGGATCGACAATGGCCGAAGTGGCTAATTCGTTGTCACCTGATGAAGCTTCGAAGAAATTGACATTTGTCCCAGCCCGCGGGGGAATTGGTGAAGCAGTGCAAAACCAGGCTAATACGATTGTCGAAAGAATGGCACAGAAGGCGCATGCCTCTTACAGAGTGTTATATGTACCCGATCAATTAAGCGGTGAGGTTTACGCTTCCTTCATGAAGGAACCTGCAATTAAAGAAGTGATTTCCCAAATCAAATCTGCCGATATGATCATTCATGGAATTGGTGATGCCATGGCGATGGCAGAGAGAAGAAATTCTTCGCCAGAAATGTTAAAGAAGCTGTTAGATGGAAATGCTGTAGGAGAGGCATTCGGTTATTATTACGATGAAAACGGAAAAGTTGTTCATAAGGTTTTGACAGTCGGCATCCAGTTAGATGATCTTAGCCCTGAAAAGCGAGTGATAACTGTGGCAGGTGGAAAAACTAAGGCCAAGGCTATCCGTTCTTACATGAAAGGCGCGCCTTCATCGACCGTTTTGATCACGGATGAAGCGGCAGCCCAAGAGTTAATTCAGGGGAATTACACCCCTTAATATATTTGCGAACTTAAAAGGAGGAATTTTTCATGGCAGTAAAAGTTGGAATTAATGGTTTTGGACGTATTGGACGTAATGTATTTCGTGCAGCATTGAGTAATCCTGAGGTAGAGATTGTGGCTATTAACGACTTAACGGATGCTAATATGTTAGCGCACCTTCTTCAATATGATTCAATTCATGGATCTCTTAATGAAAAAGTAACGGTTGATGGGGATTACCTTGTTGTTGATGGTCATAAAGTCAAAGTATTGGCTGAACGTGATCCTGCACAATTAGCATGGGGTGAACTGGGAGTAGAAGTAGTGGTTGAATCTACAGGACGTTTCACAAAACGTGCGGATGCTGCTAAACATTTAGAAGCTGGTGCGAAAAAAGTAATCATTTCAGCTCCTGCATCCGATGAAGACATCACAATCGTCATGGGTGTAAACGAAGAAAAATATGATGCAGCAAACCACCATGTAATCTCTAATGCTTCATGTACAACGAACTGCTTAGCGCCATTTGCTAAAGTGCTTCAAGAACAATTCGGAATTAAACGCGGTATGATGACAACTGTTCACTCATATACAAATGATCAGCAAATCCTTGATTTGCCTCATAAAGATTATCGCCGTGCTCGTGCAGCGGCTGAGAATATCATTCCGACAACTACTGGGGCAGCAAAAGCTGTTGCACTTGTCCTTCCTGAACTTAAAGGGAAATTGAATGGTATGGCAATGCGTGTACCTACTCCAAACGTATCTGTTGTCGATCTTGTTGCAGAACTTGAAAAAGACGTAACGGCTGAAGAAGTGAATGCAGCATTTAAAAAGGCTTCAGAAGGCGAACTAAAAGGAATTCTTGAGTACAGCGAACTTCCGCTAGTATCAGGTGACTATAACGGAAACCCATCATCATCTACAATTGATGCCCTTTCCACAATGGTAATGGAAGGAAACATGGTTAAAGTATTATCTTGGTATGATAATGAAACTGGATATTCCAGCCGTGTTGTTGATTTAATCGACTATTTGGCTAAAAAAGGATTGTAATTAGAATAATAAAAAAACCTCACCAGAGTGGGGTTTTTTTTATCACACCTCTAAAAAAACTTGGCAGAAGATGATATTATTAGTTAGTCATTAATCAGTCAAGCGTTTACATTTCTTGTTTTTGGATAATTTCCTGGAAACCGACTATAATGAAAAAGAGAAAAGGGGAGTTGGGATATTTACCCTCTCCCTTTTTGATTAAATGAATCAAAAATAAGATAACAATATCTAAGGAGGTTCTTGGATTATGAATAAAAAGTCGATTAAAGATATTGAGTTAAAGGGGAAACGCGTATTTTGCCGTGTTGATTTCAACGTCCCGATGCAGGACGGAAAGATTTCGGATGATACGAGAATCAAAGCTGCACTGCCGACGATTTCCTATCTGACGGAACAAGGCGCTAAAGTCATTTTAGCCAGCCACCTTGGCCGTCCTAAAGGACAAGTCGTTGAAGAATTGCGTTTAGCTCCTGTTGCGGAAAGACTAAGTGAACTTAGTGGCAAAGATGTGCAAAGGGCTCAAGAAGCTTATGGTGAATCGGTTCAATCAATCATTGATAACATGGAAAATGGCGAAATCCTGTTGTTGGAGAACGTTCGTTTCTATCCGGGGGAAGAGAAGAACGATCAAGAATTGGCGAAGTCATTTGCTGCACTGGCGGATGTATATGTAAATGATGCATTCGGAGCTGCACATCGTGCACATGCGTCAACTGAAGGGATAGCACACCATCTTCCAGCTGTTGCCGGATTATTGATGGAAAAGGAACTTTCTGTACTGGGAAAAGCCCTATCCAATCCAGAACGCCCTTTTACAGCTATAATTGGCGGAGCAAAAGTAAAGGATAAGATAGGCGTTATCGAAAACCTTTTGGAAAATGTCGATCACTTGATTATTGGTGGTGGACTAGGGTATACATTTATTAAAGCGCAAGGTCATGAAATCGGTAATTCTTTATTGGAAGAAGACAAAATAGAATTGGCCAAATCTTTCATCGAAAGTGCAAAGGAAAAAGGCGTAAAATTGCATTTGCCTATTGATGCAGTTGTAGCAGCTGAATTCTCACCTGATGCAGAGTCAGAGAATGTTGATATCGATGCTATTCCAAATGATAAAATGGCTTTGGATATCGGTCCAAAAACTAGTGAATTATTTGCGGATGTTATTAAAGGCTCCAAGCTTGTCATATGGAACGGACCGATGGGTGTATTCGAGTTCGATAAGTTTGCGAATGGAACGAGAACGGTTGCTGAAGCATTGGCGGAAGCAAAAGATACGTACAGCATTGTAGGCGGAGGGGATTCAGCCGCAGCTGCTGAAAAGTTTGGCTTAGCAGAAAAGATGTCCCATATTTCAACTGGCGGCGGTGCATCACTTGAGTTCATGGAAGGCAAAGAATTGCCTGGCGTTGTGGCCTTGAACGATAAATAAGCGTAAACCGTTACATATTTCAACTTTAGAAGGGATGAGAAACCAATGCGTAAACCGATTATTGCAGGAAACTGGAAAATGAATAAAACACTATCTGAAGCGACTGCCTTTTTAGAAGAAGTGAGCAATTTGATTCCGAAGCAAGATTTAATCGATACGGTTGTATGTGCTCCAGCTTTGTTTTTGGACCAACTGGTTAAAGCAGCAAAAGGAACCGATGTGAAAATCGGGGCGCAGAACATGCACTTTGAAGAAAGCGGTGCTTTCACAGGAGAAATCAGCCCAATCGCTTTAGCTGATTTGGGTGTATCTTATGTAATTCTTGGCCATTCCGAACGCCGGGAAATGTTCAACGAAACGGATGAAGGCGTTAATAAAAAAGCGCATGCAGCTTTTGCACACCAGTTAACCCCTATCGTTTGTTGCGGTGAAACACTTGAGCAAAGGGAAGCGGGCGAAACGAATGATTTCGTTGGAAGCCAGATTGAAAAAGGCTTGGCGGGATTATCTGAAGAACAATTAAAACAAACCGTCATTGCCTATGAGCCGATTTGGGCGATTGGAACAGGAAAATCATCTTCTGCTCAAGATGCAAATGAAGTTTGTGCACATATCCGTTCAGTTGTGGCTGACAAATTTTCAAATGAAGCGGCTGCAGCCATCCGGATTCAGTACGGTGGCAGTGTAAAACCTGAGAATATTAAAGAGTACATGGCACAGCCTGATATTGACGGTGCGTTGGTAGGCGGGGCAAGCTTGAAAACCGATTCCTTTTTACAATTGCTGGAGGCTGGTCACTATGAGTAAGTCGCCTGTGGCACTTATCATCTTAGACGGGTTTGGCTGCCGTAGCGAAGAAAAAGGAAATGCTGTTTTTCATGCGAAAAAACCGAACTTTGACCGTTTTTGGGAACAGTATCCGCATTCCCATTTAACTGCAAGCGGGGAAGCGGTCGGCTTGCCTGCTGGTCAAATGGGGAACTCCGAAGTGGGACATTTGAATATTGGGGCAGGCCGGATCGTTTATCAAAGTCTGACCCGTGTGAACCTGGCAATCCGTGAAGGTGAGTTTGCAGAAAATCCAACTTTGGTCGAAGCCATGAGCCATACCAAGAAAAAAGGCACGGACCTTCATCTTTTCGGCCTTCTTTCAGATGGCGGCGTGCACAGTCATATTGAACATATGTATGCCATGCTAAAATTGGCCGCTAAAGAAGGAGTTAAAAATGTATATGTACATGCATTTTTAGATGGACGTGATGTCGGTCCGAAAACGGCTCAAGGTTATATTAAGGAAGCGGAAGCGAAAATGAAGGAAATCGGTGTCGGTCAGTTTGCGACCATTTCCGGAAGATATTATTCGATGGACCGTGATAAACGCTGGGAACGTGTGGAAAAATCCTACCGTTCGATGGTGTATGGTGATGGACCTGCTTACTCTTCAGCTATGGAATGTGTCGAGGACTCCTACAAACATGGTATTTTTGACGAGTTCGTGATACCTTCAGTCATAACGGCGGAAGACGGTAAACCGGTGGCAACGATTAAAGATGATGATGCCGTTATCTTTTATAACTTCCGTCCAGACCGGGCGATCCAGATTTCCAATACGTTCACGAATGAGGACTTTCGCTCATTTGACCGCGGTCCTGGACATCCGTTGCACCTCCATTTTGTATGCTTGACACATTTTTCAGAAACAGTTGACGGATATGTTGCTTTTAAGCCGACAAATCTTGATAATACATTAGGGGAAGTACTTTCCCAAAACCAGCTTACCCAGCTTCGTATCGCTGAAACTGAAAAATACCCGCATGTGACGTTTTTCATGAGCGGCGGACGTGAAGAGAAGTTTCCTGGTGAAGAGAGGATTTTAATTAATTCTCCGAAAGTCGCTACATATGATTTACAACCGGAAATGAGTGCTTATGAAGTGACGGATGCATTGGTGGAACAAATTGAGGGTGACCGTTTCGATGCGATCCTCCTGAATTTCGCCAACCCGGACATGGTTGGTCATTCAGGGATGCTTGAGCCTACCATTAAAGCGATTGAAACCGTGGATGAATGCCTAGGCAGGATCGTCGATTTAATCGTCTCAAAAGGCGGTACAGCAATCATTACTGCTGATCATGGCAATGCTGATGAAGTCATAACGCTTGAAGGCAATCCCATGACAGCCCATACAACGAATCCCGTACCTGTCATTATCACTAAAAATCAGGTAACATTAAGAACAGATGGTATCCTAGGCGATTTAGCTCCAACGATGCTTGATTTGCTTGGAGTCGAAAAACCTGTTGAAATGACAGGGAAATCCCTATTATCTAAATAAAAATTGTGAATTGGAAAAGGAGAGATTTATAATGCCGTACATCGAACATGTATATGCACGCGAAGTGCTTGATTCCCGTGGTAATCCAACAGTAGAAGTAGAAATCCAAACAGAGTCCGGATACTTCGGACGTGCAATCGTACCATCAGGTGCTTCCACAGGAGAACACGAAGCTGTTGAGCTTCGTGACGGAGATAAATCTCGTTACCTGGGTAAAGGGGTACAAAAAGCAGTTGATAATGTAAATGAAATCATTGCTGAAGCTGTCATTGGTTTGGATGTAACGAACCAAGCAGGCCTTGACCTTACTATGATTGAACTTGATGGTACTGAAAACAAAGGAAACTTGGGAGCTAATGCAATCCTTGGTGTATCAATGGCTGCTGCTCATGCTGCTGCTGAATTTTCAGGTTTACCATTGTATCGTTACCTTGGAGGATTCAATGCGAAACAACTTCCAACTCCAATGATGAACATCATTAACGGCGGATCACATGCCGATAACAATGTTGACTTCCAGGAATTCATGATTCTTCCTGTAGGTGCCCCTAGTTTCAAAGAAGCAGTTCGTATGGGTGCTGAAGTATTCCATGCATTGAAATCCGTTCTATCTGCCAAAGGCCTTAATACGGCTGTCGGCGACGAAGGCGGCTTTGCTCCGAACCTTGGTTCTAACCGTGAAGCGCTGCAAGTCATCATCGAGGCGATTGAAAAAGCAGGCTACAAAGCAGGCGAAGATATCTTCCTTGGCATGGATGTGGCTTCATCCGAATTCTATAACAAAGAAACAGGCAAATACGATCTTGCAGGCGAAGGCCGCAATGGCGTTACATCCGAAGAAATGGTTGCTTTCTATGAAGAGCTAGTGAATGAGTTCCCTATTCTTTCCATCGAAGACGGCTTGGATGAAAATGACTGGGATGGCCACAAACTTCTAACTGAACGCATTGGTTCTAAAGTTCAATTAGTGGGTGACGATTTATTCGTAACGAACACGAAAAAATTGGCTGAAGGCATCGAAAAAGGGATCGGCAACTCCATCCTGATCAAAGTGAACCAAATTGGTACACTTACTGAAACGTTTGATGCAATCGAAATGGCTAAACGCGCTGGCTACACTGCAGTCGTTTCCCACCGTTCCGGTGAAACGGAAGATGCAACAATTGCTGACATCGCCGTTGCAACAAACGCAGGCCAAATCAAAACGGGTTCCATGTCCCGTACAGACCGTATCGCTAAATACAACCAACTTCTTCGCATCGAAGACCAGCTTGGTGACTTGGCTGTATACGGCGGCTTGAAATCGTTCTATAACTTGAAGAAGTAATAACGGTAAAATCCGCTTCTGACGAGAAGCGGATGGAGATAATTATTTCTTTTCACCTCCCATTCCATCTGGAACGGGAGGTTTTTTATGTTTAATGAGGGGGGAGTGTGCATTCAAATGGACAGTCCCTATTTGTTGAGAATACAGCATTTCAATATATCAGTAATAATGTGCTTGTAAAGGTAAAAACCGGTTCATTTCGAACGGTTATTAAACCTTAAAGTCAATGCTTCATTAAGATGGGGCTTGTTACACCTTAAACATGATTCCAGCTGGATTCAAACCCTTTAATCAAACGTTTGATTAATAGGATTCCAGACAAAAAAAGGTGCCGCATTTGGGCACCTTTTTATTATTTATCCGAGACAGCTTCTACTGGAACGGCATTATAGTATTCTTCTAATGTACTCTTCGTTTGGTAAATTTCAGTTGCTGCATCGACGCCAACATAGCGGATGTGCCATGGTTCGTATTTATAGCCTGTGATGTTTTCCTTGCCTTCCGGATAGCGAATGATAAATCCGTATTCATGGGCATGCTCTGCAAGCCAGGCCGCTTCATTCGTATCCCCGAAGCAATCTTGGGCTGCACATGCACCGTCATGGGTCGTGACATCAATGGCTAGACCTGTTTCGTGCTCGCTCGTCCCAGGCATTGCACTGTAGGTTTTCGCTTTTTCTTCCCCGTCCTTCGCCACATAGTTATTAAAGACCGTGATTTGTGTTTGATGTGAACGGTACGCGGAAACACCGGCAAAGTGCATGTTCTCTTTTTCGGCAGCCTGGAACATTTTTTCAAGAGCCTTTCCTGCTTCTTTGCGCATCATTCTTTTTTCAATTTTATCTTGGAAGATGAAATCCACTTTTGGGTAGATAAGGTCATCAGGTTTGTAATCTTCCGGTAGGCCGTATTGTTTATTGACAAGTACAGGTATGCTTTCCGGGTTTGCTAAAGTCTGAAGGCCAGCCTGTCCGGGTTTAACCGTTTCATCAACTTCTACCTGACGATGGGCCGATTCATTTGAATCATTATTCTTATTAGTTTCTGTCTCCTTATCGTGGGAGCTCGGTTGTTCTTCTTTTGTCTCTTTTTTATCATCGCTGGTCAGGTCGAATGAACAGCCAGCCATCAGAATGAATGATGATAGAGCAGTTGCTGCAAATATAGGTTTTAACATATGAAAGGCCCCTTGCTTTTAATATAAGATTTCCAATAAAAATAGTTTTGAAAGATTATCGTGATAAGTAATCCCTTGTTAATTCACTTTGATATTTATCAAGAAATAAGCCAATCCAGACCACCATCAACAAAAAAGGATAATCATTACGGATTGCGGTTTCCACGACGGGATCAGACCAAAAGTGCGAAAGGAAACCAGATGACATCCTGATTGTCTCGAATGTGACAAGGGCGTGCAGCGATAACCAAAGAATCGTAAGGGTATTGGTCCCAAACCCGATCACCGCTGCTATGATGCTCAGCAAGACGGCTGCTGCCCCGATCAGGAGGACATGGAAGTTTGATTGGAAAAAGTCGATACCGCTATTGGAAAGTCCATTATAAATAATAGCAGTAAAATAAACGGTTGTCGTGATATATGCAGCAAATAATAAGTATCGATTTCCGTGATACTTTGCCAGCAGCAATAGCAGCGGTGATAAGATGATTAATAGGACACTTATTAGATTGCTTCCGCCTGTCCATAAAGAATAGCCGGCAACCGCCGAGAATAGGATGGTCAGGAGATCAAGAATCCGAAGTATGGACTTAAACATGGTGACACCTCTTTCTCTTTATGCAAATTATCTCAAACTTTGTTTCAAAAAGAAAATAAACGACTATGGATTTAGGAATTCTTACCATTATAGTATAACAAAGATTGTGGATATTTAGTGGGTGTGGTAAAGTTAAAGTAATTGTTTATTGGTTCTTCAGGAGGTGTAATTGCATGCATGCATTTCTCATAACACTTTTAGTGATTGTCAGTATCGCCCTCATTGTGACGGTATTGCTTCAATCAGGTAAAAGTGCAGGTTTATCAGGTGCGATTGCCGGCGGTGCCGAGCAGCTATTCGGAAAGCAAAAGGCACGCGGTTTGGACCTAGTTTTACATCGGGCAACGGTAGTATTAGCCATTTTATTCTTTGCTTTAACTTTACTTGTTGCATTCTTTGATGTGTAATGGATCAAAAATGAGTCTAGCTAAATAGCTAGGCTTTTTTCTTTGCACAATAGTCGCATGAATAGATATAGTGATTTTAGTACTTAATTATAGGATAGGGAATTTTTTTTGATTCTATTTACCGATAAAGGAGTTTAAAAATCATGAAAATCAAGCTTCAGCAGCCCTTTACTTTTAAAGGCGGAAAAAGAGCTGTTTTACTTTTACATGGATTTACGGGGAATTCCGCAGATGTACGGATGCTTGGCCGTTACTTGGAGAAACAGGGATACACCTGCCATGCCCCGCATTATAAAGGACATGGCGTTCCGCCAGAGGAGTTAGTGAAAACGGGGCCTTCAGATTGGTGGAAAGATGTCATGATGGCCTACGATTTTCTTAAAAGCGAAGGCCATGAAGAAATTGCTGTTGCCGGGCTCTCATTAGGAGGCGTATTTTCTCTTAAATTAGGTTACACTGTACCTATAAAGGGTATTGTATCAATGTGTGCGCCAATGTATATCAAAAGTGAAGAAATGATGTATAAAGGAGTATTGGAGTACGCTAGAGAATTTAAGAAGTACGAAGGAAAAACTCAAGAGCAAATAGAGCTTGAAATGGACCTTCTTGCCGATAAACCAATGAATACATTAAAAGCCCTTCAGGAATTAATTACTGATGTACGAGAGCACGTCGATCTTATTTACGCGCCGACATTTGTCGTGCAGGGCCGGCATGATGATGTGATCAATCCCAAAAGTGCCGATATTATTATTGATGCCATTGAATCACCTGTCAAACAAATCAAGTGGTATGAAGAATCCGGTCATGTCATAACTCTTGATAAAGAACGAAACCAATTGCATGAAGATGTATTTGAATTTTTAGAAAGTCTGGATTGGTCCGAATAACAAATTTATCATACCCTGAATAGGAGGGTTTTCATGGAAGATAACATTCAAGAACATATTAATAAGCTGCTGACGTACATGACGGATGAAGCATATAAGCCGTTAACCGTACAAGAACTGGAAGAGGCTTTGAAAATCGAAGACTCGGCAGATTTCAAGAATTTCGTTAAGGCTTTAGTTAAGATGGAAGAAAAGGGATTGGTGGTCAGAACGAGAAGCAATCGTTACGGCCTGCCGCAAAAAATGAATTTGTTCCGCGGTAAATTAACGGGACATGCAAAGGGATTCGCTTTTGTGACACCTGAAGATAACCCAGGTATGGATGATATTTTCATCCCGCCAAATGAAACGGGTACAGCGATGCACGGAGATGTCGTCATGGTACGAGTATCTTCGGAAACATCCGGCTCAAGACAAGAAGGCACGGTCATCAGAATACTTGAACGCGGAATTACACAAGTGGTCGGTACATACTCGGAAAGTAAAAGTTTTGGTTTCGTCATCCCTGATGATAAAAAGATTGCAAACGATATCTTCATTCCACAGCATGCTTCCCATGGAGCGGTAGAGGGACATAAAGTTGTCGTCAAGCTGACTTCTTATCCAGAAGGGCGTGTAAGTGCAGAAGGCGAAGTCATTGAGATTCTTGGGCATAAGAATGACCCTGGTGTAGATATTCTTTCAGTGATCCATAAATATGGTTTGCCGATGGAGTTCCCGGATGACGTCATGGAGCAAGCCAATGCCGTTTCGGATACTATTCAAGAAAGTGAAATTGGCAGCCGCAGGGATTTGCGGAATGATGTTTTGGTCACGATTGATGGAGCGGATGCAAAGGACCTGGATGATGCCGTCACTGTTTCTAAACTTGAAAATGGCAATTACAAGCTGGGTGTTCATATTGCTGATGTCAGCCATTATGTGACGGAAGGTTCGCCAATCGATAAGGAAGCCTTAGAAAGAGGGACGAGCGTTTATTTGGTTGACAGGGTCATTCCGATGATCCCGCATCGTTTATCGAATGGCATTTGTTCCCTGAACCCACAAGTCGACCGTTTCACACTCTCTTGTGAAATGGAAATCACGCCAAATGGTGAAGTTGTCAATCATGATATTTTCGAAAGTGTCATTAAGACGACGGAACGTATGACATATGGCAATGTGAACAAAATCCTTGTGGATAAGGATGAAGAACAACTCGAACGCTATGAAGCTTTGGTGCCGATGTTCCAGGACATGGAGAAGTTGGCGGCCATCCTTCGTAAAAATCGAATGAACCGCGGTGCAATCGACTTTGATTTCAATGAAGCGAGAGTTATCGTTGATGAAGAGGGACATCCGACTGATGTGGTTTTACGTGAAAGGTCGGTTGCGGAAAAGCTGATTGAAGAGTTCATGCTTGCGGCCAACGAAACCGTTGCTGAGCATTTCCACCGTCTTGACGTTCCGTTCATTTACCGTATTCATGAAGATCCCAAGCCGGAAAAACTGCAGCGTTTCTTTGAATTCATTACGAACTTCGGATATATTGTACGGGGGTCGGCCAATGACGTTCATCCTAAAGCGTTACAGGAAATCATTGAGGCGGTTGCAGGTAAACCAGAAGAAACGGTCATATCCACCGTCATGCTTCGTTCCATGCAACAAGCCAAATATGACCCGGAGAGCTTAGGCCACTTTGGTTTATCAGCTGAGTTTTATACACATTTCACATCACCGATTCGCCGTTACCCGGATTTGATCGTGCACAGGTTGATCAGGACCTACTTGGTGGAAGGTAAAATCGATGAAGCTACGAAGGAGAAATGGAATACCATTTTACCTGAAATTGCCGATCATACATCGAAACGTGAACGTCGCTCAGTCGATGCCGAACGGGAAACGGATGATTTGAAGAAAGCGGAATATATGCTTGATAAAATCGGCGAAGAATATACAGGGATCATTGGTTCAGTTACGAATTTCGGGATGTTCGTCGAGTTGCCGAACACCATTGAAGGACTTGTCCATGTCAGCTTTATGACGGATGATTATTACCGCTTCGATGAGCGTCAGCTGGCAATGATCGGGGAACGTACTGGTAATGTGTTCCGGATTGGCGATGAGATCGACGTACGTGTTTCCAACGTAAATAAAGAGGAACGCGCCATCGATTTTGAAATTATCGGCATGAAGGTAAGCCGTCCGCGTCCATCTGGCGAGAAGAAAATATTCAAAGCCAATTCAGGTGAACGCAAACGGGGCCGCGGCGGCAATGGCGGACGTAACGAAGGAAAAGGCGGCGGCCGTGGAGGCAGCCGTAATGGAGATTCACCTTCTTCCGATAGAAAGCCTAAAAAGAAGAAAAAATTCTTTGAAAATGCGCCAGCTGCCAAGCGCAAGAGAAAACCAAAAAAGAGATAAAGATTGAGGCGGGGGGATGATCATTTCATCCTCTCGCCGCGATTGGATGTAAAAAAGGGGAGAGTTAGATGCCAAAAGGCTCAGGTAAACAACTAGCACAAAATAAAAAAGCTTATCATGATTTCTTTATTGAACAAACGTTTGAAGCGGGTATCGTTTTGAAAGGGACCGAAATCAAGGCAATCCGTGCGGCCCGAGTGAATTTAAAGGATGCCTTTGCTAAAATAGAAAATGGTGAAATTTATCTTCATAATATGCATGTCAGCCCTTATGAGCAGGGAAACCAGTTTAACCATGACCCGTTAAGGACACGGAAGCTTCTTTTGCATAAAAAAGAAATCAGTAAACTGATTGGCGAAACGAAAGAAACGGGTTACACCATCGTCCCGTTGAAAATGTATTTAAAGAATGGCTTTGCCAAAGTTTTAATCGGACTTGGAAAAGGGAAGAAGCAATATGACAAGCGTGATGACCTGAAGAAGAAGGAAGCGAAACGTGATATTGAACGTGCTTTCCGTGATCGGCAGAAGATGTAGAACTGCCAAGACCTTACAATTGCTTTTTTGAACCAATCTGTTATAATTAATCCTGTACCGATGACAATTGAATATCAGCCAACTTGCTGACTATTCTTCTCTCGTACGCTCCATTTCTATCATGGGGACGTTACGGATTCGACAGGGATAGTTCGAGCTTAAGTTGCGAGTCGAGGGGATCGGCCTCGTTAAAACGTCAACGCCTATAACTGGCAAACAAAACAACAACCTAGCTTTCGCTGCGTAACAACAGTCGTTAGCTGTTCCTCCCTCCATGGCCCACGTGGTAGGGTAAGGGACTCACTCTAAGTGGGATACGCCGGAATCCACCGTCTGAGGATGAAGGAAGAGACCAATCAGACTAGCTGCTCTGCCGCCTGTCGATAGGCTAATGAGTTCGCGAAATGCGAATATATCGACTACACTCGTAGAAGCTTAAGTGCCGTTATGTCTGGACGTGGGTTCGACTCCCACCGTCTCCACCAATACATATATTGGTGGTTTTTTATTTGTGTGACTTGAAGCATAAAATTGTCATCATAACATCTTTATGTTTTATAAATTTGTTAATAAGTTAAAAAATGTAGATCTAGTCCAATATTACACAGAGCCCTCGACAACTTCTATTGGAGTTGTCGGGGGCTCTGAAGTCTACAAGATAGTTGTTTCATTTATCTTAATTTGAACTGCTGTATAACGGAACCGGTCACTTAAATCGAAGTAACCGAGATTATGCAAACATAGGTCTCCTTTTTCAACGATTTCAAGACAAAAGATACCGTATGTTTTATCATTGTTCTTTCCTGACACGAGCCCGTACGTTTAAAAATTGACCACTGAGTAAAATCATATTCAAGTTGAATCTTTCCACCGCCGTCTTACTACTTTCACCTGATTCTTGATAGTTAAGAGGGCTACGTCTAATCCCCCCTTTACTATCTTGTACCCTCTGTCATGCATCGTACCCGTCAATACATGACAGAGGGTAAAAATAGACCCTAATCGCTTTTAGTTTGGAAGCGCATTTTCCTGACACTCTCCCCTTTCTGATATGACACAATCAACAATTCGAGGAATAAAAGTCAAAATGAAAGGAGCGACCAATGCAAATATATAGAACAGCTGTCAAAATCACCGCACGTTGATGGTTATTCCTCTTCCCGTAACAGAAGGGCTTCCTTTCCCATGACCGCAAGCTCAATTATTTCAAGCGTTTTGCAATAATTCCCGAATATATCTCCATTCACATCGACTTCCTTATGAATATAGTCCAGAACATGCAAATCCTCAAACCAGTCGCCGCTTTCCGCATCTTCATGAGAAGTATTCGGCCAGGCGTATTTTAACAGTGGGCTGTATAACCGGTCGGCGGCGCCTTTTCTCAACTTACAATTCTTGACCCGAGGTTTATAAAGGGAACGGGGGAAAAATTCGTTTACATCGTTAAACAAATCGGGCCAATAATCTTTTCGTGAACCCGTATGGGGATGATCGTGCGCCCATTTCAAAACGCCCGCTGAAATATTTGTACGCTGAAAAAGAAGGGCATACAATCTTTTTCCGAATAAAATTCGTTCGTGAAGCGTAGTGAAATGACGCGAGGTAGCGCCGGCAAGTAAGGCTTGTTGCCTATTTCCCTCTGCACAGTATGGAAATAGAATGTGATTGAAACGCAAAAAATCATACAACTTGAAGCTGACTGTACCGGTTACGGTTTTTTTAAAATGATCATTTTGGATCACTCTTTTTTCCAAATAACTTTGTTCATTTATCACAGTCGCAATCGCAAGAGTATAGGAATCCCCGCTGTTCCAAAAATAACGCCACATCGTTTCCATAAAGGTGGAAATGTGAAAAAAGTGTAAAAGGTGGAACATTTCCTGGTTGGCTTTCAAACTTAGGTCATAAATCAAACACTGGGGATACACATCTTGAAAAATCAACCAGCTGCCGCGTTCCAAAAAAGAATAAATCGCCTTCTGATCTCTTTCTGGCAGAAGTTTTGTCAGCAAATCCCCTTTTAAATCGGTCATGTTCCAGCCAACGTTCCTCGATACCATATGTCCAAGGAGGGCCCAATGGATTTCTGGATGCTCAAGATAAAAATTATAATAAGCCCGAGTCCGTGTAACATTGTTTTGATTATGTTGTTTGGTCTGTTCTCTTATATAGTGAATGCATTGTTTATCGTTTTCGGATAAAGAGGGCAGGAGGCCGGAAGATTTACTTTTTAATTTTTTTTTCAAATCCTTCTTTACATCCAAATAGGAATCAAGCAAAAATACATCATCCCTTATCAACATTTCATTTTAACTGCGTTCGATTCTCCCATTAAAGAAATGCATATTCATATTGCTAGAGGAATATGAATACAACGTGAGTATTCGAAAGAGGGGGGTAACATGGGACATCGGGTAAATGAGGAAATGAACCGAATCGTCGATCAGTTTATTAGGGACCAATCAGATGACGGGTCCTGGCAATATCCTTTTGAGACCGGCATCGGAACAGACTGTCACATGATTATCTTATTGCGGACATTGGAGATAAATGATGAGGCGTTCATAAAAGAACTGGTGGAACGTATTGCAGGGAAACAGCAGAAAGATGGTTCATGGGGTTTGTTTTATGATGAAGGAAAAGGGAATCTTACGTCCACTGTGGAAGCTTATTATGCCCTTCTTTACTCCGGTTACCGGGATCGGGATGACCCGGATATCCAGGCAGCCAGGCGGTTTATCCTTGCCAACGGAGGGGCTACTGAAGTCCATATGTTTTTTAAAGTCCTGTTGGCTTTAACCGGACAGTGCGAGTGGCCGCCTTTCCCCATTAAGATTGAAGTGCTGCTTATACCGGACTCCTTTCCAATTAATCTTTTTGACTTCTCCATGTTTGGCAGAACGAACATCATCCCGTTACTGGTTCTGGCCAATTTGGGTTTTAGCAGGAGAACGCTACGGTCTCCTGATATCTCTGATTTGTATCTCAAAAAAGAAAATCGTTTTTTTACAGAAGATCCGGAATTCCGCTCGGTTATCGATTCGATTCAAAAAGGGATAAAAGGCCTGAAAGACTACCCCGGAAACATTCGCGAGTTAGCTTTATATCGGGCCGAACAATATATGCTGGATAGAATAGAACCGGATGGCACCTTATGTAATTATTTCGGTTCAACTTCAATGATGATTTTTGCCTTATTGGCGAGGGGATATTCGAATACACATCCGGTGATTACCCGTGCCTTGCAAGGCTTAAAAGCGATGACCTGCCGGATTGATGGAGAACTCCACTGCCAATATGCGACGGCTACGGTCTGGAACACGACGTTGATCAGTTATGCTCTGCAAGAATCCGGAGTCCCATATTCATCAAATACCGTCCAGAAGGCAAACCGATATATCCTCTCCCGGCAACATGTCAAATACGGGGATTGGGTCATTCATGAACCAGACCTGTTGCCGGGAGGCTGGGGATTTGAGGACTTGAATACAATCCATCCGGATATTGACGACACAACAGCAGCACTAAGAGCGATTCGAACGTTAGCCATCGAAAAGGTGGATTGTCGACAGGCATGGGATCGGGGAATCAGTTGGCTCATTTCCATGCAAAACAATGACGGTGGATGGGCGGCATTCGAAAAGAATGTAAATAAGAAAATATTGAACCTGTTACCGATCCAGGGCGGAAAGGATTTGTTGACTGATCCGTCGACGGTTGATTTAACGGGAAGGACATTAGAGTTTTTCGGGAACTATACCCATTTGGATTTTCATCATCCTATGGTGAAACGCGGGATTCGTTGGCTGTTAAAGAATCAAGAGTCGGATGGTTCTTGGGTAGGGCGCTGGGGCGTCTATATTTATGGCACATGGGCGGCTGTAACGGGAATGGTTGCGGTTGGGATTTCCCCGAATCATCCTGCCATTCAGAAGGCTGTAAACTGGTTAAAAGCCATTCAAAATCAAGACGGAGGGTGGGGAGAATCCTGTAAAAGTGATATCGAAAATTGTTATGTGCCGTTGGGCGAAAGTACCCGCACCCATACAGCATGGGCCCTTGATACACTTATCTCAGCCGCGGCTGAAGTCACACCTGACATTAAACGCGGCGCAGCTTTTTTAGTAGATGGAAAAGAAAAAGATTGGGCAAAGGCCTACCCGAAAGGAAGGGGAATGGCGGGAGCCCTTTATTTCAATTATCATTGTTACGAATACGTTTTTCCGTTATTGGCCTTGGCTCATTATCAAAAATTAGCTGAAGGGAGCTAAACAGGGATCTGTGGATTCAAATAGCTTTCATATTTTTAAAGTCTGTCCGATACAATGAACAAAACTACAACAAGCAGGAGGCAAAAGATGTTTGAAACTTTCCGCCAATTATTCGATCTTCATACAATTATTTGGTTGTGCCCAATCATTTTTATTTTCCATGACTTAGAAGAGATCATAACCATTGAATCTTCCATGAAGGCAAGTAAAAATAGGTTTCAAAAATCATCTTTCGTCCAACTAATATTAAATATGAGGGAAAAACTAGGTTCGACCGCTGCCCAGCTTTCTGTTTCGGCTACTTGGATTTTGTTGATTATTTCATTCACTACAGTGGTGACTGCCCATCTCACATTAAACGGAGGGGGCTTTCTTTTATATACAGCTATTCTCAATTTATTTATTCTGCAAGCGATTATGCATATTGTTCAGTCCATCTTTTTCAAAGGCTACACACCTGGCATCATAACGGCACTATTCCTTCTCATCCCTTACTGTCTTATTGCCTATGACAGCTTGTTCGAACACGGCCTGATAGACGGGCATTTACTTTTTGCAAGTCTCCCGGTCAGCCTGCTCATGATCCCGATTTTTCTTGTTGGCAATCTTTTAGGCCGTTATTTTATTCACTAACTTATAAGAAAGCAGTTGCAGGAGGTGAGTAAATTGCATGTTGTTATAACGGGAGGAAGTGGGTTTGTAGGTCAAGCCTTGACGCACCTGTTGACTCAAAAAGGCCATCGAGTAACGATATTGACGCGTCGTTCTGATCATAAAAGAACAAGTGAATTCGTTCATTATGTTGATTGGCTATCTGCAGATCATCAACCTGAAAACGAACTTAAGGATGTCGATGCGATGGTCAATTTAGCCGGGGAATCAATTAATAGCGGACGGTGGATCCAAAGTAAAAAGGAGGCTATTTTGAATAGCCGTATTACAGCCACAAAAGAGGTCATTCGAATTATGAGTCATCTTCATCCAAAGCCAAAAGTTCTTGTTCAAGCTTCAGGTATAAGTTACTACGGGATGTCAGATTTCAAAACGTTTAATGAGTCCTCCAAAAGTGATGCAAATGATTTTTTGGCCAGTGTTGTAAAGCGTTGGGAGAAAGAAGGGGCAATTGCGCAAGAATTAGGCGTTCGAACGGTCTTCGCTCGTTTCGGCGTCATTCTGGGTCAAGAGGGTGCCTTTCCGCGAACGGTGCTACCGTATAAATTAGGTATTGGGGGGACAATCGGCAGTGGGATGCAATGGGTTTCCTGGGTGCACATTCAAGATGCGGTTGAGATGGTTTACTTCGCCATAATTAATTCTAAAGTAGATGGCCCGTTGAATGTGACCTCGCCTCATCCTATACGCATGTCATCATTCGGACAGTCCATTACAGATGTCCTTCACCGCCCATATTGGCTCCGTGTTCCTGGGGTTGTAGTAAAAGTAGTACTTGGAGAAATGAGTCAGTTGGTATTAAAAGGGCAGCGGGTACTCCCTCAAAAAGCACTTTACCACAATTACTCCTTTCAATTTCCATACGTACAAAGTGCACTTTCTGATATTCTAGGTTAAAGATACATTGCGCCGGTATGAAGAAGGAAACTTATTATTAAGCTTTAGTCATGACAGTACGGCAGGCCCTCTCTGCGTTGAATAGCACGCTGTGTCCTTAATCAGCTGTTCGTAGAAAATACTGACTGGCATATGGGGTACCGTCAGATAAACGCGAAATGTTGGCGGTACCCCTATAAGGGTTAGGTACAGATGATATATCTTCAAAATCTGTTATGGTATCTAGGTTTAACTTTATTAAATGCAGTTTAAAAAGTCAGATGGTTTAATCAAAAAGATGTTATAGTTTTAAGATAAATAATTATATTTGATTACGACATTTATGATGAAAATATAGCAATTTGTTTTTTTAGTTGTTTTTGTCGAAAAATCGATAAATCGTATAATTCGCAGATAAATCAGGAGTTTTCGCTGATATATCTCCATTTTCGAAGATATATTCCCGATTTCGCAGATAAATTGTACAATCGCTATCATTTAAAGGAATATTCCTTGCTGCTGTAGAATCCTTTGGGAGAAACAAGATTGGAGCGATTAAATTGATTGTAAAAAAGCGAAAAGTTCCTCTTGCCATCCGCAAATTACGTGCATTAGCGTACAGGCTTCCTCCGAATCACCCCAAACTCCCCTTAATCATGAACGATCTCAAAAAAAGGGAAGCGGGCCATAAAGGGGAATGTTCCATTGATTTTCCATTAAGCTTTCTTGAACCGAAAAGCTATTACATCTTCCACGATTTAAGGCTGCAGGATCAATCACGATTTTTTCAACTGGATACGTTATTAATCTCCAAGAAATATGCGCTTATTATTGAAGTGAAGAACATTGCAGGAACAATCTATTTTGATCCGCATTTCAATCAGCTCATTCGCACGATAGAAGGAAAAGAAACGGCATTTCCAGATCCCATCATACAAGTCAGCCGCCAGGAATCACAGTTGACGAATTGGTTCTTGAAAAATGGTTTGCCCTCACTCCCCATCCTTTCATTGATTGTTATCAGTAATCCCCAAACAATCATCCGTACAGCTCCTGAAAACCATAAACTCCACAAAAAAGTTATCCATCGCGATGCACTTCCCGCTAAAATAAATCAAATGGAGCATTCCATCAAAGCTTCCATTTTTGGTGAAAAAGATTTGAAGAAAGCAGTTCGTGTAATGAATAAACACCACATCGATGCGGACTTTTCCATTCTAGAACGATACAATCTTACCGAAGAGGACTTAATAAAAGGAGTGATTTGTGAGAAATGCAAGGGGAATCAGTTATTTAGAAGGCATGGCACATGGATTTGTCATCAATGCCAACAATCCAGTAAAACTGCACATATCCAGGCTGTACGAGACTATTTTTATTTATTAGGCTCGACCATAACGAATCGGCAGTTGAGGGATTTTATAAACATTTCCTCTTCATCCAGTGCAACGAGGATCTTGCAATCATTGAATCTGACAAGCCGTGGTGCGAATAAGGGGAGGGTGTACAGCCTGTATTTTGATGAGTGATTTGGCCCTATGTACATCAACATTTTGGAAATTCTCCAGATTCCTTAATTTTTTCATCTTGATTCATTAAATCATCCAATCCAATGCTGATTTTATCCAATACGCTACACTACACTTTTGCAGCAACAAGCCTTTACGAAACAATAGCGTAGGTGTAGATCCCAATATTTCATCGATCCTTTTTTATTCATAATAGAACAAAGACTCAAAAGAAGTATGAACTTCTCTTAAGTCTTTGTTCCGGTTCTATTCTTTTAATTCCTTGCCCATTCCCTTTAGGAAGTGGACGCCAAAACCGATTGCCCGGTTTATGTCTGGATCATTCAATGTTTTCATTAAATCCAGTATGCCGATTTTCTTATCGCTTTGGAGGAATTTGTTTCCTTCATCGATTCCTGAAAGTGCACTGTTCAGCAGTTTGGTGGATTGTGCGGCATCGGCGTTCATCAAGGCTCCTGTTGCCCCCATAAGGGTATTGATCAGGTTTGTGACAGGTTGCCTTGTGACTTGTTGAAGAGCGATTTTAGCAATTTGTTCTTTTCCTTGAAGCATGGAAGTCGCAGCTTCGAATACGCCCGAGTCATTCAGTTCATTGACAATTTTAAACATATTATTTAACGCATCTTCATTATTGGTGATCAGCGTTTTTAGTTCTTCTAGTTTTTGTAGTTTTATTTCTTCCTCAGTAATGGGATTATGGATTTCTGTAATTGGAGCTGCCATGATCTTCGCCCTCCTTGTTTTTATTTATCCGTTAAGTGAACATAGCCTGGACGGGCCCACTTACGTTCAACCTCGACACCATTTTGAGGGTGACGTTTTTTGTTCCGCGGATTTGTGCCCGGTAATGGGGTATCTCCGCTTGCATTTAATACTTCCATGCGGACCATCGTCTGTTTGTAAGCGGGTGTGCTTGTGCGTTGATCATAGATAGGACCAGTCAGGAAGTTAATGGCTGAATCTTTATCGACTGAGTTCATCGGTAAAAATAGCTCATTATTTTTTACTCGGTCTGTGATCAGGACTTTTAATTTAACGGCCCCGAATGGTGACACTAAGCGAACGAGTCCGCCATCACTGACTTTACGTTCTTTTGCAAGTTCTGGTGAAACCTCAACGAAAATATCAGGTACCTTCGATTGGATTCCATTGGATTTGTTCGTCATATTTCCTTCATGGAAATGCTCTAGCATGCGTCCATTATTGATATGAAGGTCATATTCTGCTGGGAATTTATGAGGTTCTACCCAGTCAGCCAGTGCAAAGCGTGCTTTCTTATCAGGGAAGTTGAAGCCATCCACATAAAGAAGCGGCGTGTTTGTTCCATCATGGCTTCCCCATAGGAAGCTGTTCCAGCCTTCCAGCACCTCGTAATTCGCTTGGCTGAATAGCGGTGACAGGCTGGCCATTTCATCATAGATTTCACTAGGATGGGTGTAGTTCCAATTCGTACCTAAGCGCTTGGCGATCTCTTGAGTGATCTCCCAGTCCGCTTTAGAATCTCCCATAGTGGGAAGGGCTTTATATAAACGCTGTACACGGCGCTCTGTATTGGTGAACGTTCCGTCTTTTTCAAGAGATGGAGCTCCGGGTAATACCACGTCAGCATATTGGGCTGTCCTTGAAAGGAAAATATCCTGGACAACAAAGAAATCCAATCCGGATAACACTTTATCAACATGGTTTGCATCCGCATCGACAAGTGCCATATCTTCACCTACAAGATACATGGCCTTCATGTCGCCTTTTTCTATCGCTTTAAGCATTTCAATATTGTTCATGCCTGGTTTGCCATCAATTTTTACTCCATAAGCTTTTTCGAATTTGGCACGTGCCACGTCATCGGTAACATGCTGATATCCCGGAAGCCATGTTGGAAGAGTGCCCATATCGCAAGCGCCCTGTACATTGTTATGGCCGCGAAGCGGATAAGCTCCCGCTCCTGGGCGACGGTAGTTGCCTGTAGCTAATAGCAGGTTGGAAATTGCAGCCGAAGTGTCCGAAGCACCAGTGTTTTGTGTAACGCCCATTCCCCAAAGAATGCAGGTTCCGTCTGCATCGCGAATTGTCTCGGCTATTTGGATCAATGTTTCTTTTGAAATACCTGTGTGTGTTTCTGCGTATTCCAGGGTATATTTTTCAAGTACTTCTTTATAATCGTCGAAGAAGTTAACATTTTCATTGATGAATTCTTGATCATGCCAGCCTTGATCGATCATATATTTTGTAACCGCCATCAACCAAACTTGGTCTGTTCCTTGCTTTGGACTGATATGGATGTCGGAACGTTCGGCCATTTCGTTTTTGCGGATGTCCGCTACGATCAGTTTTTGTCCGTGAAGCTTGTGTGCCCGTTTAACGCGTGTCGCCAGCACGGGATGGCCTTCTGCCGGGTTAGCCCCAACGATGATGACAAGACCTGCTGCGGCGATATCTTTAATCGTACCAGCATCTCCGCCCATGCCGACTGTACGGAACAGTCCGTCAGTTGCTGGGGATTGACAGTAACGAGAGCAATTGTCGACGTTGTTCGTTTCGAATATTTGCCGAGCCAGTTTTTGAATCACATAGTTTTCTTCATTCGTGATCTTGGATGAGGAAATGAAGCCTACTGAATTTCCGCCGTATTGCTGTTTGATCGAACCCAGTCTGGATGCAACCAAATCAAGTGCTTCATCCCAGCTTGATTCAACGAATCTTCCATTTTTCCGAATCAGGGGCTTTGTCAAACGCTTTTCCGAGTTTACGAAGTCCCAGCCGAATTTCCCTTTGACACATGTGGAAATCGCATTGACGGGTGCTTCATGAGTAGGTTGGACTTTAAGGATTTTACGGCCTTTTGTCCAGACTTCGAAAGTGCATCCTACCCCACAGAACGTACAGACTGTTTTTGTCTTCTTCGTCCGTGTATCGCGCATTGCCGCTTCAATCTCCGAAATGGCAAAAATCCCGCTGTATCCAGGTTCCACTTCTTTGACAAGGTCAATCATTGGTTCAAGCATATCGTTTTTCAAACCAGACATGAAACCGGCCTCACCCAGCATCGATTTTTCCATTAATGCATTACATGGACAAATGGTTACACACTGTCCGCAACCTACACAAGATGAGTTATTGATTTCCGTTCCTTTATCCCAGATTACCCGAGGGCGTTCTGCTTCCCAGTCGATGGAAAGCGTTTCATTGACCTGAAGGTTTTGGCAAACTTCGACACATTGCCCGCATGCGATGCATTGATTGGCATCATAGCGGTAAAATGGATGGGACATATCGACGGCAGCCAATTCCACTTTCGGTGTGTAAGGATATTTTTGGTGTTCAATTTCCATTAATTCTGCTGTGTTATGTAGTTTGCAATTTCCGTTATTATTATCACATACAGTACAGTATAAAGAATGGTTTTCCAGGATCCGGTCCATGGCTTCGGTTTGGGCTTCTTTTGCCTTGCTTGAGTCCAAGGCTATATCCATGCCTCCCACTGCTTTTGTCGAACATGATCTGACGAGTTTTCCATTGACCTCGACGATGCATGTGTCGCATGTTTCGATCGGATCCACTTCGGGAACATAACAAATCTGTGGATGAGCTATCTCATTTTGATTGATGACTTCCAGTATTGTCGCTCCTTCATTAGCGGTATAATCCTTCCCATTGATTTTGATGGCAATGTTTGAATCGCTCATTATATTTCCCCCTTTTATAGCCAAAAACACGCAAAAAACCACCATGATTACACCTCCGGCTCTAAAACGGTGGTGTAGGTCATGGTGGAATAGTTTAATAGCAAAGCTTGCAAATATACCAATCCATACCATAATGGATAATTTAAAAAAAGATAGGGACACAACAGTACACTATTATGCTCCCAACTTTCATCATTGATATTATACCTTTAATTATAAAAAGAAACAATCCTGGAAAGAGGGTATCATTCCCAAATTCCTTTTGTTTTTCTTTGCGTTGATTTATGATAAGAAAATTGAGAACTTAATTTTCTTAAATTGGAGTGACGTAACGGTGTCAAAAGTTATCCATGAATTCAATGATATGATTCGTAAGCTGCGCAAGGAACTATTCGGTAAAGGACCAGAACGCATACACACGGTTTTCGTGGAAAATATGGCGGTTTCTACGTTATATGGGAATTTGACTCCTACGGAAATGTTCATTTCAAGGTCAGAGGAAGGAAGGGACATGGTCCATTCAGCACGAACGAAAATGGTTCAGGATGTGTATTCGGAGAGTCCTCCTGATGGAATGGAAGAACTGGTTGGAGCTAAACTGGTCCATTTGTTTTCAGACATCAAAATTAAAGAGAACATAGCGATTTCCGTATTCGTATTTGATAAGAATATAGCGGATAAACTCAACGGGCATTGACCATGTTCCTTACATATTGGTCAATTGGCTCCTGGATATTAAAAGGAGTGGGAACATGAAGGCGATTGAAATCAAGAGGGGCATCATCCGGATAACCAAAGGTAACATCGAGCGGACGGAAGATACGATTGTAACGGAGTATCCCGTTACTGTTAAAATAAATGGCCAGGAATTCGTCACGATGGTTTGTACACCTGAATACATCGAGGATATGGTAATCGGTTATTTGGCTTCGGAAGGCATCATCAAAAAATATGATGAGATAAAAGAAATCTGGGTCCAGGAAAAAGAAGGCTTTGTTCATGTGAAGACAGATAAAGTGAATCCATACTTCCAGGACTTTCAAAATAAGCGGTATATTACGTCTTGCTGCGGAATGAGCAGACAAGGGTTCGTCTTTGTGAATGATGCATTGACTGCCAAGAAAATGGATAATGTTTCGGTGAAACTGACTCCTGATGACTGCTTTCGCTTGATGAAGGATCTACAAAATTCTGCCGTCACCTTCCAGAATACAGGCGGAGTCCACAATGCCGCTTTATGTGATGTCGATGGCCTCGTTTTAAGCAGGATGGACATCGGGCGGCATAATGCCTTGGACAAAATATACGGCCATTGCTTGAAAAATGGTATTTCGATAAAAGGGAAAGCCATCGTGTTCAGCGGCCGGATTTCATCGGAAATTCTCTTGAAAGTGGCGAAAATCGGCTGTGAACTTATACTCTCAAAATCCGCTCCAACAGAATTAGCTTTGGAGTTGGCTGAAGGATTAGGAATTACGACGGTCGGATTTATTCGTAATGATTCCATGAATATCTATACATGTCCTGAAAGAATTCAATTAAATGTATAAAACAGTTTATCTGTTTCTAAAAAATGAATAAATAAGAATACTAAAACAACCCAGGTGGATATTCAATCCATTTCGGGTTTTTTTTTGAGCAGGAATGATATTTGGAATCACACTATGGAAATATAGGAAGTCTAGATTTGAAATCTAAAAATAAAGCACACAAACCATTTACAGCTAATTACTGAAGGAATATTAATATATTTCCATTTTAATGAGTTTAATATTGTGGTATAGTCTTTTTAAGATAAACAATTGTATTTTTCAGGAGGACTGTAGTTGTGAAAATAAAGTTTGGTCTTTTACCACAAATAATTCTGGCTATTATTTTAGGGGTTTTAATCGGTAGTATTTCACCAAAATGGCTTATTATGAGTTTTGCAACGTTTAACGGTATATTTGGTAACTTTATAGGGTTTGTGATTCCATTCATTATCATTGGGTTCATAGCACCTGGAATAGGCCAGCTAGGAAAAGGCGCAGGTAAACTGCTTGGCTTAACGGCTTTTCTGGCTTATCTTTCTACTATATTTGCTGGGTTTATGGCTTTTGCGGCAAGTTATACCTTGCTTCCGAAGTTCATTACTGGAAATCAACTTATAAAAGACGCGGATAATCCGGAAGATTTTCTAGTCGCACCTTTTTTCCAAATTGAAATGCCTCCTATTATGGGTGTTATTAGTGCCTTACTATTCGCATTCATCATTGGAATTGGCCTGGCATCTATTAAAGGAAAGACATTGCAGCATGCATTTGATGAATTTCAATTAATTGTAGAAAAATTAATTAAAACAGCGATTATACCATTATTGCCTTTTCATATCTTCGGTATTTTTGCCAATATGACATACGGTGGTCAAGTACAGTCAATTCTTTCTGTATTTGGAAAAGTGTTTGTCCTTATTATTGTGCTCCATCTTATAATGCTGCTGATTCAATACACGATTAGTGGTCTGGCAACTAATAAGAATCCAATTACATTATTGAAAACAATGTCTCCTGCTTATTTTACTGCAATTGGGACACAGTCTTCTGCTGCTACTATTCCTGTCACATTAAAACAAGTGAAGAAAACAGGTATCCAAGGAAGAATTGCAGACTTTACCGTCCCGTTATTAGCAACGGTACATCTGTCAGGGAGTACGATTACACTTATAAGTTGCTCAGTTGGCGTCATGCTTTTAAATGGAGGCACTCCAACCTTTGGGATGTTTCTTCCTTTCATATTGATGCTGGGTGTTACAATGATTGCTGCCCCAGGAGTGCCGGGTGGGGCGGTTATGGCCGCATTAGGTTTGCTTGAAACGATGCTTGGATTTGATCCAACCATGATTTCATTAATGATTGCTTTATATTTAGCTCAAGATAGCTTAGGTACGGCAGCGAATGTAACGGGAGATGGTGCTTTGTCCATCCTTGTCGACAGATTCAGTTCGAAAAAGTCTCAAGAAATTGATCTTACTCAACAATCAGTGCAATAGAACAAAAAACCAGCTGTATTACAGTTGGTTTTTTATTTTCAGAGTTATAACTTGAAGGTTGTCAAAGCAAAGGGCAGATGCATTACCATTCAATATGGGATGAAAAGCTATCGGGTTAGGGTGGAGAATTTGCTTAAAGGTAAAAAGGTCCTTGCCAGCATGGCTTGAACCTTTTTTTGACTTTGTTAAATAATATATCCTTTCAAGCCTTTTATGGTACAGTTTGGGTAAAGCAATTACTGGAAAATGATATCGGAGGAAAGTCAATGAACGAAAGGGATTGGCATATTTTAAAGGTGTTGCATGAACATAAGAATATTACTAAAACAGCGCAAAGTTTATATATCTCACAACCTTCTTTAACGAAACGGATTCAACAAATAGAGAAGGAATTCAATCTAAAGATTGTGGAGCGGGGGACAAGGGGAGTGCAGTTCACCCCTCAAGGGGAATATTTGGCCATCTGTGCGGATGAGATGCTGATCAGGCTCCGGCAGATAAAAGAGACAGCATTCAATATGGGTCAGGAGATCAGTGGAACATTACGGCTGGGTGTTTCCAACTATATTACGCTGCATAAATTGCCTGGCCTGTTGAGATTATTTCGTGAACGATATCCTAAAGTGGATTTCCATGTGACTACTGGATGGAGTAAAGAAGTACTGAACCTCATTTACAAGGAAGAAGTGCATGTCGGGATTGTGCGGGGGGACTATCAATGGTCAGGATCAAGACATCATCTTTTTGAGGAGACGATTTGTATTGCTTCTAAGGAAAAAATTGAAGTTTGGGACCTGCCCTCATTGCCGAGAATCGATTATGGGACCGACGCCCTTTTAAAAACAATGATCGAAAATTGGTGGAGGGACAATTTTTCAGGACCGCCTTTGGTGGGTATGGAAGTGGATAAAGGGGATACATGCAAAGAAATGGTCAGGAATGGACTGGGATATGGGATCCTTCCTAGTGTTTTATTGGAGAAAGACCAAAGCCTCCGCCAAATGGATCTTAAGGATAAGCAAGGAAATCCGCTTATTAGGAATACTTGGATGTTATATCATGAAAAGTCGCTGGAATTAAAACTGGTCAAAGAGTTTGTCAAATTTGTCCAGGACGTCGATTTCATGAGAGATATTTAAATGGAGCGCAGAAACCTCTGTGCTTTTTTATCATTCCATTTTTGAATGGTTAACGATAATTTATTGGTATTTTAATTATGGTTTCCCCGGCATTATGATAGATGGGAGATGTAAATCAACAGGAATTAGCCTAAGGAATGGAGAGGAAGTCAGGTGAGTGTCCTGTTTCTAATCGTATTAAATGTCATTGTACCGGTCTTTTTCCTTATAGGAGCAGGGGCTATTATGCATCGTAAATTCAAGCTGGATCTGAATACGCTGTCTAAATTGAATAACTTCCTGCTCATGCCGGCCATTAGCTTTGTCAATATATATCAAAGCAATATGGGCGGGGGGATGATTGTCCAGATATTCAGCTTCCTTGCTCTTCAAGCAGTGAGCCTCATCATCGTGAGTTCAGTGATTGCTAAATTTGCCAGGTTCGATCGAAGTCTCTCTGCCACGTTTAAAAATAGTGTGGTCTTGAATAACTCAGCCAATTTCGGGTTACCCGTCAGTCAGATGGTTTTTCATGCCAATCCTCTTGGACTGTCGATCCAAGTCATTGTGATCATTTTTCAAAACCTGTTGACCTATACCTATGGATTGATGAATTCCGTTTCCGTCCATACAAAAAGTGCAAAGGGTGCCATTCGCGAGTTCCTGAAGAACCCCGTCATTTATGCTCTTTTACTCGGTTTACTATTACAGGCCACTTCTTTCGAAATTCCTCCGTTCCTATGGACCCCGATCGATAATATCGCGAGTGCTTTCATAGCCATTGCCTTGATTACATTAGGTGCACAGAGTGCCTACTTGAAAATGACGCATTTCCCTCTTCCGCTTATCCTTAGCTTGATTGGACGTTTAATACTCTCGCCATCCATCGCATTCCTGATCATTCTCATGCTGGGCTTGGACGGGACTGTCGCTCAGGGGTTATTTATCGCAAGCTCATTTCCAACATCTAGAAACAGCGCATTATTCGCTTTGGAATATGACAACCATCCGGAGTATGCGGCACAGGCGGTCTTGATGTCGACTTTATTCAGCAGTATAACGGTAACAATGGTCGTATATTTATCAAAAATATTATTCTAGCAGGGCTGCTCGCAATGGGCAGTCTTATTCCCCATGCCCATCCATAAAACTTTATGAACAATATGGAGATTATGAAATTTATGTATTTTAGGTGAATAATTAAAGAAAAGGAAGATAATTTTGTAGAATTAGGAAAACGTTTTCAAAAGGGGGATTCATATGTTTTCTCGTAAAAAGATTTATGCGGTCATATTGGCAGGTTCGCTAGCTTTAAGTTTAGGTGCATGCAGCAGTTCGGATACATCAGGAGAGAAGAAAGAAAGTACAGGTTATCCGAAAAAGACCATTACGATCGTTGCTCCATCGGGCGCAGGTGGGGGATGGGATTTGACGGCCCGTTCATTTACAAAGGTCTTGGGGGAGACAAAACTGGTGAAACAGCCATTAACCGTCGAAAACAAACCAGGTGGCGGGGGTGCTGTCTTCATGGCGGATTATGCGACACAGCAAGCGGATAATAATGACATGCTTTTCGTGAATTCACCGCCTGTCATCATCAATAACCTTAAAAAAGAGGGAAACAGTCCTTATGGATATAAAAATACGACTCCATTGGCGCAGCTGACAAAAGATTATGGAGCGATAGTGGTAAAGGCGGATTCTGAATTCAAGGATTTGAAATCAATGCTGGAAGTGGTGAAGAAAGATCCTCGTAAGTTAACCTTTGCAGGAGGATCGGCCCCGGGATCCATGGATCATTTGATTTCCATTCTTCCAGCCTATGAATATGGCTTGAATCCAACTGAACTTAAATACGTCTCGTACGACGGTGGCGGGGAAGCGATTACGGCGTTGCTTGGTGGAAATGCGGATGTGATTGGAACGGATGCTTCCAGTGTCAGGGAATTTTTAAAAGCAGGAAAGATTAGAGTGTTGGCTGTAACCTCGACTGAACGCTTGGGTGGAGATCTTAAAGACATACCGACGGCAAAGGAACAGGGTGTCGATGCGGAATTCACGATTTGGAGAGGAGTTTTTGGACCTCAGAATATGTCTGAGGAAGCGAAAACCTTTTGGGACGGATCCATTGCAAAGTTAGTTGAAACCTCTGAATGGAAAAAGGAAGTGGAAGTTCAAGGATGGGAACAAGAATATAAAAATAGTGAAGAATTCAGTAAGTTTTTAGAAGAGCAGGAGAAACAGGTGCAGAAATTATTAGAAGCTTTAGGCATGGAAAAATAATGGAGAAGAAGGAGGTGCTTTCACCTTCTTCTTATTTTCTGAAATGGAGGGATAAGGATGGATGTGAAATTCGATCGCTTTGCATCCGTAGCCTTTCTGGCTGTCGGAGTGCTGTTTATGATAGGTAGCAGGAAGCTATCCAGTTCTTCTTATGGAAGTTCGGTAGGACCGGACATTTTCCCTTTTGTATTGGGACTGATCCTTGCCGTATTAAGCATTCGATTGTTCTATGAGGCGTATCGTAGCAGGAGACAAGAGTCGAGTAAGGAAAAGCTGGAGTATAAGCCCTTTATAATCATTTTTACATCAACATTGATTTATATTTTGACACTGGAAACGATAGGATATGTCATTACGACCTTTCTCTTTTTATTTGTTTGCTTTCAAACGATGGAACGGAATAAGTGGGTGACATCGCTCATCATTTCTGCAGGATTTTCCGGAATCGTCTATTTTTTATTCGTGAGCGTTTTAAAGGGAACCTTGCCGGGTTGGCCAATCTGGTTTTCATAAAAGGAAGGAGGATTTGAAGTGGACACTTTTGTTTATTTAATGCAGGGATTTGAAACGGCACTTATTTGGTATAACATACTTTTTGCATTTGTCGGAGTATTAATCGGAACCGCTGTCGGCGTTTTGCCTGGGATCGGGCCGATGAGCGGTGTGGCTCTTTTAATTCCGGTAACCGCCTCGATTACAGGTGGACTCCCACCAGAGCAGGCGGCGACAAGTGCCATCATTTTACTTGCAGGTGTTTATTATGGAGCAATGTATGGAGGGTCGACGACCTCCATCCTATTGAATACACCGGGCGAATCTTCTTCTGTCGTCACCACATTGGATGGCTATCAAATGGCGAAGAAGGGCAGAGCCGGGAGTGCGTTATCCATTTCGGCCATCGGTTCCTTCGTTGGAGGGATAGTCACCCTTATCGCAATGATTGCCTTAGCTCAGCCATTATCGACGATTGCCATTAAATTTGGTCCGGCTGAGTATTTTTCGCTCATGATTCTAGGGCTGGCAGCCGTTAGTGGTTTAGCGGGAAAATCCGTAACAAAGGCGTTAATTATGACTGTTTGCGGCTTGCTGATTGGGACGATAGGCATTGATAATGTATCAGGAATCGCTCGTTTTACATTCGACATTCCCTGGCTATATCAAGGGATTGAATTCTTGACGATCGCAGTGGGGCTATTCGCCCTTGGAGAAGTATTCAAGACAATCTTAGAAAAAGAAGAGGATGACGGGGATATCGCGAAGATTAGTAATTTGCTTCCTTCCAGAGAAGAATTCAAGGAATCTGCGGGTCCCATTGCCCGGGGATCGCTCTTAGGTTTCTTTGTAGGAATCCTGCCAGGAGCAGGGGCCACTCTTGCTTCTTTCTTTTCATACCTTATGGAAAAACGGATTTCAAAAAAACCCGAGAAATTTGGCACAGGGGCGATTGCTGGAGTGGCTGGGCCTGAAACGGCTAATAACGCCGCTTCTGGGGGAGCGATGATTCCATTATTGACGCTGGGAATTCCAGGTTCCGGTACAACAGCTATCTTAATGGGTGCACTCATGATGTACAATGTTCAACCCGGACCATTATTATTCGAAGACCATCCTCAGGTGGCTTGGGGACTTATCGCCAGTATGTTCATTGGGAATCTCATGCTTCTCATCCTTAACCTACCACTCGTTAAGGTTTTTGCAAAAATTATTGAAACTCCTAAGAAGTACTTGATTCCGATCATTATCGCGATTTCTATTTTTGGTGTTTATGCGGTTCAAGTATCCACTTATGATTTATTGTTATTATTAGGATGCGGTGTCTTGGGATATTTCTTAAGTAAAAATGATTATCCAATCGCCCCAATGGTATTAGGGCTGGTCTTAGGACCGATGATAGAAAATAATATGCGCAGGGCCTTGACGATATCCGATGGGGATTACAGTTTGTTTTTTACTCGGCCGCTTTCCCTAACCTTCCTGATTGTAACGGCACTATGGCTGCTCATTCCGGTTTTACTTAAGAAGAGAGGGAAAGATGTTGTCATCAATGTAGAAGGTTAATAGATATTTTCTGAATGTTGCAAAAAAACTCCTTTTTAAAAGGAGTTTTTTTTTATATGATGTATGAAGAGGTGATTGAATGCGTTTACACACTAAGTTGATGCTGGGCATCTGTACGTTAATCATCTTAATGGGTGGAATCTTTGAAATTATTTTTATAAATATCTTAGAAAATAACCTGAAACAGGAAACAGGGGAAAAAGCATTGTCGGTTGCCCAGACCATTTCTTTGCTGCCTGAGATTAAAAAAGCTTTTCGGACGGAAAATCCTTCTGTAATCATTCAGCCCATTGCGGAAAAGATTCGCAGGCAGATCGATGCGGAATTCATAGTAATAGGAGATGAGAATGAAACACGGATGTCCCATCCGGATCCAAATTTGATCGGGAAGAAAATGGTAGGTGGGGATAACGGTGAGGTTTGGAATGGGAAATCCATCATCACGGAGTCAACTGGGACATTGGGTCCTTCCATAAGGGGGAAATCCCCGATAATGGCAAATGGAAAAGTCATTGGTGTAGTCTCTGTTGGCTACCTTCAGAACGATATTGAAAAAGAAGTGTCCGGAATACAAAGAAAGATAGTATGGACCATCTCTTTTATCTTAATCGGCGGTTTATTAATAGCCTTTTTCATTTCATTAAATATAAAAAAGGCGATATTGGGTCTGGAGCCGAAAGAGATTGCCTGGATGTTTCAAGAAAAGCATGCTATTTTGGAATCGATTCATGAAGGCATCATCGCCATTGATGTTCATGGGAAAATCACCGTCGTCAATGAAACGGCACATAAAATCCTGGATATCCCTAAAGACGTCATGCTTCGCGGGGAAAAAATTGAAGAAGTCATCAGGCATACACATTTGCTGGATGTGGTCAGCACGGCACAGGCCGAGTATGACCAGGAATTCATGATTGACGGTGAAATCTTTTTGGCTAGCCGGATTCCCATTTTGAATGGACAGGGTGAAGTCATCGGTGCTGTTGCAAGTTTGAGGAATAAGTCGGAACTATCCAATCTCCTTCAAGAACTATCACATGTAAAGGCGTATGCAGAAGGGCTAAGGGCCCAGACACATGAATATTCCAATCGGCTTTATACTCTATTAGGCCTGATCCAACTGGGATCCTATAAAGAAGCGATTGATTTTATATCGAAGGAAGTGGATGTCACTCAAGGCTTCATTCACTTTCTGATGAAGGAAGTTCCTGATCCGATTATTGCCGGGTTCATTTTAGGGAAAGTAAGTTTAGCCAGCGAGCTGAAAATTGATTTTACTATTGATAGAGAAAGCAGCTTTAAAGATATTCCGTCCGAAATAGACAGAGATGTGTTAGTGACGATTATCGGTAACCTTATCAATAATGCCTTCGAAGCGGTACGAGAAAATCAAATGGAGGAAAAAAAGGTTTCGTTGTTCGTCACTGATTTAGGTAAAGAACTGATTATCGAAGTTGAAGATAACGGAAAAGGGATGAATTCAGATGTTACCGAACTTATTTTCCAGAACGGTTTTACGACGAAAAGCCATCAAACCAATTCAGGTATAGGTTTGGGTCTTGTTCAGGAAGCGATTGATGGATTAGGGGGATATATCACTTTTTCGACGAAAGAAGGGGAATATACGATCTTTACTATAGCCATACCAAAAAAACAGAGGAGTGATTAAATGAAGGCCATTCGTAATATAGAAGTTTTAATCGTAGAAGATGACTTACGGATTGCCGAGATACAGAGGCTATTCATTGAAAAGATTGAGGGGTTTAAAGCAATCGGGATCGCGTCAAGTTATGTCGAGGCTAAAAGCTTCATTGAAATCATGCAGCCGGATTTATTATTGCTCGATATGTATTTTCCGGATATGAATGGGCTTGATATCCTGAAAGATATCAAGCAGCAAAGCAAACAAATGGATGTCATTATGATGACCGCGGCAAAAGAGATCGAAAAAGTCCAGGAGGCCATCAAGATCGGCATATTTGATTATATTATCAAGCCTGTCGCATTTGAGCGTTTCAAGCAGTCCTTACGCAGATATCAAGAGTATTACATTAAATTGTCTGAATTGGAAAAGGGGAATTTTCCCGTAACGCAGCAACAGGTGGATAAGCTATTGCGAAAGGAAATGAATGAAAAGGATAGGGAATCACTGCCAAAAGGAATAGATAGGATGACTTTGGAGAAGGTGATGGTTGTGTTGGGGAAAGCCTCCCCGGGGTTAACTGCCGAAATAGTGGCAAAGGAAATCGGGGTGAGCAGGACAACGGCAAGGCGCTATCTTGAACACTTGATGTCCGAGGAAAAAATCGAAGCCGATCTAACATATGGCACGGTAGGCCGGCCTGAACGGGTTTATGCCATCAAGTAATAAATGGATTCGCCAGATGGCGGATCTTTTTTTGATTGAATAAACTACGGCTTATTTATTTGGAATCGAATGGTTGATGCGATTTTGAGTGAATTGATCATTTTTTTAAGGGTGAAAATGATCATTAAGGAAAAAACACGTGTGAAAAGTGGACAAGTATATGACATTTGTAATGCAGGACAATTGACGTTTATGACTATAGAAGATTGGTGATTATTCCTATACTTAAATAGAGAGTAAAAGGTTAAACGCTAACAAGGCATAATTATGGTATTCGAAATATGTAAGCTGAACCAATCCATTTAAACACTCCATGTTCCTATATAAAATGTATGAGGAGGAAATTCATGAGTAATCAAAAACAATTAAGAAAAGATATTGCCCCTTTTGAAAAATCCAATACTAAATCAAGTGTGAAGCAACTTATAAATACATTTCCGCCATTTTTCCTGCTATGGTTTTTAGCTTATCAAAGCTTAACCATCTCATATTGGCTGACCCTTGCATTGGCAGTTTTGGCTTCAGGATTCGTAGTCAGGATTTTCATCATTTTCCATGATTGCTGTCATCAATCGTTCTTCAAAAGCAGGAAAGCGAATAACATCTTGGGTACAATCAGTGGAATCGTCACATTATTTCCGTATGAGCAATGGAAGCATAGTCATTCCATACATCATGCAACAAGCAGTAATTTAAACAAACGTGGTACAGGAGATATCTGGATCATGACCGTTGATGAATATGTAGCCGCTTCATTCTGGGGACGTCTGGCTTACCGTTTATATAGAAATCCGATCGTCATGTTTGGATTAGGTCCATTCTATCTATTCCTTGTATCGAATCGTCTGAATAAAAAAGGCGCAAAAAAGAAGGAACGCATGAATACGTATTTGACAAATGCCGCAATCGTGGTGATTTATGGTTTGTTATGCTTGGCTATCGGATGGCAGGCATTTCTGATGATTCAGGTACCGCTTCTTTTTGTAACTGGATCCTTGGGCATCTGGCTGTTTTATGTACAGCATCAGTTCGAAGATTCTTATTTCGAAGAGGAATCGGAATGGGATTATGTGAAGGCTGCCATTGATGGAAGTTCTTATTATAAACTTCCGAAGGTTTTACAATGGGTAACTGGTAATATCGGTTTTCACCACGTCCATCATCTTAGTCCAAGAGTGCCGAACTATAATCTGGAAAAAGTCCATGATTCCACCCTGCCTTTGCAGCAGGCAACGACAATCACGCTTAGTTCAAGTTTAAAATCACTTCGATTCCGCCTTTATGATGGGGAAAATAAGACGTTTGTAAGTTTTAAAGAGATTAAGGAACGTCTAAATGAGAAAAAATCAAAGTTGGAAATCAATAATAAACGTCCAAGTCTTCAAGGGAAATAAATAGTTAATCAAAAAACCATTCAATTTCCATTGGATGGTTTTTTGATAGAACACCTTAGTATATACTAGGAGAAAAAGAAATAGAGGCGGCGCCATGCAAAGTTGGTATCATATCTTTCCGAAGAACACAGGGCTGAGCCCTTATGTCTGGATCATTTTTTGTATCCTTCCTTTTTACTTCATTTTCAAATCTTCATCGATGTTGGAGACTGCCTTTGGAATCGTCATGATCATTTTGTTTTTCATATCATATGGTCTCTCATTCGTTTCGAAGGGATGGCCCGTATACGTATGGACGGCTATACAAATAGTCATATCCATATCCATGACCATATTTTTCAGCTACATTTACTTTTCACTCTTTTTAGCATTCTTTATTGGGAATGTTCAAAATAAGGTTGGCTTTTTCGTATTATATTCGATTCAGCTATTAGCCACCATCGTTTCTGTCAATATTGGATTCATCATGAAAGACCCTACCTTCTTTTCGCAATTTCCCTTTATGCTCATTTGTGTAGTAGGCGTGATCCTTCTCCCATTCAACACATATAATCGGAATAAGCGTGATAGGCTGGAAGAACAATTGGAAGATGCACATAAAAGAATATCCGAGCTTGGCAAAATGGAAGAACGCCAGCGGATTGCCCGTGACTTACATGATACACTTGGACAAAAACTTTCTTTGATTGGCTTGAAAAGTGACCTTGCAGGGAAATTGATTGATTTAAATCCTGATTCGGCTAAGAAGGAAATCAAGGATATCCGTCAAACGGCGAGGACGGCACTTAAGGAGGTACGGGAAATGGTGTCGGAAATGCGTGGGGCCAAGCTATGCGATGAAATCATCCGGGTCAAGCAAATATTGAAAGCGGCAGAGATAGATTTCAATTTGGAAGGCACAACAGAATTGCAAGATACTCCATTGCTTGTTGAAACCGTTTTAAGCATGTGCTTGAAAGAAGCTGTGACAAATATCGTCAAACATAGCTGCGCCGACTCATGTAATATCGTCATCGAAGAATTACAGACAGGAGTGACGATCAAAGTCCAAGATAATGGAGTGGGGCTTTCACATAAATCAGAATTTTTGAAGGGCAATGGACTTCAAGGAATGAAAGAAAGGCTTGAATTCGTTAATGGCAGCCTGGATATTAAATCAACAGATGGAACGACACTTTATATAAGGGTTCCGAATGCTATAAAAAATAATGGATAGGTGGGATTAACATTGATTAGAATCGTAATTGCTGAAGACCAAAGGATGCTGCTTGGCGCTCTAGGTTCTATCCTTGATCTGGAAGTGGATATGGAAGTTGTCGGAAAAGCGAGCAATGGGGAAGAAGCAATGAATCTCGTCAATCGTTTAAAGCCGGATATCTGCATTACGGATATTGAAATGCCAGTTAAAACCGGGCTCGATGTAGCGGAAGAGATCAAGGGTCAGGGCCACCAATGCAAAGTCATCATTTTAACCACTTTTGCACGCCCTGGTTATTTTGAAAGGGCCAGAAAGGCCGAGGTAGGTGGATATCTGCTGAAGGATAGTCCAAGTGAGGAACTGGCGAACTCGATCCGTGTCATCATGGACGGTCGGCGCATTTATGCTCCTGAGCTGGTGGATATGGCTTTTGAAGAAGAAAACCCTTTGACTGAAAGAGAGTGCCAAGTGCTCCAATTGATTTCAGATGGTAAGAATACAAAGGAAATTGCCAGCGAGCTTTATCTGACCAATGGAACGGTTCGTAATTACATTTCGGTCATTCTTGATAAATTGGATGTAAGCAATCGTGTTGAAGCTATTGTAAGATTCAAGGAAAAAGGCTGGTCAAAAGATTGATTTAGGGTTTGTCAAATGATACATCCCTTTTGAAGCGATTGGCTTGGAGGCTAAAAAAAATAGTGTTAGGATTAGGATATGGTATATTAGTTTTTATTACATATGTATAGGAAGGTGATGATCATTATGCAAAAAGCTACATTTGCTGGAGGCTGTTTTTGGTGCATGGTGACACCATTTGAAGAACAACCCGGGATTGGGGGAATCGTATCCGGTTATACAGGGGGACATGTTGAAAACCCTGCTTACGAGGAATTGAAGACGGGAACTACAGGACATTATGAAGTCGTCGAAATCACTTTCGATCCCCTGTTATTTCCTTATGAAAGACTGCTTGAACTATATTGGCAGCAAATCGATCCAACCGACGATGGCGGTCAATTCCATGACAGAGGAAGCCAATATCGGACGGCCATCTTCTATCATGATGAAGCTCAAGAGAAACTGGCTCTTGAATCGAAAGAAAAGGTGGCAGCCAGCGGGAGGTTCCAGAAACCCATCGTAACGGAAATCCTTCCGGCCCAACCCTTTTATCCTGCCGAAGAATACCATCAAGGCTATCATAAAAAAAACAAAGATGATTATAAAGCGGACCGTGCGAAATCGGGACGCGATGAATTCATTGACCAGCATTGGAACGGTGAATGAAATGGATCATTATTAAACGATCCAGTTGATTGAAGAAATCCGCTCCCTTTCCGCCGACTGTCTGCCAAGCCACATCAAAGCAAGCGCCTGTGGGGTCTTGGCTAGCCAGTTATTCGGGATGAGGCCGTTCCGAACACCATTTTGTCGACAAACTTTGACTATGGAAATATTCCATAGTCTTTTTATTATGGTTAGCCATTGATACTTAGGCTTTTATTATTTTGCTATGGGGAAATCTATTGTGAGGAATCTGTGTATGGTGTCTATAAAGACCCTCTGGACTGTTCACAACCGGTTCTTTTTTTTTTACATTTTTAAGGCGTGATATAGAAGAAAATATAGTCATTTTTTCATGGGATTTTTATGCGGAGTGTTCAATTTCTCATGATATTTTCATTTTTCTTCAGTACACTAAGGGGTAGGTGGTGGTAATCATGAATAAAAGGATTTTAATAATAGAAGATGAAGAAAAAATCGCGAGGGTCCTCCAGCTGGAACTTAATCATGAGGGTTATCTAACTGAATCGGCTTTTACCGGAAAGACAGGTCTGCAAAGGGCAGAATCCGAAGAGTGGGATTTAATCTTATTGGATGTGATGCTACCCGAGTTGAATGGCATAGAAGTACTTAGGCGTTACCGGAAAAAGAATGGTTCAACACCAGTCATTCTTCTAACCGCAAGGGATGCTGTACCAGACAAGGTGAATGGCCTGGACCATGGTGCGAATGACTATGTAACGAAACCGTTTGAGATTGAAGAGCTGCTGGCCCGAATCCGTGCTTGTTTTCGTACAAATGTACGGGAGAGCCAATCAGAAGGGAAAGCGGATGAACTTAAGGTCCATGATCTGCAATTGAGCCTTGGGACAAGGGACATTCTCAGGCAAGGCAACAGGATCGAGCTGACTTCCCGCGAGTTCGATTTGCTGGTATATCTATTGCAAAATAAAAATCAAGTACTCTCAAGGGAGCAAATACTTACACATGTATGGGGATATGATTTTGCAGGGGATACGAATGTGGTTGATGTGTATATCCGTTATTTACGCAAAAAAATAGATTACCCCTTTGATTTGCAGCTCATACATACTTACCGCGGGGTAGGGTATAGCTTGAAGGAGCCGGTATGAAGATTCGGACGAAAATCCAATCGTATTCCAGTCTTTTTTTAAGCGTCATGCTTATATTGTTGAGTATCATCGTTTTAATCGCCTTTCTTTGGATATCCGTTGAGAGGGAAATGGATCTGCTTGAAGATCAAGCTTCATTAATTGAAGAAAATATCCTGACGAAAGATTTGATTTCCGATGATCCCGATTTAATGGAGCCGTATACCCCTGACGATGGAATGGTGCGGATATTTGGCACAGATGGAAGGTTGGTTAAATCGTTTACGGATGAAGAGGACCTTCAGGGGCTAGCGGTTAAATCCATTAATGAGAAAGGATTTGATTTTAGCAAAGCTGATGGGGATTACGTGTTGACCTACCGTTACCCTTATCCCGAAGAAGGGAAGAAACTAGGGATGATCGAGGTAACACAGCCGCAGGATACCCTCCTTGATAATTTATCGACTCTTGCCCTCGTATTAGGTGGTGCATCCCTTTTTGTCATTCTTCTATCCATTCTTGCCGGTAAATGGCTGGCAAATCTAATCCTCAAACCCATATCGATCATGAGCGGGACAATGATGGATATTGAGAAAAGTGGAGAATTCAAAAGGATCCCGCTTTCGGATCAATCAAAGGACGAGCTACAGGTAATGGGGGTGTCATTCAACAGGATGATGGAAAGGCTGGAGCGGAATTATAACCGACAGCAGCAATTCCTTTCAGATGCTTCACATGAATTGAAAACACCGATTACGGTCATAGAAAGCTACTCCTCACTATTGAAACGCTGGGGAATGAAGGATGAGGTGATTCAGGAAGAGGCGGTGGAGGCAATCCATCATGAAGCCATCCGGATGAAACAGCTGACGGAACATCTACTTCAGTCCGCTTCCCAAAGTGAACCTTCCAAGGATATTGAAGGAAAAGTCGAACTTATTTCGTTTTGTGAACAGATTGCCCAAACATTTAGAAGGACGGCAAATCGTGAAATAAAGATACATTCCGAGTTTAAGGAAATATATGCAATGACCATTTCCAGCAAGCTTGAACAGGTGCTTGTCATCCTATTGGACAATGCCATGAAATATAGTGAATCGGATATACAGATCCTGATAAAACGGCAGGCTAATGAAATTTTCATTGGTGTTAAAGATCAAGGCGCAGGGATATCACCAGAGCATCTCCCGCATGTATTTGAACGTTTTTATCGCGTGGATTCATCAAGGGCAAGGAAAACGGGAGGCAATGGACTCGGGCTTTCCATCGCTCGAACACTTGTCGAGTCATTCGGCGGTAAACTGGAAATTCAAAGCGAAGTGGGAGAGGGGACGTTGGTGACTATTACTCTTTCTCATCAAATTCTAATCTAGCGCTCATGTTCGTTTCATGAATGATGGTTATTCTTAAGGTAACAACTCAAAGGAGGAACTATTCATGAAAAAGCAGTGGACTACGATAAAAGAAGGTATCATTCAAAAGAAAAAGGTAATCATGACGGTTTCCATAGCTTCTGTATTGCTTTTCGGCGGTGCCGCTGGAACGGTGGTATATGCAGTCAATAAGAGTGCGTTATCCGAGGATGAGGCTGTCAAAATGATTTCAGAAAAACTGGGCGGTAAGGTTACTCAATTTGAAAAGGATTGGGACCAGCCGATGACCTATGAGATGACCGTTAAAACGAATGAAGGCTATCAAGATGTTGAAGTCGATGCTGAAAAAGGAGAGATCCTTTCTCGGGAGATGGAAGATGAAGACGATGGGGATATGAGCATACAACAAGCAGTGGAAACTGCAAAAATCAGCATGGATCAAGCTGAAAAGATTGCCTTGAAAGAGGTGGATGGTCAAGTGACGGATGCAGAGCTGGATTCAGAGAATGGCATCCTTGTGTACGAGTTGGAGATAAAACAAGGTAAGAAGGAATATGATATCGAAATCGATGCCAATACAGGAGAAGTATTAAAAGTAGAATTGGATGATTAACGGTACCTATCTTTTGGGAAGCATTGCGAAGAAGCAATGCTTCTTTTGCTTATTGTATAAATAATTGATAAATAAGCCAATACTGATGAATAAAATTCAATGCTCATTCAAAAGCATTTCAAACTTTCTTCACAGTTCTTGTCTATAATAAATTTGGAAGTATCAGTATAGCGGGGGTATATGCTATGAAAATTTTTAAAATGGCACTTTTTTTCCTCGTTCTATCTTTTTGTCTGCCTAGCATTAGTGAAGCATCTGGATTACTGCAGGCTAGAGTTGATCGTGCCTCGGCAGGAGCAACTATCGAAATAGAAGAAGGAGTTTATGAGGAATCAATCGTTCTTTCAAAGCCGATTACCCTAAAAGGCAAAGGTGAAGTAGTGATTCGTTCTTGTGTAGAACAACCAATCATTACAATTGAAGGCAAGCACGTTTCCTTACAAAACATAAAGGTGGAACAGTGCAGTGATGTGAAGAAAAGTACAGCCATTTCTGTGATGGGGTCGAATCATAATCTTCAAAACCTGTACATTGATACAACACAGTTTGGTATCAAGCTCGATGGTGCTCAAAACGTGATGATACAAAATAGCGAGATTATTGGAAAGCAAAAGGGAAATGGTATCGACTTATGGGAGTCAAATAATAATACGATTCGAAATATGAAGATCTCTAGAGTAGTGGATGGGATTTACCTGGAACAGAGCCATGATAACTCATTAAAAGGAAATTCCTTGAGCCGTTCACGATACGGCCTGCATCTGATGTATTCCAATAATAATCTGCTTAAAGAAAATGTATCCAAAGGAAACATGACAGGAACAATGTTGATGGAGGCAAAAGGTACATCCGTTTTGCATAATGAGTTTTCAAATAATAAAGATAATGTGAATGCACAAGGGCTCCTTATGTATTATGTGACAGGAACAGAGATTATCAGGAATCAAATGACTGAGAATCGGGTGGGGATTTATATGGAGAACTCCCAAAAAAATCTTTTGAAGTCGAATAAGTTAACTGATAACTTTATTGGTATTCAATTTAACAAAGCGAATGAGAATAAGGTAACCCTCAATACATTTGTTGGCAATGTGAATGAAGCCCAAGCCATTGAGAGTTCAAAAAATGGCTTCATCCAAAACTATTGGGATGCTTCAGCGAAGATTGATACAAGAGGAAAGGGAACGAGTGCTATAGCTTTCACAGCTGATCCATATTTCTTAACGTTGACAAAGGATGTTCCAGAATATCAGTTGTTTTTCCAGGCCCCAGGTTTGACCTTGCTTCAGAAAATGCTGAAAAGCCCTGAGAGTCAACTATTAAAGGATCCTAGACCGCTAATGCACCCTTCTGTAGATGTGGAAAAAGAAACATCATCAAGTCCTGTATTATGGACGATTAGTGCATTCATGGTTTTTTTAAGTTTACTATTATTTATTTTTGGGAGGAAAAGAATATGAAAAAGAAGCTGAGTTATATTTTACTAGTTGGCATTTTATCAATTTTGGCAGCTTGTGGAGACAAAGAAGTTAAACCGGTTGCCATAGATGAAGCAACAGATACTTGTGAGACATGTAATATGGCAGTCGTTGATAACCAATTCGCTACGCAAATCATTTTGAAAAACGGAAAGTCCATGGTATTTGATGATATTGGTTGTATGTATGAATGGCTTGGTGAGAATGAGGATAAGGACATTGATGCAGAATTTGTAAGAGACTTTGACGATAAAGAATGGGTCTTGGTCAAAGAGGCTACATATGTTTACGATACATCTGTAAAAACTCCAATGGCTTATAATGTGATTTCATTTAAAGACAGTAAAGATGCAGAGCAATATGTGACAGATCATAAAGATAGCTCTATCATGACAGCAAAAGAATTAGATAAGCATTCTTGGAAGAGAAGTAGTGAAATGATGAAAGATATGAAAAAACATGGTGAAGAAACAGATCATTCTCATTCAGAGGATGGCGAGATGGAGAAGGAACATTCAGATCATGATATGTAAGGGTTCATGACTGGACCGGCCCTGTTCATGGCCGGTCTTTTTTGAAATACTATAGAGAATTTTAAAAGGGGAATGACGATGTGGAATATATGGCGGTCTGAGCTGCGTATGACGGTAAGGCAACATTCCTATTATTCATTTTTATTTTTATGGGTGGCTGTTTTATCGCTTTTATTTTTACTGCAAAGTAGTGCTCCCTCTTTAACAGGTTATACGAATACGACGGGTACAGTCGTCAATGTAGCGTTGTATATCATTCCGCTATTCATGTTGATAATCGGTTCTTTTTCAATCGCAAATGAAATGGAAAATGGACAGTGGCGTTTGTTGAGTACATATCCTTTATTTACACTTTCTTATGTAATGGGGAAAATTGGCGGACAATACACGTCCCAGTTAATAGTTTTTACGTTCAGCTATGGAATCAGTTTGGCTATAGGCTTAATGTTTGGAGCTGGATTCGCTTCAGAATGGCTAATGGCGATTTACTTTTTTTCTATTTCACTCATATTTTTCTTTCTTGTATTGGGAATTGTGATTGGAACAATCGTTTCAACAAGGTGGCAGGCGCTATCAGTTTCTGTGATTATTTGGTTTTTCCTGATTATGATTTGGCCGACTGCGTTAATGGGGGTATTGGGATTATTCCCTTACACATGGGTCGAACCGTTGATGAAGGTCGCCCTCTTTATTAATCCGGCTGAATTGTTAAGGGTAGTATTGGTCATTGGACTCGATGGCGGAGCGGTTTTCGGTCAGGCGTATGATTCTTTAGTGACCTTCTTGGAATCTCCAGTAGCCATCCTCATTTATATCCTTTATGTGATTGTATTTATCACACTCAGCTTGTTATTTTCTATGCTCATGCTGGAATGGAGGAAAAGGCGATGACGAAATTACAAGTAGAAAGAATATCGAAGGTATATAAACATAAAACGGCTTTGACAACCAGCTCCTTTGAGGTAGAAGAAGGGACATGCGTGGTTTTGTGTGGCGGAAATGGTGCAGGGAAAAGCACGATGCTGCAAATTATAGCTGGAATTATTGCCCCTTCAAGCGGAAAGACTTCGATTAACGGAAAAGAAATTCAATTTGATCGAGATAATTATTTAGCAGAAATTGGCTTTATGCCGGATGATTTTCATGCACAGGAAATGATGACGGTTGAAGAATTTCTATCATTTTATGGCTCTTTTCGACAAGTAAAAAAGAAACGAGTTGCTGAAGTGATGGGGCTGGTTGGATTAAGCGAAAAGAAACGTGATTTAGTCAAAAGCCTATCGAAGGGAATGAGGCAGAGATTGCTTTTTGGACAATCTATCCTAGCAACACCAGCTATTTTACTGCTGGATGAACCAACAAATGGACTTGATCCGTATTGGGTCACCCGCTTTGTGGAAATTCTGAATGAGATTAAGGAAAGTGGAACAATCATCGTATTCTCCACTCACATGATGGATGTTGCAGCCGAAACAGGCGATGTTATACTCTTCATGAAGCAAGGAGAAATCATCCAAACAATTAGAAATGAAGGAAATGTGGAAGAAACAACGATGAAGTTAATGAAGCTACACCGGCAATAATGGATATAGATATAGATATAGAAGGTACTTCTGTAAAATCATTTTAAACCCCGCCTTAAGAGGAAGGCGGGGTTTTTCCGTTGTTATTTTTCCTGGTATGAACCTATCCTTATTTTCTTGAGCTTGAATAGGAAATAAAGGGCTGCATCTAGAAATAAGCACGTAGAGATTTTTTTCAATGGGGGAATGAGAGTGGATAATTTAGAAATGGCGCTATCGTTGCGGCACCAGAAAGAATTTGAGAAATCCAATCAATTATTGATGGATCTGGCAAAACAAAATCCAGAGGATGCAGTCATACAGTATCAGTGTGCCTGGAGTTTGGATATTCTTGGACTAGAGGTAAAGGCGGTGCCCCATTATGAAGCTGCTCTCAAACTAGGTTTGCCGGATGAGGACGAAAAAGGAGCCTACCTAGGGCTGGGGAGCACATATCGTACCATTGGGGAATATGAAAAATCAAAACGGACATTGGAAGCGGGACTGGAGAAGTTTCCTGAGGATAGGGCTTTATTGGTATTCAAGGCCATGTCATTTTATAATTTGGGCCGACATGATCTAGCGATGGAATCCTTATTGAAAATAATTGCGGAAACCTCTGAGGATCGAGAAATTCAATCATATGCAAAGGCCATAGAATTCTATAGTGATAAACTGGATAAAGTTTTCTTGGAATAGTGATCATTCATCCCCAAACTATCCACAAAGCGTGCATAAACAAGTCATTAATACATATTCGAAATGGATTAATCAACAAAAATGAGTGGAAATGTTTATCGATGACTTGTTTTTAGTCATTTTACAGGCAAAATAATGTGGATAACCTCGGATTGTGGATAACTTTTCGTTGTTATTCACCCCTTTTCCACAGGTAATCCACATATTCACCCTTATATGATAAAAATCACTGAAAAAGCGATTAAGTATTCATGAATTTGTTTCTGTAGTGACTTAAGGCCAGTAGCGGGTAAATATAGCGATAGCTGTGATAATGGGTATACAAAACGCTTGCCATGAGCTGGCCTGCAGGATAGTTATTGGTCCAGTCTTCTTTTTGAGCTCCGCGGGTGAGATAGGTGATGCCCTTTTCAATTTCAGGTGTGGGTTTGTCAGATGCTGCGATCAACGCATCCACAGCCCAAGCCGTATGTGTCAGGGTACTGGTCCCGAGAGGCATATAATGCTGCTTGATGTCACTATAACAAGATTCACCCCAGCCGCCATCTTTATTTTGGATTTTCTTTAACCAGGAGATGGCTTTTTTGACGGCAGGATGTTCAGAGGAATGCCCAGCTGCCTTCAGTCCAGTCAGTGCCGACCATGTGCCATATAGGTAACATATTCCCCAGCGTCCGTACCAGGAGCCGTCCTGCTCCTGGTCTTTCAAGAGCCAATCTACGGCTTTTTTGCTGACCTTCCCAGGTTTCTTCAAATTTGTATAGTTCCCTAGAAATTCAAGCGTCCTGCCTGTTAAATCAGCTGTCGACGGATCAGTCAAGAGGTAATTCGATCCTTCGAAAGGAATGAGATGTACCCATTTAGGATCGCTTTCTCGTTCAAATGCGGGAAATCCTCCATCGTCATTTTGCATGGAAATTGTGAAGGCGACACCACGCTGCCAGCTTTCCAGATTATCAGGTTTTTCTTGCGTTTGACCTGCAAGCGCCCGTAATGATGCCGTCGTATCATCTACATCTGGATTCATTGTATTCAAATCAGAGAAACCCCAGCCACCTGGGACCGCGTCAGGATTATGAATTAACCAATCTCCATACATATAATGCTGGCGTGACAGTAAATACTGATTGGCGGACTTTACAGTTTCATCTTTTGATGGCAGTCCGGCTTCTTGCAGGGCATAGCTGATTAAGGATGTATTCCAAACATGTGCTGTTGTAAATTGGATATGTGTGTGACCATCAACGGAACAGGACATTCCCTTCAAACCGGAAACAGCTTTTAGGATTACAGGATCTTTTTTCGAGTAGCCGGTTGAAAGTAGGGCAAAAATCATGAAAAAGGTAGCCCCAAAATAATTATACAACGTTCCGTCGGATTCTAGCCGGTCGAGCATAAATCGTTTTGTAGTTTCTAGGGCCAAGGAATGAAGATAATCTGGATAACCAATTAAAGTTTTGACACCTGTTTGAAGTTTGGAAAAGAAGGAGCGGTATTCGTCGGTTCGATATTCTTTCCACACATGCTCCTCAGACCGTTCCTCCCTTGTTTGATATAAATCTTTTAAACTAGGTGTGTTTGGGGACATGATCTGGAACCTTTTATGCCCTAGTAAAAGCATTGGGACCATGTTGACACGCCCATATACGGATAGGTCATAAATGCTGAAGAAGAAGGTTGGCGGCAGTAATATAGCTTCGAGCGGGATCGGGAATAGGAGTGGCCATTTATATTGTCCAGTGATGGTGAGCATCATTTTAGTTAACATTTTGGCCTGTTTAATTCCACCTTGAGAAAGAATGAATTGTTTGGCTTTCCTCATATGAGGATCTTGTTTTTTTCTCAGTCCGCTATAAAGGAGACCATAATAAGCTTCAATAGTGACTGAAAGATTACCGTCTTTTTCATCATGGAAAAGTCTCCAAGAGCCGTTTTCCGTTTGTCTGCTTTCAATCCTTTTTACTAATGCCTCTATTAAAGAGGAATCTTCTATTTCTAAAACTTTAAGTAAAATAATCATATAGGCATCAGCTGTTATCCCAGTGTCAAAGGGATAATTCCAAGATCCATCTGCTGATTGGTCTTGTTTCAAGCGATGAATAAGGCGGTTCATTTCCAATTGCACATGCTGGTTCAAAGTCGTTCCCCCTTTAAACACATCGTCCGTATATATATATATTCAAAAGCTCTCAACACATTCAAAAAATAAAGTCGGCCAATAGGTTTAAAAGTGAATTAAATAGGAGTTCAAAAATAAAACGCTTCAGCAACGAAAGCTGCTAAAGCGTTTTAGAAAGTAGTCGAAATGCATTATTTAACTGGTAATGCTGATTGTTTCATGTAGCGGTAAATCGGTAATTCTCCGCCCTTAACAGCGGGAATGAAATTGAATGTCACATAGCTGTCTATGCCTTCTGGTTCGAGGGCCAAGGAAATGAAGTTGGCGTCAGGCTGGTCCATGTTAAATACATAGCTTCCTTTTGGGAAATCTTGTTTTTTATCAGTGACAGTGGTTTTCACTTCTTTGGTTGTGTGCCCGCTTTCAAGTTCAGTGGAAACCGTCAACTCTTTTACGCTATAGCTTTCGACAGGTATTTTCACAGGTTTTTTTAGTTCTTTCACTTGGACTCCCAATACTTGAAGTTTTTTTGCAACATCTTTGTATTCAGGTGGGAGGATATAAGCTGTTGGTCGATCTCTAACAAGGGTAGGGTAGGCATCGGTAGAATCCAGCCAATCGATAGGCGTATCGACCTTTTTGGCTTTTGCTAAATCGACTACTGTTAACCTTTGATTTTTCATTAATTTATTTTCGCTGGTGATGACAATTTTGTCATTATCATTTGCTTTTCTCCCTTTTTTAACCACTTCATTTTCCGCCTGCTTGACCACCTTTTTTACTTTATTGGCATGATCAGCTGTCGTTTTAATGAAGGCAGCCTGAGCTGTAGCTTGTGCATAAACACGACGTTTGAAATCAGTACGGCCGATATTGATACCCCTTGTTTCAATTAAATAGGTCATCGTATTTTTCAATCCGAGAGCGTTGCGACCGATGCGGGCTTCTGTGCTTCCTTCAGTAGCGGTAAGAATTCCAGTATCAGAAGTATCGAGTGTATAGTAATCATGATAGGAAAGCTTTTCTTTTTCCAATGTTTTAAAAACATTAGGCAAAAGAAGTTCATCGGATGCTTTTCGAAGCTGTTCCGGAATATTTAAATTCTTTGCTGATGAAATGAGCAGATCATAGGAAGCGATGGATCCATTAGCGCCTACCTTTTTAAGGGGGGCGGGGTTCACTGTATATTCATGTACATCAAGAATGACTTCAGGCTCATAATCATTGATGGTTTGATGAATAGTCTGTACCTCAGGATACTCCACTTTTAAGTAATCTCGATTCGCATCCATGTCATTTGCGGTAAATCGTTTGAAATAATAGGAGCCATCTGGATTTACGCGTGGAACGATGGCAATGTTCACTTTATCGAGGACGTCACCAAGTTTTCCTTCAGCAAGCCACTGGGCAATCACTAATGTAGATTCACCAGAGGCGGGTTCATTGCCATGAATCTGACCTTGAATCCAAATCAAAGGTTTATGGGAATCCTTATTCAGTTTTTTTGAATCCTTGCTGAAAAGAAGCATCGGGATGTCGCGTCCTTCTATTGATTTACCTATCGTCTTGACTTGGATGTTCTTGTTTTTATGGGAGAGGGACTTGATATAGCCAATCATTTCTTCTTGGCTCGTAAAAGCGATCTTGCCTTGCATAAAGGCAGGGGTCTTGAAAGAAACATTAGGATCAGGGAAAAGGTAGGAGAGGTTATCAGGTTGAATAAAGCTTGGACCATTTCCATAATAAGGGGTGAATTCTTCTGTCTTTGCGATGGGGTTCTGGCCAGGCAAACCAATGACAAGACCTAGGGTTACGAATGACACGATGGTAGGAATGATTTTTTTCATGGACGTCCTCCTATATATCTTTTTCCATAAATTATCATATATTAAGCTATATATACAGTATAACCGTAGGAAATAGAGAAAAACAGGAAGTATCTACTAGATCAATAAAGGCATTCCATGGCTTGCAGCCCAGTGAGTCACACTCAGAAAAACATGAGTATAAAAAACCTCTTTCTGCCAAAATAAGAGTGTGGATGTTTTTCGATTATCTTTTCATAAGGGAATGACTCTGATGCATAATAATCTTTAACAACCTTCATCAAGGCTTATTTTTCTAAGGGAATGTTGACGGAAAAAAAGTTAGTGATCACTTTTCATAGTTATTCATCCCCTGTATTCTGTATACTTTAAGGGTAGATAGTTGAAATTTCAAAATAAAATACGGTTCAAGCAATTTGCTTGGCCCGTATCATTTCAATTCATCATATAACTGATTTAAAAGATCCCGTGAATCCTTGGCGTTCATTATCTGGCCGTTCACTTTCGCATAGGGGGTTTGCTTACAAAGTTTACACTCACTTAAACATTCATATTCCTTATATTGAATACCTGGATTCGCTAAGAATTTACCATAATCAGCAACTGTTTGTTCATTAAGGAAGCGGTCAAGATTATTTTGGCAAAATTCAATCTGGATTTTCCCTTTTTTTGTAAACACTTTGGAAAGGAAGTTTTTCATCACATCGCTTCTTTCATTAGAAGAGTAAATATTGTTAGTATGATTTTATCACTTCCTGTAGTGAAATGCATGATTGGTTCTTCCAATACCTTGAGTTTATCAAAGTAATTCACTTGTATATGTTGACACATGTCAAAGAAATGGTAGAATAAGAATGACTGATAATGATAATGAATCTCATTATCATGAATGTGAGAACCTTGTAACTATTGTCTCATGAACCCCATTTAATAGGGGATTTGCACAATAGTCTTTATTCATATATTTTTAATTACAAATATTATCCCTGTATTTATTGAGATAGGAAGAGTAGGAAATGTAGATGAAGATAAGATATTTAGTCATGTCGTTAATTGTTTTATCATTTACCTCATTATTCATTGGTGTAAAAGATATTACCCCCTTGGATTTATTGGATCTAAGTGATGATAAAGTGCAAATCATGCTGCAAAGCCGTTTCCCCAGAATGATGACCATAATCATTGCCGGCGTGGTGATGAGTATAAGCGGTCTAATTATGCAGCAATTGAGCCGAAATAAATTTGTATCTCCTACAACTGCCGGTACCATGGATTCTGCAAGGCTTGGACTTCTTCTTGCCATTATCATTTTTCCATCGGCAGCACTTATTGAGAAAATGGCATTCGCTTTCATATTCGCTTTGGCAGGTACATTCTTGTTCATGAAAATTCTTGATCAAGTGAAATATAAGGATACGATTTTCATTCCATTGGTTGGTTTGATGTTTGGTAATATCGTCGGTTCCATCTCGACATTCTTTGCTTATAAGTATGATTTGATTCAAAGCCTCAACACATGGATGAATGGTGATTTCTCGATGATCATGTCGGGAAGGTACGAACTTATATATGTAAGTATCCCTTTAGTCATTCTCGCATACTTCTTTGCCAATAAATTCACTGTGGCAGGGATGGGTGAGGAGTTTGCTATCAATCTAGGGCTCAATTATAAATTTATAGTCAATTTTGGGTTGATTATCGTGGCATTATCCTCCACTGTTGTCCTGTTAACGGTGGGAACGATTCCTTTCATAGGATTGATCGTACCAAATATTGTATCCCTATACCTTGGTGATAATTTGAAAAAGAGTCTTTCTCATACAGCATTGCTAGGGGCAGTATTCCTATTGATCTGCGATATTCTGGGCAGGATCATCATATATCCATTTGAAATTCCGATTGGACTCGTGGTTGGTGTGATAGGAAGCGCCGTATTTATCTATCTGATAATGAGGAGAAAGGCATATGAATAATAAAAGTAAGATCATTATATTAGCTGTTCTGGCAGCAGCTTTAACGGCAGGTTACATATTTTGGGACCTTGGTCCGAATTGGGATTATGCACTGCCGAGAAGGGTCATAAAAATCATTGCCATTATCGTGGTAGGTTGTGCGATAGCCTTTTCAACAGTGATTTTCCAAACGGTTACGAATAATAAAATCCTGACACCAAGCATTTTGGGGCTGGACTCCATGTATATGCTGATCCAAACGGGAGTGATTTTCCTCTTCGGTTCAACGCATATCATGATCATGAATAAAAATCTCAATTTCCTGGTTACACTTACGGTCATGCTTATTTTTTCCAGCCTGCTGTTCAAGTTCATGTTTAAGAAAAACCGAAATATTTACTTTCTATTGCTGATCGGTATCATCTTCGGGACCTTATTCGGCAGCATGTCTTCATTCATGCAGGTATTGATTGACCCGAATGAATTTCAAATGATACAAAATAAAATGTTTGCCAGTTTCAATAATGTCAACACTGACCTGTTAACATTAGCGATTATCCTCATGATAGCGGCAATGATATATTTTATGAGATTTTTGAAGTATTTAGATGTCATGTCCCTAGGGAGGGACCAAGCCATAAACTTGGGTGTGGATTACGACTTTGTCACGAAACGGGTTTTAATCGTCGTCACGATTTTAATTTCCATTTCAACTGCCCTGATCGGTCCAATCACGTTCCTCGGATTACTTGTTGCAAATGTGGCTTATCAATTCATTAAGTCCCATCAGCATAAACATATCATCCCGGGTGCAATGCTGATCAGTGTGATTGCCTTGGTCGGCGGCCAATTCATTGTAGAGAGGATCTTTACGTTCACTACCACCTTGAGTGTCATTATCAACTTTGTCGGCGGTGTCTATTTCATCTATCTTCTATTAAAGGAGAATAAATCATGGTAGAAGTGAAAAATTTATTCAAAAAATATAATAGTAAAACGGTTGTCGAGGATGTTTCCATTGAAATAACGAAAGGGAAAATCACATCCTTCATCGGTCCTAATGGAGCGGGGAAAAGTACAGTCCTTTCAATGATCAGCCGGCTCATTACCCGGGATTCAGGAGAAGTCCTGATCGAGGGTAAGGATATGGGGAAATTCAATAGCAATGAACTTGCGAAAAAGATTGCCATCTTAAAGCAGGCTAACCACATCAATATACGTTTAACGATTCGTGAACTCGTCGCCTTTGGCCGTTTTCCTTATTCACAAGGTAAACTGACTAAAGAGGATTGGAAGTATGTCGATGAAGCGATTGAATATATGGAACTTGGCGAAATGCAGGATAAATTTCTTGACCAGCTTAGCGGCGGGCAACAGCAGCGTGCATTCATCGCCATGGTTATTGCTCAGAATACGGAGTATGTACTTCTTGATGAGCCTCTGAACAATCTTGATATGAAGCATTCCGTCCAAATCATGAAGGTATTGAGGAGATTGGCCGATGAATTAGGGAAAACGGTCATAATCGTCATTCATGACATTAATTTTGCATCCTGTTATTCCGACTATATTGTCGCATTGAAGGATGGCAAGGTCGTTCATAATGGCCCTACCGAACAAGTGATCAATTCCGATGTATTAAAGGAAATCTATGATATGGATATTGAAATCCAAAATATCAATGATAATAAGATCTGTGTGTACTTCACTTAAGACAATGCCATTTGGTTTTAAATTACTTCAGTATTCGCAGCCGTCTCAGAATCACTTCATACGCTCATTAGGCTGTTAAAAGTTGGCGGGCGCCCAAGGTTATAGCCGCCTCCTGTTTATATGCAGGGAAAAGCGATGCAGGTGAATTCTGTTAAGGTGTGGATTCAATCTGTAATTTTAAATAAAAAAATACTTTTCGAGGTGACCATAATGATTAAGAAATTATCTTTACTGCTTTTAGTTGCAATGCTGGCTGTAGTGGCTGTAGCTTGCGGATCAGATAAGGAAAAAGAAGAATCAGGTGCGAAAAAAGAAAGTGCTAAAAGCGAAGAATTTACGGTTAAGCATCAACTAGGCGAAACGAAAGTAAAAACAAACCCTAAAAAAGTTGTTGTATTCGATATGGGTGCTCTTGATACTCTTGATAAATTGGGTGTGGAAGTAGCAGCTGTTCCTCATGATGGCCTTCCAAAATACCTTTCTAAATATGAAGGTACAACTGAAAATGCTGGCGGTTTAAAAGAACCTGACTTCGAAAAAATCAATGAAATGGCTCCTGACTTAATCCTGATTTCTGGACGTCAATCTGAAGCTTATAAAGAATTAAGTAAAATTGCCCCTACTGTTTATGTAGGTGTAGATACTGCAAATTATATGGAATCCTTTAAAGAAAACGTAACACTTTTGGGTAAAATCTTCGATAAAAAAGACGAAGCAGCTAAAGAATTGGCAAGTGTTGAAGAAAACATTAATGCTTTGAAAGAAAAAGCTCCGACGGATAAAACTAGTTTAATCGTTCTTGCTAGCGGTGGAAAAGTGAGTGCTTACGGACCGGATTCAAGATTTGGAATTATCCATGATGTATTCGGAGTACCTGCTGTAGATGATAAATTGGAAGTATCTACACATGGTCAAAGTATTTCTTTCGAATACATTGCTGAAAAGAATCCTGACTACCTATTCGTTGTAGATAGAGATGCAGTTGCCGGTGATGGAGCTGCAGCAAAAGAAACTGTTGAAAATGACATTGTAAAAAATACAAAGGCTTTTAAAGAAGGAAACATCATTTATCTTGATCCTAACTACTGGTACTTATCTGGCGGCGGTTTAGAATCTGTTGACGAAATGGTTAAAGAAGTTTCTGAAGGGCTTAAGTAAATAAATATGGTTTAAAAGTAAATCCTGCCCTCGATTGAGGACAGGATTTTTTTTATTTTTTATAATAAAGCTGAATGAAAGTATATATAATAACAAAGGGAAGAAAAGAATTCACTTGTAAAGGAAACCAATAACCCCCAGTTACAACAGTGTATAAGGTCTTCACACCCAATAAAGGGAAATAAATAGGACAAGGCTCATATTTGACGCCTAGTGCAGCTTCTAGGGCTTATGTGGGCGGCTACAAAATAACTCTTCAGCCCAATCAAATAACAACAAGGAAAAAATAGTTTCTTCCTATTATAATGTCATCTGCATGGAAGCTTGATACAGTTTCCGGTTCTGGTCTGAGTTAAAATTGTATTTTATGTGAACTTTAGTAAATTGATTGGTAAATAGTCCTGAAAATAAGACGTGAACATTCATGAATTTAAGAATGATTTCATACTTTTTACATCAATTAATAAAGGTAAATTTGGTGTCATTTACTATCAGGGGAAATTAATTCAATAAAAGTAGATCAACTGAAGTCAAGACGGGAATGATGTCGATATAACGCGAAATGAGTTTAAGAAACAGGCTTCAAAACCTTTTGTTATTTTATGGGATTTTAACGCAGGAGGATGCATTAAATGAACGGGTGAACATAAGCAGGCTTTTGGTTCTTAAAGAGAAATAGAAAGTGCGGGGAGCAATGCATCAATGTAATCGGCAATCAAATTTCAGATGTCGAATCATCGGGAAAGAAATCCCTTACATATCTAATAGCATTCAAAGGTTGAAGATTTACATCTTTACATATTTTGTAATGTACTGGTGTTTTTATAAATAGTCGTTTATAATGGTAAAAGCCTGAAGGAAGTTAAACAAAATAGTGACGGTATTCCATAGTCGCCCAAAAAAATTACGGTGATATTTATTGGATTAAGACATGGAATTCCTATATATTTGTTATAGATGTGCTGAACAATCAAGACGGTTGAAACTCTGTTATTTTTTCAAAAGTTGTTCATAAGTTAAAAAAGTGTTCTGGATCATAAGGGTTATTGATGTGACAAAAGGTGGTTTGCACAATCTTGACTATCTGATTGAAAGAATGCTATCATAAGGTTTCCGATTTTCCGTCTTTTGTAAGTCTGCAAAAATTTATATAAATAAACCACTAGATTAATAGAGGTGAAAGCATGAATAATTTTCTTAAAAAGAGCCAGCATTTATTTGCAAATAACATACTAGGCTTTTTCTTTGTTGCGGTAGTCTTGTTTTGGATAAAAACGTATATTGGATATCGAGTTGAATTTAATTTAGGTCTTGAAAATGGCCTGCAACAGTTCCTACTGTTCATAAACCCGATTAGTTCAGCTATTTTATTCTTTGGCTTGGCATTATTGGCGAAAGGTAAAAAATCGTTTAAATGGATCATCAGGTTGAACTTATTGTTGTCTTTATGGCTATTCTGCAATATTGTATACTACCGTTCATTTACCGATTTCATTACATTATCAACCATGACACAAGTACAAAATTTCGGGGATTTAGGACCGAGTACTATAGCATTATTTAAATCTCATGATGTATTTTATTTCCTTGATACGGTTCTTTTAATTGTTTTATATAAATTCAAAGACTTTAAAGTGAAAGACTTCAAAGTTAAACGCCGTACGGTTGGAATGGTTTATCTTGCAGGGCTTGCAATTTTTGCTATTAATTTAGGACTTGCTGAAAAGGATCGCCCGCAATTATTGTCAAGAACATTCGACCGGAATTATATTGTCAAATATTTGGGCATGTTCAACTATACGGTCTATGATGCCGTTCAGAATACTAAAACGTACGCTCAGCGTGCAACTGCAAATAGCACGGATATCGCCGAAGTGGTCAACTATACGAAGGCAACAAGCGCTGAACCGAACGCTAAGTATTTTGGTGCAGCAAAAGGTAAAAATGTCATATACCTGCATTTGGAATCCATGCAGAATTTCTTGATTGATTATAAGTTGAATGGGGAAGAAGTAACTCCATTTTTAAACTCACTTGCACATAATAAATCTGATTTCATGTATTTTGATAATTTCTTCCATCAAGTTGGTCAGGGGAAAACGGCGGATGCTGAATTCATGCTCGAAAATTCTCTGTTTGGTTTACCACAGGGGGCAGCATTCACAAACCGTTCCCAAAATACGTATCAAGCGGCACCAGCGATTTTAGGACAACAAGGATACACATCTGCTGTGTTCCATGGTAATTACAAATCTTTCTGGAACCGGGATAATATGTATAAGTCTCTGGGCTTTAATCAGTTCTTCGATGCAAACCATTATAATATGGAAAATAAAGAAGAAGTATTAAGTTATGGATTAATGGATAAGCCTTTCTTTAAAGAATCTATTCCTATGTTAGAAACGCTTAAACAGCCTTTCTATACAAAATTCATAACAGTATCTCACCATTTCCCATATGCTATGGACCAGGAAAAAGCAACAATTGGTAAACAAACGACGGGTGATGCATCTGTTGATAGTTACTTCCAAACAGCCCGCTATGCCGACGAAGCGCTTGAAGAATTTTTCGTTTATCTGAAGAAATCAGGCCTATATGATAACTCGGTAATCGTTATGTATGGTGATCACTATGGTATTTCGGAAAACCATAACAGAGCCATGTCACAAGTGCTGGACAAAGAAGTAGGCACGTTTGAGAATGCCCAATTGCAACGTGTACCATTATTGATTCATGTTCCAGGTGTTGAAGGCGGGGAAATGCACCAATACGGAGGACAGATTGACCTTCTCCCGACTTTATTGCATTTGTTAGGAATTGAATCTAAAGATTATGTACAATTCGGTTCTGATTTATTGTCTAAAGATCATAATGAAGTGGTACCTTTCAGGAATGGTGATTTTGTAACACCGGATGTTACTTCCATCAAAGGAAAATACTTCGATACGAAAACAGGAGAAATGGTCGAGGAAAACGATGACATCCTCAATTATAAACAGAGAGTTGAAAAGATGCTCAATTTATCCGACCAAGTGGTGAACGGTGACTTACTCCGTTTCTATACTCCAAATGGTTTTAAGCCGATTAACCCTGCTGATTATGATTACACATATAATGAAGAAGGTTCAAAGGAAGCCGATTCCGATAAATAAGCTAAATGAAAAACAGGCAGGAAGCCATTGCTTCCTGCCTGTTTTTTATATACGTTAGATCATGCTTTATGGGTCATCATGGCAATATACTTTCTTATTTCTTCAGGTTTTCCTGCATATTTTTCGGCACGCAGTTCATCTTTCATGATTTTATCCTTTGCTTTGATCAGGATTTCTTCACCCCTGGATTGTGGCACGACAACGACTCCATCTATGTCCCCTATGATGATGTCACCTGGAAACACGGTGACACCTCCACAGGAAATGGGGATATTGGTTTGCCCTACACCTGCCTTGCCACTTGAGGCAACCGTTGTCCCTTTACTGAAAACGGGGAAATTCATTTCTTTAATGGCTTCAAGATCACGAATGACTCCATCGACTACGAGACCGCCAATTTCCATGGTCTGCATCATGCCGACAACAAAGTCACCTGCTATAGCGCGGTATGTATCCCCTTTGCTGTCTACGACTATTATATCTCCAGGATTTGCTTCGCCGATTGCTTTCAAGACGGCTGAATTATCTCCGACTGGCATCTGTACAGTTAAAGCACGTCCGGCAAAATGAAACTCTTCTTTTAAAGGTTTAATCGCTGAATCCAGATTGTTCAATCCTTCCATTGCATCTGAAATGGCCGTGGTGGGCAAATTCCTTAATTGTTGAACGAGAGTATCCATGACTTTGATTCCTCCTTGAAGGTTATGAATATAGTTTAATTATACACATAATTTGTAATTTTCTATTTGTTTTTTTACTTGTCGGTAAAATGGTAAACGTAGTGAAGTTCTCTCTGGTTTAATCAATCGATTGATTAAATTTTATAGACAGGAGGGAATATGAAAAAAACCCGGCAGCAAGGTCTAATATCCATGGATGGATGCGCTGCAGGAGGGGATTATCATTCAGATATAGAATTGTGCCTAAGGATTGCAATCGTTTGTATGTTGAGCTCTTCTTCTGCTCCAAGTATATCTATTTTGCATGATTTGGATAAGTTCACTCTCTGAAAGTCTTTTTTAAAGGTGCAGGGATAGCTGGACCAAACCATTTTCAATAACTTTTCATCAGGTGAAGGTTATGAATAAGGAGGTCATCGGAATAAATATCGTTTTTTCTTGTTCATTCATGGAGTATACTTTACACATCATGTTGTCTTCTTGTTCTGTATGTATTTCCATATAGCCTGTTTACTTTATTCGCCTATGTCATCAAGTGGGAAATAGCAGTTATCCTATTTCGAGCGCCGGCGCAGTTCAAGCGGTCCTTAGCGGAACTGGTGTGCGGGAGATCACTAAAGGAGTTTTCAACAATCTTCAAAGCAGAATCAATACCAAGACGGAGGTTGCCAATGTAAGCCAAAGGGGGCTTAAAACTTCTGGATGAATGATCAAAAAAATGATTCCTGCTATAACGGCAGCCTGCTGTATGGTTATATGTCTAATGAAGTTTATTCCAGCTTTAAAACAGGCTTTAAGTAGAGGCATATGATTCATTTTCATTCCTCCTTTTTCTTTCAATAATATGACCAGGCATAAAAGAAAATACATGGGGATCCGTTTTCTGCTCAAGTATTACGGGTATAGTAAAGGTAAAATAAAAGGAGGAATCATAGGTGGTTATTGTATATATTAGTCTTGCCCTCTTTATCGGTTCGATCATCTATTTCGCTTTTTTTGCTTTCAAAACATTTAAGGAATCCAAACCGACAATTGAAAGTGTGGCTGAAACTGTTTCACGCATTCAGGCAAAAACGGATCAGATTAAATCAGAGACGGACCAACTCGCCATGACTCAGTTAGAAATTACAGAAGATGTTCAATATAAAAAAGAGGCCGTACTATATACGGTTGATGCCGCTAAAAAAACACCGGAACCATTCAAAAATATTTGGTTTTCAATAAAAGGTGACAAGTGGAAGCTTAGAAACAAAAGCGATGCATAGGTATTTGACATAATTTAGGATGCTGATATCGTATGGGAATAAAAGGTTTCCAGGGTTCCTCGGTTGAAATTTTACCGGATTGGTCCAAAAGACGCAGGGATCTGCTTTCACGGAGGGGGAAAAGCCCGAGAGGTTATGATTTATGACCTTTCGGGCTTTTTCTGTATTTAGAGAGGACAAAGATAAGCGACGAGTTTAAAATATAATGATTGCTGGCATAATTATTAGTTTTTTTTATCATCGGCGATAAAAATCCTGCCTATGGGAACCCTGTATGCCATTTGAACTGGAATGGGGTTCTGGTAGGCATCATGTATTTAACGGCCTAGCATGCGGTGCATTTGGTATCGTTGGCTTTTTTTGGTGGGAAGTATCGGACCCGAAAGTCACTTCTTATGAATAATCGACCCACTCCTCGTAAATAGTAATATTAAACGATTTGAAAGGAGTTAAGAATATGAATTATAAGGCGATAGTATCAAGTGTGATGATGGCTTTAGTGATAACAGGATGTGCTACTAATAATAAAGAAGGTGCCAATGAAAACCTTGGCCTGAATCGTACGAATCAGGATAATTTAAATAATCCGATGAATGTAAGCGATACGAGGCGAAATACAAATAATGTTAACGATAATGTTAATGATAATGGTGCAAACGATATGAGGGTCGCTGATGATATCTCAAATCGTGTTGAAGCTTTGAAGGAAGTAAAGAACGCCAGGGTCATCGTGACTGACAATAATGCATATGTTGGGGCAGTATTAAGTGACGGTGGGGATAAAGATATCTCGAATGACCTTAAAGAAAAGATTGCAGATGCAGTAAGAGGAGCAGATCCATCGGTAGACAACGTTTATGTTTCGGCAAACCCAGACTTTGTTCAAAGAATGCATAATTATGCGAATGACATCCAGAATGGAAAACCAGTTGCAGGATTCGCTGATGAGTTCCGTGAACTTGTAACACGCATTTTTCCAAACCAAAAGTAATTGGCAAGAGTTAAATGAATGAAGACGCAAAGGCTTATCCGTTGATATCATGCTAGGCATGGAATCCGGATAAGTCTTTTCCTTTCTCAAGAAAAAACTAAAGGTTCAGCATCGAGTTGGTTTTTGGGATCGGTAGAATCATGACTAACTTTAAAGAGGGTGGTTACAATAAAAAACACAAGACAGGCAATGGGAGGTGGAATTAGTGAGGTTTTTTAAGGGCAGGAAGGAAGTGGATGCAACAGCATTTCAGGTTACTTCCAAGGATTTTCAAGAACTTCTTAAAAAGTTTGAAGTATCTAATGATTTCCTTACCTTCCAATTCCCGGATGAAAATGGCTATACAATCTCCTATTTCAATTCACTTGTTAGTGATCAACAGCTCCATGAACAAGTACTGGCTGTCATCTCTAATCAACCAAAGAAGGACCTTAAGCAATTAAAAAGCGATGTTCCGATGGAAGATATGAAAGTGACAACTGATATTAACGTCATTCAAAGGTCCGTTTTGGCAGGATCGATCTTGATTCAATACAATAAAGATGATGAAATGTGTTTGCTGATTCCTTGTGCTCACAGTGTGAAAAGGCAAACTTCCATACCCGAGTCGGAGTATACAGTCGCTGGGCCAAAGGAGGCTTTTGTTGAATCGCTTGATACGAATTTGAATCTAATTCGTAATCGGTTACCCATTCCTGAATTGCAGTCCAAGGAATTTCGGGTTGGGAGCATCTCGCAAACCAGGTTAGTCGTGCTCTACATAGATGGGATTGTAAATCAACAGATCATTAAAACAGTCATGCAGAGAATAGATGATATAGAGTATGATACGATCGTGGATATTTCGTTTGTAAGCCAGATGATCACGGATAATCGGAATTCGATGTTTCCGCAACTGATTGATACGGAGAGGCCTGACCATCTGGCCAGTGTATTATCAGAAGGGAAAATAGGGATTATGCTGGATGGATCGCCTCATGCATTAGTTGGTCCCAACACCATCATTTCGTTCTTTTCGTCATTTGAGGATTATTTTCAAATTTGGAATCTTGGTACTTCATTCCGTTTGATTCGTCTTTTCGCAGTCCTGTTTTCCGTTTTATCTTCACCTCTGTATGTTGCCGTTTTAACCTATCATTATCTGGTGATCCCAACTGATTTGTTGCCAATCTTAATCTCATCAAGGGGAGTGATCCCTTTTCCGCCGATCTTGGAAGCGATCGTGCTGGAAGGAACGATCGAGTTGCTGAGGGAAGCAGCGGTTAGGCTGCCTGCTAAGGTGGGCTCTACCATCGGCATTGTTGGCGGTATAGTCATAGGTACAGCTGCTGTTGAAGCGGGATTTGTCAGTAATGTTCTATTGATGCTTGTCGCTTTGGCTGCCTTGGCTTCATTTACCGTGCCGATTTACCAAATCAGTAATACGATTCGCCTTATCCGTTTCCCTTTTCTAATTGCAGCGCAGTTATACGGACTGTTCGGAATAGCTTTATGCAGTGCATTCATTTTAAGTCATTTATTGAAATTGACTTCGCTTGGCAGTCCATATTTAGACCCTCTTTACCCGTTGAGGATTCATGACTTTAAAGATAGTTTAATTCGCCTCCCTTTTACAAAGCAGACCAAACGCCCACAATTTCTGCGGACGGAAAAGCCACTAAGGATAAGGAGGAAGGAGGAAACTAAAAGTACCCAAAGTGATATTGATGAATAAGGCGTAGAAAGCGGTGAAAATGTATGGAAGTCAAACCAAATGAAACTAAACTAATATCTCCATTTTTTGTTTTTTTCCTCATACCAGGCATGCAGATTGGAGTAGGGATATTGGGATTTGAACGGGTCATAGCGAAAGAGGCTGGTCAAGACGCATGGATATCGGTCCTCATTTCAGGGTTAATCATAAATGTTCTGCTTTGGATGTGTTTCAAGCTTTTAGGCAGGGGCCCCCAAACACTTGATTTGATCGCCATCCATAAAGATTTGTTTGGTAAATGGGTAGGAAATGCTTTCAACATTTTGTTCATCCTCTACTTTCTAATGATCTCAATCATTCTTATCAGGACTTATTTGGAAGTCATTCAGGTTTGGATGTTCCCTGGTGTTAATGTCATGATGCTATTAACCATCATTCTAATTCTCGTTTATAGTTTTGTGGTGGGAGGGTTTAGGGCCATTACTGGTTTTTGTATAATCGGACTTATTATTGGATCGCCGTTATTCCTTTTGAATTATTTCCCATTGAAGCACGCCCACTTTGAAAATTTGGGTCCTTTACTTGATCATTCCTTTTTGGAAATCATGAAGGCATGTAAGAGAATGACCCTGAATTACCTTGGTTTTGAATTACTCCTGATCTATTACCCATTCATTAAAAAGCGTGAACACTCTCAAAAGTGGGCCCACTTAGGTGTGTTGTTTACTATGTCGATATATTTAGTATTCATTATTGTCTCATTAGCCTACTATCATCAAGAACAGCTGAAAGATGTAATTTGGGCTACATTGACTTTATGGAAATTTGTGGACCTTCCATTCATTGAAAGGTTTGAACATATAGGGATTTCTGTTTGGCTGTTCATGGTGCTGCCGAATGTTTGCCTAGGGGTTTGGGCAGCGAGCAGAACAGTGAAAAGAGTTTTTGGATTTAGACAGAAAAAGATGTTAGTTTACATCCTGCTTATCATTTTAGTTTCCTGCTACTTTTTGGATAACCGCTATAGAATCGATAGGTTTAACACAATCAGTTCGCAAATAGGTTTTTATATCGTTTATTTGTACCTTCCTCTCTTATTCATATGGCAGTCGATTGTCTATAAAGTTAGGGGTCGTAATCCATGAAAATTAAACTTATCTTGATTACATTAGGTTGTTTCCTGATGACAGCGTGCGGGGTGGAGAAGCAAATATTAGAAGATATTTCAATTGCTGAAGTCGTAGGTTATGATGATGCCGGAGATAAAAAAGTCAAAGGAACGGTCGTTGTCAGCGTTCCTCAGCCTGGGGAAAAAGCAAACCTAGGTAAAGAAGTATATGAAGCGACCTCCCATAATATAAAGGCTGCCCGCCAGCAAGAAAATGCAAAAACACCATTCCCGATTGTCAGCGGGAGACTGACAGTCATTCTCTATGGTGAAGAATTGGCAGGTAAGGGCTTGAATGATTATATTGATACATATAAGCGTGACCCAATGGTGGGAAGGGATCTATATTTAGCGGTCGTTCATGGAAAAGCGGAGGATGTAGTTAAAATGGAGCCGAGGTTGATTAAAACTTCAGGAGTCCAAGTGAAAGAGCTGATCGAACAGAATATCAGGACTAATTTGCCTGATGTAGATTTGCACAGGTATTTATATGCGTGTCATGGTAAAGGAATCGATCCGGTCATGCCCTTATTGGAAACTGCAGGAGACCATATGCGTGTAAAGGGTATCGCCCTTTTTAAAAGGGACAAGTATATCGGTAAATATATCCCTTATGAGCACGGGTTTTTATTCAAAGTCCTTAGTGAAAATTTTAAGCTAGGGAGTTATGAAATTAAATGGAAGGAAAATGACTTTACAGATATCACTAATGTGGAATCACGTGTCCATTATGATATCAGGAATGCAAATCAAGACCCCAAAGTCCGGATTGAAGTGAAATTAAAAGCGAGCCTGCTAGAGGTCCAAGGTTATGACTTGGGTAAATCGGTCGACCTGAATAAAATAGAGGCCAAAGCAGAACATGTCATTGGTGAAAAATTAAATGAGATGGTAACCATGTTTCAGGAAAACAACATAGATCCGATTGCACTCGGTGATATCGCTAAAAGTAAAACAAGAAATTTCAATCAAAAACATTGGGAGGAGGCCTATCCTCATATTCCAATCGAGGTGGATTTGGATATTGAAATGATTCAAACGGGAATAGTAGAATAAAAGAAGAATATTCTGAAGTTTCTCCCTTTATAATAGGGGTATTGGTGTAGTGAATATGTCAATGCGTTTAAAGAGGGAGGAAAGGCATGGACAAATCATGGTGGAAAGAGGCAGTTGTATATCAAGTGTATCCAAGGAGTTTCATGGATAGTGATGGAGATGGGGTAGGGGATTTAAACGGGATCTTTATGAAACTCGATTATTTACAGGATCTGGGTGTGAATGTGATATGGTTATCCCCCGTTTATCAATCTCCCAATGATGACAATGGGTACGATATCAGTGATTATCAATCAATCATGACTGAATTCGGGACTATGGCTGATTTTGACAGATTGCTGAAGGCGGTGCATGAACGTGGAATGAAGATCATGATGGACCTGGTGGTCAACCATTCTTCAGATGAACATTCGTGGTTCAAGGAATCCCGATCCTCAATAGACAATCCAAAGCGTGATTATTATATTTGGAAACCTGGAAGGGATGGGAAAGAGCCAAATAATTGGGAGTCCGTTTTTAAAGGCTCGGCATGGGAATATGATGAAGAAACTGATGAATATTATTTACATCTTTTTAGCAAGAAACAACCGGATTTAAACTGGGAGAACCCTAAGCTCCGTGAAGAAATCTACAGCATGATGACTTGGTGGCTGGATAAGGGTGTCGATGGTTTTCGGATGGATGTCATCAACTTCCTTTCAAAAGATCAGAGCTATTCAGATGGATCCGTTCAGCATGGGAAGCAGTTTGGTGATGGAAGCCCCTTTTTCCTGAATGGCCCGCGCATACATGAGTTTTTACAGGAAATCAATCAACAGGCACTTTCCGGATATGACGTGATTACCGTTGGGGAGATGCCAGGAGTCACACCGGAGGAAGCGCAATTGTTCACAGGTAAAGATCGTGGTGAACTACATATGGTCTTTCAATTCGAACACATGGATTTGGGGGGCGGACCAGAAGGGAAATGGAGTAACGAAAAGTGGAAGCTAAGCGATTTAAAACGAATTCTTTCCAAATGGCAGACTGGTTTGGAGGAGGATGGCTGGAACAGTTTATACTGGAACAATCATGATCAGCCCCGGATTGTCTCAAGGTTTGGAAATGATGGAGAGTATCGTATTGAAAGCGCAAAGATGCTTGCCGCCTGTCTTCATATGCTTCAAGGCACACCTTATATATATCAAGGGGAAGAGTTGGGGATGACCAATGTTGCATTTGAAAGCATTGATGAATATCGGGATATTGAAACGTTGAATTCATATGACGAACTTGTCAATTCGCATGGCTGGTTAAAAGAGCGGATGATGTCAGCCATTCACGCCCGAAGCAGGGATAATGCGAGGACACCGGTTCAGTGGAATGACTCCCGGAACGCAGGATTTACGAAAGGGAGTCCTTGGATTAAGGTCAATCCCAATTTTCCCGAGATTAATGCAGAAAAAGCCTACAATGATCCAAATTCCATTTTTCATTTTTATAAAAAGCTTATCCAATTACGCAAAAAACATGAAATTGTCGTTTATGGCCGTTTTGAACTGCTCTGTCCAGATGATGAACGAATATTTGCCTATACGAGAACGTTCGAAGAAGAAAAGCTGTTAGTGTTATGCAACTTTAAAGAGGAGCATGCCGCTTATTCTTTGCCAGAAGAGCTAAATTCATATTCTGCTACAAGGCTGATCGGTAATTATGAACAGGGGGAAAAAGGAATCTCGAGAATGCCTCTGCGTCCATATGAATGCCGTGTTTATCATTTGAAATGAAAAAGGACCTGGTTTTCTCCGTTAGAGAAGACCAGGTCCTTTTTAGTATTATTTTGATTTAAGGTCACATTCCTCAAGAGGAATGACTTTTGTTTTATGCTTAATTTTATAGCCGAACCATAGGACGAAAAATAGAATTAAGCCAATGTAGGAAACGAACATTGAATTCCAGTCGATCCCATTACTGCTGAAAGCTTGATAGCCTTGTCCAATGATAATGATAATACATAGGACAAGCGCGAATATTGGCCCGAATGGGAAGCCTTTGGCCCGGTACGGTAAAGCATTCATATCAAGGCCTTGAGCTGCGTAGGCTTTGCGGAATCGATAATGGGCGATCGCAATCCCGACCCAGGTGACGAATCCTGCCATGCCTGAAGCATTCAATAACCAGATATAAACGACACCATCTCCGAAAAATGAAGCTAAGAATGCAACGCAGCCAACTAAAGAAGTCACGATAAGTGCATTCACAGGTACTCCTCTTTTATCTAACTTGCCAAGGAATTTAGGTGCTTTCCCATCACGTGCCAAGTCCCATAGCATACGGGTTGAAGCGTACATGCCTGAGTTGCCGGCGGAGAGTACGGATGATAAAATGATCGCGTTCATGATGGATGCAGCAAATGCAAGGCCAGCCCGTTCAAATACAAGCGTGAATGGACTTACGGCAACATCTTCACTCAATAAACGTGAATCCGTAAACGGAATGATCATTCCAATTACAAAAATTGCAAGGATATAGAATAAGATGATGCGCCAGAAAACGGATCTGATCGCTTTAGGGATATTTTTTTCTGGATCTTCACTTTCACCAGCCGTCACTCCAAGCAATTCTGTTCCTTGGAATGAAAAGCCGGCAGCCATGAATACGCCTAGAATCGTGAAGAACCCTCCATTAAAGGGACCTTCGCCCATTGTGAAATTGGAAAAACCAATTGGGTCTTTCCCACCCATGATCCCGAGAATTATCAGAACACCAGTGATCAAGAAAATGACGACTGTCACGACTTTGATCATGGCAAACCAGAATTCTGCTTCCCCAAAACCTTTAACAGACATGTAATTGATAAGAAACATAATGATTAACGCAATAGCACTCCAGATGAAGGAAGGACTATCAGGAAACCAGAACTTCATAATTAAGACAACGGCTGCTAATTCAGCGGCAATGGTGATTGCCCAGTTATACCAGTAGTTCCATCCAATCGCAAAACCGAAAGACGGATCGACGAATTTGGATGCATATACACGGAACGAACCGGCCACTGGCATGTATGCTGCCATTTCTGCAAGACTCGTCATTAAGTAATAAACCATGATGCCGATGATCGCGTATGCCACCAAGGCACCGCCGGGTCCGGCTGAATGAATGGCACCGCCACTTGCTAAAAATAAACCTGTTCCAATCGTTCCACCTAATGAAATCATCATTAAGTGCCGCGCTTTCAGGCTCCTTTTTAATTCAGTAGGGCTTGATGCTGATTGTGAATTTGACAATTGATGTTACACTCCTTTTTATTGGAAGGGAACGAAATATAAAAAAACAGCAGTCGAAAAAGATCGACGGCTGTTTATAATAAACCCGTTTATCCTTCCGAAGATAGCTCCCCACGCTTTTAGAAAAAACGTGACAGTGATGTTCCTGTTCGGTGACACCGCCAGCGAGAATATACATGGAATATACCCTAACTTCGGCAACTTATCCTTTCAAACGGAGTCTCGAATTTTCCAGAATCTCGTCCGTTTTACTTTTATAAGCTGCAGCCTCTAACTCATCGGTAAATGAGGAAGTATTCAATTTTCTTATATCGTAGCGCCAGCTTGTAATTGACGCCGTACGATCGTACTCATGAAAAAAATTCATGCAAACGCTACTAGTTTGCTAGTAACTGAGTAAACTTTACTATATCAAAATTATAAAATAACTTCTGGGATATCGCAATGATTATTTTATGCGGTTATTTTTTCCTAGTTACCGAAAGATTGGAAGAGGAAACGGTATAAAAGTAAAGCCATTCTGATAACAATCTATTAAACGGTCCTTCTTTTAATAAGGGCGTAGTCCAATTTTACATGTTGGACCGCTTCGGGATTCTCAAATAGATCCACTGCCATTTTTCCAATCCATTCTAGAGGCAAGGAAATGGTCGTGATGTCGAGCATCTCACTCAGGCTATCATTATTGAAGCCCAGAATGGCCACATCTTCAGGTACCCTCACACCCGATTTCTTAGCGGTGAGTATGAACCCTGCAGCCGTGTCATCATTAGTGATGATGATGGCTTCAGGTTTGCTTATCATCGAATGCCAATCCTCAAACAACTTTACACCGTCTTTAATGCGATAACTGCCTTCAAACAGCCATTCTTTATTGTTTATAAGTTGATGTTTACTCATGATATCGTTAAAGGCCTTTGTTCGAAGAGAACTGTTCCTGCTCTTTTTACGGCCGAGGCTGTATCCAATTTTCTTATATCCTTTAGCGATCACGTATTCAAGGGCACAGGAGAATGCTGCATAATGATCAATGCTGATGGATGAGAATTCAGCCTGGGCTGTATCTTCACATAAGATAATCGGTCCATACTTTTGATAATCCAAGAGGATTTTCATTTCCGATATTCTTGAACAAACGATAATGCCATCGAGTTGCTTCATTTGCAGCATATTCAAAGCCTGGATTTCTTTCTCTCTTTCATAATGGGTCTGAAAGATCACTATATGACACCCAATTGCATTTGCCTGTTTAGTAATTCCGTTAACGATTGCCCCGTAATATGGGTGATTGGTGAAGGGGATGATGATGCCGATAAGATTTGTTTTGCCTTTTGAAAGATGAATGGCGTTGATGTTTCTCGAATAATTCAAGCGATCAATGGCTTGTAAAACGCTCTCTCTCTTATCAGGGCTTACATAAGGATGATTATTCAATACACGAGATACTGTTGAGACAGATACACCAGCACATTGAGCAATTTCTTTAATGTTTGTCATGGGATCACCATTTTTCTTTTTTTATAGTGTACCCTATGAAACCCATTTCAGAGCAAGAGAACAGAGCAAGGCTGCTGAAGATTTCTTCAAATAAGGTCTTGTGCTGGTATGGGTTTCATCCTTTAAGATTGAAACAAATCTTAAAGGAGGGATAAAGATGATTCAAACCTTATTATGTTTGATTGTGCTTTGCGGTATTGAATTGGGATTAGCGTCTTTAGCCATATCGTTAAAGTCGGATAACTGAATCGGTTAAAGCTTAGCGTGATAATAGAGCATGAAAATTGAGTAACAATGCCAATGACAGGAGCGACAGAAAGTTTTACACCAAATGGTAATAAGCAGAAAAAAAGCATGTCGCAATAAAAGTGAAAAACCAGCTGGATGCCCGTGCTTTGGTTCGGATGAGGTCAAAACGTTCATCTAATCCACACTGTTTGGCAGCGGCACGGCGTCCCCACAATAATCCAGTCAGTCCGATAATAATGCCGAGCGTAATTCCTAAAAAAGCACCCCAGTTAAAACCCTCCATTATAACTCCTCCTCAAAAGTAAATACATCTTCAATGGTAAGTTGAAACACCTTTGCTAGTTTGTAAGCAAGCTTGATGGAAGGGTCGAACCTTCCTGTCTCTATAACTGGCCGTGGCTGTAACGAGCACACGTTGATCTTCTGGTATTTTATTTATTTCATCCTGAACATATTTATCAAATTCCTCCAACTGCATGGAAATAGCTTCATGAAGCTTGTAAACTATTCTTCGATATAGTTGTGATTTTATTTGTTTAAAGTATAATGAATAAGTGTATTTAAAGTTGTATCGCAGGAGCCTTTTTAAGGGAGAGTTAAGTATGGAAGAACAAAATAAATTTTCATCTAGAATAGATTTTTCTTTGGTCACAATATTGCTGTTACTATGCGTAGGAAGTTGCTTAGCAATCTATAGTGCCCAAACGACTGGACAGTACGGTGAAAACTTCTTAATCAAACAAATCTTTTGGTATATAGTGGGGATTGGAATCGTATTAGGGTTTATCACCCTTGATTCGGATCAACTGAAAAAAATTTCCTGGTATGCCTATGGATTCGGATTGTTTTTGCTTTTCTTGTTGATCCTAATGCCAACAAGCATCGTACCTAATATAAATGGTGCAAGAAGCTGGTTCGTCCTGCCTGGAATCGGATCGATTCAGCCATCGGAATTCATGAAGGTTTTTCTGATCTTGGCTTTAGCAAATGTTATATCAAACCATCATCTCAAAAACACGCTGAAAACGATTCAAACGGATTTCTGGCTGCTTTTTAAAATCGGTCTCGTGACCGGTGCTCCGCTATTGTTAATCATGCAACAGCCGGATTTAGGCACAGGGCTTGTCTTCTTGTCAATCATGCTCGGAATGATTTTTATATCAGGTGTATCATGGAAGATTCTGCTGCCGGTCGTTTCGGGAGGAATTGCCGTCGCTTCGACGATCCTATACTTTGTCCTTTGGAAGCCGGAGATCCTGGTAAAATACTTAGGGGTAAAAACCTATCAATTCGGCCGGATCTATTCATGGCTTTATCCATATGATTATGCGAGCGCCGAGGGGTATCACTTAACCAGATCCTTACTGGCTATCGGCTCCGGCCAGACCACAGGCAAGGGAATCGGTTCGAGGGAAGTGTATTTGCCTGAGAGTCATTCGGATTTCATTTTCAGCATCATCGGTGAAGAATTCGGCTTCATCGGATCAAGTATCATCATTTCCTTGTTTTTCCTATTGATTTACCACATAACAAAAACGGGAATGGATACGAAAAATAACTTCTATACATATATCTGTGTTGGTGTCATAAGCATGTTGACGTTCCATGTTTTTCAAAATATCGGCATGACGGTTGGCCTTTTGCCGATTACGGGGATTCCACTTCCATTTATCAGTTATGGAGGAAGCTCGCTAATGGGGAACATGATGGCCATGGGCTTAATATTCAGCATTCGGTATCACTATAAGAAGTATATGTTTTCAACGGATATCTAAAAATAAAGCCGGCCCCCCATGGGCCGGCTTTACTTGTAGCACAAAAACAAAAGGAGCAGAATACACCCCCCTGAATGTTTGCTTATTGAATGTTCGTACCAGATGGAAATTGATTTTTATAACCGGAAAATTGTTGATACGATTGGCCTAAGCTGGTTGCTTGCGCCTTCTCTAAACTATACCAGCCTTTTTCGAACATAAGGTTATAGAGCTCACGCTGCATCTCCTGATTTTCTTTCGAAACGGAGAAAATGTCTTGGAATAATGCTTGGTTACTCATTTCATTCAAGGCAACGGAATAGGAGTTACTAAAGTATTTTTGAGTTGTGAGCATATCATTTATAAAATCCCTGTCATTCATTTGAGGCGTCTTTGCCACGGGGGATTCTGGATTTTGGACTTTATTTTGATTGGGCATCAAGTACCCTCCTTTACTGGTATTGTTGTTGACCCTGGTGTTGGTTCGGGTCCAAATGTTTTAAAATGGTATCGTAATGGCGTTGATGCATGAGTCCGCACCGATTTAATGCATCAATGATTTGCGGGTCCTTGCATTGTGTGGCAAAAAAATGTGCTTTTTTAACCGCATTCAGATTCCATGCAAGCATATCAGTTAAGTATAAGCTGTCTTTCACCGAAATCATTTCCGGTGGCTGTTTCATATAGCCGGTGGACTGCTGTTGGCTGTTAATCGAATTTTGCTGTTCCATCATTCTACCTCCTTCGGTGTTCTTTAAACGTACTTAATTTTCCCTTCAAGAAATTTTTTTATTCTTGATTCTAAATTTCTGAAAATTGAATTAAATGGTAAGATAATCTTGTGCATCTATTTTCCAAAATGATTTGGAGGGGGAATGCAGATGGAAAGAATATTGAGGAATCTATTTCTTTTTTTATCAAAGAACAAAAGCATGACAATGGCAGCGAAAAAATACGGATTACGGTTTGGAGCCTCGCGTTTCGTGGCAGGAGAAACATTGGATATGGCCTCAGTTGTGATTGCAGACCTAAACAGGAAAAGGCTTGCTGTTACCATTGATTATTTAGGTGAATTCATAGAAAATGAACAAGAAGCAAGGAAGATGGCAGATGAGTGTATAGAAGCGATTCGCATGATTGGCAGTAATGAACTCGATTCACAATTATCTCTGAAGCTAACCTCTATGGGCCTGGATGTATCCGAACGAGTCGTAATGAATAACATGCGGAGGATTTTAGCAGAAGCCAAAGCCCATAAGGTTTTCGTGACGCTTGACATGGAAGATTTTCCGCGCTGTCAGCCGACTTTGGATGTATTCAAAAACTTAAAGGCTGAATATAATGAATTGGGGACTGTCATCCAAGCATATCTGTATCGGACCGAAAAGGATATTGAGGAGCTGAATGAATACCATCCGAGTCTAAGACTTGTTAAAGGAGCATATAAAGAATCAAGGGAAGTGGCTTTTTCCGAGAAAAAAGACGTCGATGAAAATTTTAAGAAAATTATCAAGAAGCATTTGCTGAATGGCAATTATACAGCCGTTGCCACACATGATGATAAAATCATTGATTATACGAGGGACTTGGTCAAAGGAGAGGGAATTCCCCAGGATCAATTTGAATTTCAAATGTTGTATGGCATACGTAATGAGAAGCAGCTTGAACTTGTTAAAGAAGGATATAAGGTAAGGGTGTATGTTCCTTATGGTACGGATTGGTACGGGTATTTCATGCGCCGCCTTGCGGAGAGACCAGCCAATATTGCTTTCGTTTTAAAAGGCCTTTTCAAGAAATAGAAAGCGAGAGCCGCCCCGGATAAGGGACGGCTGCTCTAATAAGAAGGCTTTATTTTTTGAACTGATTGTTCTGGCTGTTCACTTTATTGATTCCATGTTGACGTTCACCGCCAGGGCCGGCATTGCCTTTTACGCTTGCTGCACTTACAGCTGCTTTAGAAGGAGTATTTTTACTCTTCATTTTATAATTCACCTCCTGCCCGGTTATTTTTTACTGAACAGAGGAGAAATAACCAAAGTAATTTGGAGAAAAAAATATTTTTTTCCTGTTTAATCATTGCGGAATTTCCAAATTTATTCTATATTAGTAATAAGAAAAAATATTCAAAATTTTTTGGATTAAAAATGAATGAGCATTCATTCAATACATTGCGTAAGGGGGATATAAACTTGGTTCGACAAATACGAAAGGCTGCTGTTCTAGGGTCAGGAGTTATGGGATCAGGGATTGCTGCACACCTTGCTAACATCGGCATTCCGACTTTATTATTGGATATTGTACCTCGTGAGCTCACAGAGGATGAAAAGAAAAAGGGTCTGACATTAGATAATAAACAAGTGCGTAACCGCATCAGCCAAACTGCGATTACTAAACTTTTAAAACAGAAACCAGCTCCGCTTTCTGCTAAGGGAAATATTGCATTGATCGAGGCAGGAAACCTGGAAGATGATATAAGTCGCTTAAAGGATGTCGATTGGGTCATCGAAGTGGTCGTTGAGAAACTTGAGGTTAAGCAAAGTGTATTTGCCCAGGTTGATCAGCATCGTAAACCAGGAAGCATCATTTCATCGAATACATCAGGAATCTCAATCGAAGCGATGGCAGAAGGCCGTTCGGAAGATTTTCAAAAGCACTTCCTGGGAACCCACTTCTTCAATCCACCGCGTTATCTTAAATTGTTGGAAATCATCCCCACTAAAGCTACTTCACCAGAAGTGCTCGAATACATGAAACGATTCGGAGAAGATGTACTGGGAAAAGGTGTCGTCGAAGCCAAGGATACGCCAAACTTCATCGCAAACCGCATTGGCACTTACGGTTTGTTGGTCACTCTCCGGGAAATGCAAAAAGGCGGATACAGTGTCGGTGAAGTCGACTCGGTTACAGGACCGTTGATCGGAAGGGCAACTAGCGCGACTTTCCGGACACTTGATGTAGTTGGATTGGATACCTTTGCACATGTTGCCAAAAACGTATATGACCAGGTGGATGGGGAAGAAAAAACAGTTTTCAAAATACCTGATTTCATGAATGAAATGCTTAAGAATGGGTGGCTTGGAAGCAAGTCAGGCCAAGGGTTTTTCCTGAAAAGGGGCAAGGAAATCCTTGAACTGAATCCCGAAACCCTTGAATATGATGCACGAAAAAAATTAAAAACGCCTTCCATCGAAATGGCTAAACAGGCCAAGGGCTTGGAAAATAAAATGAAAGCGCTTGTTTATAGCGAAGACCGTGCTGGCCAATTGCTTTGGAACGTGCTGAATCCGGTGATTGTATATTCTGCCCAACTGCTTGGTGACATCGCGGATGACATCGTGGCAATCGACCAAGCGATGAAATGGGGCTTCGGATGGTCCACTGGTCCTTTTGAAACCTGGGATGCGATAGGTGTAGAGAAATCGGTAGCCCGTATGGAAGCGGATGGCCTCACAGTTCCGCAATGGGTGAAGGATATGCTCGCCAAGGGCATCACTTCTTTCTATAAAGAAGAAAAGGGCATAGTTCACTATTATGATAATGGTGAATATAAAGAGCTTATCGAAAATCCTAAAGTGATCAATCTTAAAGCAATCAAGAAGCAAAAAGGCGTAATCAAGAAAAACAGTGGTGCAAGCTTGATAGATATCGGCGATGGAGTGGCTCTTCTTGAATTTACTTCACCGAATAATGCAATCGGTCTGGATATCATGCAAATGATCAATGCGGCGGTCGACGAAGCAGAAGTGAATTTTAAAGGCCTGGTCATCGGTAACCAAGGCAAGAATTTCTGTGTTGGCGCTAATATTGCAATGATGTTGATGGAAGCGCAAGATGACAATATTTTCGAACTTGATATGGTCATCAGCCAATTCCAAAAGGCGATGCTTAAAATTAAGTATAGTGCGGTCCCTGTAGTGGTAGCCCCGTTTAATATGACACTTGGCGGTGGTGCTGAAGTATCCCTTCCGGCTGCGCACATTCAGGCAACGACTGAAACGTATATGGGACTAGTGGAAGCTGGTGTAGGTTTGATCCCAGGCGGCGGCGGTACTAAAGAACTTTATGTGAAGACATTGAGGAATATGCCGAAGGGTGTCGACTTTGATTTACAGAAAGTGGCCAACAAAGTATTTGAAATGGTCGCCATGGCAAAAGTTTCGACCTCTGCTGAGGAAGCACGCGGGGATAATTTCCTTAATTCAACGGATGGAATAAGTGTGAATGCGGATCATCAACTATATGATGCGAAGCAAGCAGTCATTTCCATGTATGAACAAGGTTATACTGCTCCACCCCGCACAAAGATTCCTGTCGTAGGTGAAACGGGTTATGCCACACTGCTATTGGGGGCGGAATCCATGCGCCTTTCAGGATTCTTAACCGATCATGACCTTGTAATAGCCAAAGAGCTTGCATACGTCTTGGCAGGGGGGAAACTCCCATTTGGCACGGAAGTGGATGAACAGTATATCTTGAACCTAGAAAAACAAGCGTTCCTAAAACTGATTTCGACTCCGAAATCACAAGCAAGGATGCAGCACATGCTTGTTAAAGGGAAACCACTCCGAAACTGATGAAATAGATGAAGATATGGCGAAACGAAGATTAATAGATTGATAGCTTAAAATGAGTAAGGGGGATCCTCATGAAAGAAGCGGTAATAGTAGCTGGAGCAAGGACTCCGGTAGGAAGAGCGAAAAAAGGTTCTCTTGCTAATGTACGCCCGGATGATTTAGGGGCTCTTGTTGTAAAGGAAACGTTAAAGCGTGCAGGGAATTATGAAGGCACCATCGATGATCTGATTATCGGTTGTGCGATGCCTGAAGCGGAGCAAGGATTGAACATGGCGCGTAACATTGGAGCATTGGCAGGATTGCCTTATACAGTGCCAGCCGTAACCATTAATCGTTACTGTTCAAGCGGGTTACAAAGTATCGCCTATGGAGCGGAGAGAATCATGCTTGGCCAAAGTGATACAGTCATTGCAGGCGGAGCGGAATCCATGAGCCTTTTGCCGATGATGGGCCATGTAACACGTCCGAACGCGCAACTTGCAGAAACAGCCCCGGAATATTATATGGGTATGGGTCATACCGCTGAAGCCGTTGCAAAAAAATACGAAATTTCCCGAGCAGATCAAGATGCATTTGCTGTACAAAGTCATCAAAGGGCTGCTAAGGCCATCGCAGAAGGAAAATTTTCGGATGAAATCGTACCGGTTGATGTAACCCTCCGCTCAGTGGGGCCTGATCTTAAATTAAAGGAAAAATCATTCACGTTTGCTCAGGATGAGGGCGTTCGTCCAGGAACGACTGTTGAAGTGCTGAAAAAACTAAGACCTGCATTCTCTGTAACAGGGTCCGTAACAGCAGGGAATTCATCACAAACGAGTGATGGGGCAGCCGCGGTCATGGTCATGGATGGGGAAAAGGCATCTTCATTAGGGATGAAACCGATTGGTAAGTTCCGTTCCTTTGCTGTAGCAGGGGTACCACCTGAAATTATGGGCATCGGACCGATTGCAGCTATTCCTAAAGCATTGAAACTAGCAGGCCTTGAGTTATCCGATATTGGTTTATTTGAATTGAATGAAGCCTTCGCTTCCCAATCCATTCAAATCATTCGTGAGCTGGGATTGAATGAAGAGATTGTCAATGTAAATGGAGGGGCCATTGCCTTGGGTCATCCCCTAGGATGTTCGGGAGCAAAATTGACATTAAGCCTGCTTCATGAAATGAAGCGCAGAAACCAACAATTCGGAGTCGTGACAATGTGTATCGGCGGCGGAATGGGAGCTGCCGGAGTATTTGAATTATTAGCGTAACCCAACCCTTTAGGAAGCTGTAAAGCCATTTACTATAATTAACATTTAGGAGGAAATAATATGTCCAATCAAACTACAGATAACCTTATTAAAGGCGGAGCCTTTTTAGTAGAGGATATTACGTATGATCAAGTGTTTACACCGGAAGATTATTCCGATGAGCATAAAATGATTGCCAAAACTTCTGAGGATTTCGTAGTGAATGAAATTCTGCCGCAGGTTGAACATTTAGAGAACCATGAATTTGACCGTTCTGTTAAATTACTGAAGCATGCAGGTGACATCGGTTTACTTGGTGCTGACGTTCCTGAGGAATACAGCGGATTGGGTCTTGATAAAATCAGTTCGGCATTAATTACAGAAAAAATGGCACTTGCAGGCGGTTTCGGAATTACGCATGGTGCACACGTAGGTATCGGATCTTTGCCAATCGTATTATTCGGGAATGAAGAACAAAAGAAAAAATATCTCCCTTTACTGGCTACGGGAGAGAAAATTGCTGCGTATGCATTGACGGAACCCAGCTCAGGTTCAGACGCCTTGGGAGCAAAAACGACAGCGAAATTGAATGCAGAAGGAACCCACTATATTTTAAATGGTGAAAAACAATGGATTACGAATGCAGGTTTTGCAGATGTCTTCTGTGTTTACGCTAAAATCGACGGCGAACAATTCTCTGCTTTCATTGTGGAGCGTGATTATAAAGGCGTATCAACTGGTGCTGAAGAGAAGAAAATGGGGATCAAAAGCTCTTCTACACGTACATTAATCCTTGAAGACGTTCATGTACCTGTCGAAAATCTTTTGGGCGTAGCTGGAAAAGGGCATGTCATTGCATTCAATATCCTGAATATTGGCCGGTATAAGTTAGGCGTGGGTGCTGTCGGCGGATCTAAACGTGCCCTTGAGATTACAGCTGCTTATACGAATCAACGCCAACAGTTCAAAACGAAAATTTCCGATTTTAACTTGACGAAAGAAAAACTTGCAACAATGGCGGCAAAAATTTATGCTGCTGAAAGCTCTGTATACCGTACCGTTGGACTTTATGATCAAAGACAGAGCAAGTTGACGGATGAGCAAGTGAAAGATGGAAAATCAATGGCAGCTGCAATCGCTGAATATGCAATCGAGTGTTCACTGAATAAATTCTTCGCTTCCGAAGTATTGGATTACGTTACGGACGAAGGCGTACAGCTTCATGGTGGTTATGGTTTCATGCAGGAGTATGAAATTGAAAAAGCATACCGTGATTCCCGTATTAACCGGATCTTTGAAGGTACAAATGAAATCAATCGATTGCTTGTTCCGGGAACTTTCCTGAAAAAGGCACTTAAAGGGGAATTGCCACTTCTTCAAAAGGCACAAAGCCTGCAAGAGGAATTAATGATGATGATGCCGGAAGAGCCTAGTGATGAGCCATTGGCACAAGAAAAAATGCTTGTTAGAAATGCAAAGAAAATCGGTATTTTGGCAGCTGGCCTTGCTGCACAGAAATACGGGAAAAACCTTGATCAAGAACAAGAAATCCTCTCCAACATTGCTGATATAGCATCCCTTGCCTATGCAGCTGAGTCCGTGGTATTACGTACGGAAAAAGCAATTGCGTCTACGGGGCTGGAGAAGAACAAACAAAAAGTACTTTATACGGAAATTTTCGTTCAGGAAGCTTTCAATGAAATAGAACAACATGCAAAGGAAACGTTAATTGGGGTAGAAACAGGCGATACTCTTCGCATCATGCTTGCTTCTCTTCGTAAGCTGACAAGATACACTCCAATCAATGTCATTGCGAAAAAACGTGAAGCTTCGGTTAAAGTAATCGAAACGGAAAAATATGCGCTTTAAGCATTGAACTACCCCCACCTAAATTCTAACGAATTTTTGAGGAAGGGGATTCCTAAAAGGACGGTTCCCATTCAACTAGGAAGCCGATTTCCTGCTTTCGAACTTAACCAAACCTTTTAGTTCCAAGTCTGTGAGAGCCCCTGGAAGAAAAAGTTCACCAAGATGAATCCTGCTTATATTCAAAAGCTCCATTTGGTAGAACGCAGATTTGCGAACCCAGACAGGGATGACGATATCCACTTCCACTGCGCCCAATGATGTAGACCTACCATCTTCTCCGGTAGTAGGGAATGCAACACTGGTGGAAGTTTCTCTTTAAAACCCATTGCTCGTCGAGCAATGACAAAAGAAGCTGCTTGGTGAATGGAAATTCCCAAGCGCTTCATATACTTTATTTTTCCGATTTGAGAAGTGAAGGCTGGATTCACGTCAAAAACAGTCACGCCCATCTTCTCCGCACGATTTTTAATAGCTGAAATTAATTGGTTATAGGCGAACATGGACATTTTCCTGTTCGCTTTTTTATTGCCGTAAGGATTCGATGCTTTTGATTTAGTGGTATTTAACTTTTCAAGCGCGATTGGCTTATGATAACGGGCAGCTAATTCAACCAACTGTATAGCTTCCGCCTCAATGATTTTCGTGATTTGACCTGAGGTTTTTCCTTCGATATCAAACTCTAAGACTCCAGACTTAACCAATTGACCTTTTGAATTCACATGACTCCATGCAATATGGTCAACATTTAGGTCAACACCAAATACCCCTTCAGCTTTACTGTAGTTTTTGTTGGGGTTTCCATCCATGTCGATAAGACATTTCACGATATAATAATCGCCGTGGTCCTCTAATGACCAGGCTACTGGTTTACCAAATTGTTTTTTGTTTTTACAGTTCAACTGCGTTTTAACTGCAAAATCTACATTTTCTTGTCCGTAAGGAAACACCACTGGCATTTCTACACAAACACCGTTTGGTGTTTGGTAAGAAAGGAAGGTTGAATCTGAATTATAAGTGAAAACAAAATTTCCGTATTTCGCATCTTTACGTCCGGAAACGGTCATTTTGTTATAACGAGATTGGTGCCAGTCGCTCTTCCACGATTCAGGATTTTTCACGTATTTTTCTAAAGTGAATTGCTGATTGAATCGTTTTTTGCTACCAAAAACAACGTTCTTGACATTATTTTTTAAACTTCTTAACAGCTTTTCTAATCGATCTAAGCGAAAATTCAAACGCCCTAATTTACTTTGTAGGTTTCGAATTTCAACATCCAAATACTCATGCTCAAATTGATAGGCGTGATAATAGATATCTGTTTTCTTTTTGAATGGCAAGACGAAATAACGACCCATTTTCTGCTCTCTGGACGTTTTGTTGAATGCCGGTTTTCCTTTTATGAAGGATTCCTTAATCTTAGTCAAAGTAGTTAGTCTGTTTTTCAACGATTTCATCTTCTTTTTGACTGACTTTATTTGTTCTTCTTTATTAGAAACATAGAGTTTTTTCAATTCTTTTTGAGAAGAAAGAATAGCCTTAGATTCTTGAACGACACTATTTGTATAATAGTCATTCATTTTAAATTTTTCTTTCAACGTTAATTGCATGCTTTTTTCTCGTCTTGAACGGCCAAAACGCTCTTCTTTCACGAACCTATTCACCGCAAAATGTTTGGATCGATTAAATAGAAAAAGAGCATGACTATTGGCTTCTACATACCCTTGATTCAATGTGTGTTTATAAATGCGTTTTGAGAAATATGTCTTCTTCATCAGTCAAGCTCCTTTCTACTTATTGTATATACTAAGTATATGCAGTTATGAACCACTGTACAAATAATATATCTGATTATTCAAACAAAAAGAAAGCGATTCATCTCCCACCTAAATGCTCATTTTGAGGAAGGAGTCTTCTCGCCCAAAATGATAAATCAGAATCTGTAAAGGGGAGGCCCCGTAAAGGCATTCCCTTTATTTCCTTTGATGAAATCTCATTGGAAATTCAAAGGATATTTCGTTGTATTGCGTGGTGAAAACGGGTATTCTATTGATAGGTGGTGAAACGATGGGCTTAACATTATATTGGTACCCAAAATGCGGCACATGCCGTAATGCGAAAAAGTGGCTGGATAATCATGAACTGCAATATGAAGCGATCCATATAGCGGAAAACCCGCCTTCGCGAACTGAAATAGAACAACTATATAAAATCAGCAATTTAGAGTTGAAGAAGTTTTTCAATACTAGCGGTCAAAAATATCGGGAGCTGGGCTTAAAGGATAAGCTGAAAGAAGCTTCTGAAGCAGAGATGCTTGATATATTGTCCACAGATGGCATGCTTCTGAAAAGGCCGATTGTTACGGATGGTACCAAAGTGACGGTAGGTTTCAAAGAAGAGCAATTCGATCAGGCTTGGAAATGAAATTTTACAAAATATTTGGTTAATTCCTTACTTAAACATAAGATCTACCTTATAATGGAATAGATAAAATAAGATATACATATGGAGGGTTAATAATGACAACAACACCAAAAGAACTTCGTTACACTAAAGAACATGAATGGGTCAAAACGGAAGATGGAACAGTGCGCATTGGAATAACTGCTTTCGCCCAGTCCGAGCTTGGGGACATCGTATTCGTTGAGCTTCCAGAAATCGGTGATGAACTGAAAGCGAACGAGCCATTTGGAAGTGTGGAATCCGTTAAGACCGTTTCTGAGCTTTATGCTCCTATCAGTGGCAAGGTTGTTGAAGTAAACGAAGATTTAAGTGACAACCCTGAATATGTAAATGAATCTCCTTTTGAAAAAGCATGGATGATCGTGCTTGAACCATCAAATAGCGGTGATATTGAAAATCTGATGAGCGCTGAAGAATATGAAAGTTTGATTAACGGTTAAAACGATGGAGAGGGGGGCCTGAAAAGGCCTGCTCTCTTTTTCATTTTGAACAATTGCAGTTGCGCACATAATTCGTGAGATGGAGTGATGACATGGAATGGGGCGAGTTCGATAAAGTGATCATTGTAGAAGGCAGTTCCGATAGAAAAAAAGTTGCCTCCGTTTTAAATGAAGATGTGGAAATAAGATGTACGAATGGGACCATATCATTAACTAAGCTCGATGAATTAGTGGATGAATTGATGGACCGTGATGTTTATCTCCTTTTTGACGCAGATGAATCAGGAGAAAAGCTGCGGAAGCAATTCCGAAGGGAAATGCCGGAAGCGAACCACCTGTATATTAATAAAATGTACAAAGAAGTGGAAAGCTCACCCGAACATCATATCGCAACTGTGCTTTTATCTGCCAATATGAATGTGAAAATGAAATTTTTAAGTCAAAGGGTGAACGATTAGTTGATGCAGGAATGGAAAGAAGAAGAGTGTAAGTTTGCCGTTGAAAAAGGGGAAACCTTTTGTTTATATTTATATACGCCTTTATGCGGTACCTGTCAGGTGGCTTCCAAGATGCTGACGATATCCATGGAACTTTTCCCGGAATTGAGGGCAGGCAAAATGAATATGAACTATGTCCAGGCAATCTCCGAATCGTATGAAATTGAAAGTGTCCCTTGTTTATTGCTTTTCAAAAAAGGACAGCTGCACAAAAAAATATATGCCTTTCAATCCGTTCCTTATTTGTACGGATTGCTTAAGGAAATCAGCTAAGAAACCAATCAGAACCGGATTGGTTTCTTTATTGTGGACATAAGGCGGCCAAATTGAAACTAAACAAAGAATATTCTAACAATTCATTGACTGATTCATTCTAAAATGCTATATTTTGAATTAAGAAAGTAACGGCTGAATTTAATAGTTCTTATCAAGAGTGGTGGAGGGACTGGCCCGACGAAGCCCGGCAACCGGTATAAATTTATATACGGTGCTAATTCCAGCAGAGTGTTGGCTCTGGAAGATGAGGTGTGTTTTAAACCTCTTCTTGTGGAAGTGGTTTTTTTGTTTATGAAATGCCAGGTCTTCATAAAATTCCAACTAAATCCATAGAAAAAGGTGAAATCGTATGTCTGAGAAAAAGTTGCGTTTCGAAACATTGAGTGTTCATGGCGGTCTGCAAGCTGATGAAACAGGTGCCCGCGCAGTTCCTATCTACCAAAGCAATGCATACTTGTTCAAAGACACCGACCATGCAGCGAATTTATTTGGTTTAAAGGAGAATGGTTATATATATACACGACTCCATAATCCCACGGTCAGTGTTTTTGAGGAAAGAATGGCCTTATTGGAAGGCGGTATCGGCGGTTTGGCAACTGCAAGCGGAATGGCAGCCATCTCACTGTCAATCCTGAATATTGCCGGTGCAGGGGATGAAATTGTTTCAGCCTCTACATTATATGGCGGCACGTATAATCTTTTTGAAAACACTCTTCCTAAATATGGGATTAAGGTGAAGTTCGTTTCTCCTGATGACCCAGAAAATTTTAAAAGGGCGATTACGCCAAGAACAAAAGCCATATTTGCTGAAACAATCGGAAATCCAAGTTTGAGGGTCCTTGATATAAAAGCAGTAGCAGACATCGCCCACGAAGCCGGGATACCTTTAATCATCGATAATACCTTCGCTACACCGTATCTATGCCGACCAATTGATTTTGGGGCGGATATTGTCATCCATTCCGCTACAAAATGGATTTTGGGGAATGGAACGACGTTAGGCGGTGTCATAGTGGATGGAGGGAAGTTCGACTGGAACTCACCAAACTACCCTGGCTTTACGGAGCCTGACCCAAGCTACGACGGTCTGGTATACGCCGAGGCAGTTGGACCTGCTGCTTTTATAACGAAAGCCCGAGTGCAGTTGCTTCGTGATTTAGGTCCTGCCCTAAGTGCCCAAAGTGCATTCCAGTTTACGCTTGGACTTGAAACGCTGCATGTAAGAATGAAAGAGCATCTTTCGAACACTAAGTCTGTCATTCAATATTTGGAAAATCACCCTGCCGTGACTTGGGTTTCACATCCTGGTAAGGAGGATCATCCCGATAAAGCCCTTGCGGATAAATACTTGCCAAAGGGAGCAGGATCTGTTGTGACTTTTGGGATACAGGGTGACCGCGAAGCCGGGGCAAAACTTATCAATTCGGTGGAATTATGGTCCCATGTAGCTAATGTAGGGGATGCTAAGAGTTTAATCATCCATCCTGCCAGTACGACCCACCAACAATTGAATGATGCAGGTCTGGCGAAAGCGGGAGTGAGTGCTGATCAGGTCCGGTTATCCATCGGGATTGAAAATGCAGAGGATTTAATAGAAGATTTAGAGCAGGCAATTGAAAAAGCGACGAATATCGTCTCCCTGACGTCTAAAACGGTTTAAGCGAAAAGTCCAGTTCATTCTTTTGCTAGAAATAATATACATTGCGCTCCTTTTTTATCTATGATAAAATTTCACCATACTAAAGAACTTAATGTTGTACAAATATTCTATATATTAGCTCTTATCAAGAGAGGTGGAGGGATGTGCCCGATGAAACCCGGCAACCGACAAGGAGATTCCTTGGAAAGGTGCCAATTCACACAAAGTTTAATTACTTTGGAAGATGAGAGGAAGGCCAGCTTCTTCACCTGCCTTTCTGCTCATGCAGAAAGGTTTTTTCTGTTTCATTTGGAAAAACATTCCTGCGGGCGGAAAAAAAACTGACAAATAATATAGAGAAATCAACTAAGTTCATAGGTTTCATTGGATAAAAGAGGTGAGTATTAATGATTACATTGACGAAAGTAAGTAAGCTTTTCCGAACAGGAAAAGGAAACGGTGAGACTATTAAGGCAGTAAATAATGTGAATGTTGAAATAAATAAAGGCGAGATTTTCGGTATTATTGGTTACAGTGGGGCTGGGAAAAGTACTTTGATCAGAATGCTCAATGGTTTGGAAACACCTACAGAGGGATCCGTTGTGGTGGCTGGGAAGGAAGTTTCAAAAATTAAAGGGGCTCAGCTCCGTAAGGCACGTCAAGAAATCAGCATGGTTTTCCAACATTTCAATCTATTATGGTCCAGGACCGTTCAGGAAAATATATCCTTCCCGTTGGAAATTGCAGGCGTTTCAAAATTTGAACGCATCAAGCGTGTGAACGAATTGATCAAGCTAGTCGGACTGGAAGGCAGAGAAAAGGCATATCCTTCGCAATTAAGCGGAGGGCAAAAGCAAAGGGTGGGAATAGCCAGGGCCCTAGCAAATGATCCTAAGGTCCTGCTTTGTGATGAAGCGACTTCTGCCTTAGATCCACAGACTACCGATTCCATACTCGAATTGCTTGTTGACATCAATCAGCGTCTGGGGTTGACGATTGTCCTGATAACACATGAAATGCATGTAATACGTAAAATCTGTCATCGTGTGGCCGTGATGGAAAGCGGGCAAGTCGTTGAACAGGGACCTGTCCTTGATGTATTCAAGAATCCTAAAGAACAAATGACGAAGCGTTTCGTGCAACAGGTAACGGAACCAGAAGAAACAAAAGAAACGATGGACCATTTGCTTGAACGCTTTCCTGCAGGTAAAGTGATTCAATTGACTTTTGTAGGTGATCGTGCAGAAAGCCCGTTGATCACTAAGCTCGTACGTAACTTCGAGTTGGATGTCAATATCGTTCAAGGTAAAATATCCCAAACAAGAAGCGGTTCATATGGAACGTTGTTTATCCACCTTGATGGCAATGAGGATGAAATGCTCCGCGCAATAGAATTCATAAAAGCACAGCAGGTAGGCGTGGAGGTGATTACTCATGCTTGAAGAATTATTGCCGAATGTAGATTGGGAAGCCATTTTAGAAGCAACGAAAGAAACGCTTTATATGACAAGCATCTCTGTAGTCGCTACCTTTTTTATAGGCATACTATTAGGGTTGATCCTGTTCTTGACAGGGAAAGGTAATATATGGGAAAACAAGGCGGTCAATGCGGTCATTGGTGCTGTCGTAAATATATTCCGTTCCATTCCATTTCTTATTTTAATTGTGTTACTCATACCTTTTACAAAAATGCTTGTCGGTTCTATGATTGGTGAGAATGCAGCATTACCAGCACTTATTATCGGGGCGGCGCCATTTTATGCGCGTATGGTTGAAATTGGCCTCCGTGAGATCGACAAGGGTGTAATTGAAGCGGCTAAATCCATGGGGGCTAAAACGAGTACGATCATTTGGAAGGTCCTTCTTCCAGAGTCGATGCCGGCCCTTATATCCGGGATTACGGTAACTTCGATTGCATTGGTCGGCTATACCGCAATGGCCGGGGTCATCGGCGCAGGCGGGCTTGGTAATCTAGCCTATCTAGACGGCTATCAAAGAAGCAACAATGACGTTACGTTAGTAGCGACTATCGTTATTTTAATTATCGTCTTCATTATTCAAATTATTGGAGATTTGATTACATCTAAATTAGACAAAAGATAAAGGGAGATGAATAGGATGAAAAAGTTTTTAGGATTTGCATTAGTCCTTGTTTTATCGATTGCTCTGGCAGCTTGTGGAGCAGATAAGGACAAAAGCGGCGGCAGCGATACAGAAAAGGAAACGAAGAAATTAGTTGTAGGAGCATCCAATGTTCCGCATGCTGAGATTCTTGAAAAAGCTAAACCTATTCTTAAAGAAAAAGGAATAGAGCTGAAAATTGAAAAATTCCAGGATTATGTTTTACCGAATAAGACTTTAAATGATAAGGAATTGGATGCTAACTATTTTCAACACCTACCTTTCTTAGAGTCGGCCATTAAAGAGAATGGATATGATTTCGTCAATGCGGGCGGAATTCACATCGAGCCTATCGGTCTATATTCACAAAAATATAAAAGCATCGATAAACTTCCGGAAGGGGCAACAATTATTATGAGCAGCTCGGTTGCTGACCACGGACGTGCGTTATCTCTGTTGGAAAAGAATGGCCTGATCAAATTGAAAGAGGGCGTCGATAAAACGACAGCAACAACAAAAGACATCGTTGAAAATAAGAAAAACCTTAAATTTGATGCTAATTATGAAGCAGCTTTACTTCCAAAGATTTATGAGAGTGGCGAAGGGGATGCAGTTCTGATCAACTCTAACTATGCAATCGACGCAGGCTTGAATCCATTGGAAGATTCGATTGCCATTGAAGATTCTGAATCACCATATGTGAACGTTATTGCTGTTAACAAAGGTGATGAAAATAAAGAAGAAATCAAAACGCTAGTAGAAGTATTGCATTCTAAAGAGATTCAAGATTTCATCCTTAAAGAATATAAAGGTGCAGTTGTACCGGTTGATAAATGATTCAAGAATGGCGGCCTGATATAATTCAGGTCGTTTTTCATGTTTAATCACGAAACTGAAGGGTAAAGAATTAATGAAGGAAATAAAATGGTTCACAAATTTGAAAGGATGGTTCACTATCAATACTCTTGATTTAAATGTAACAAGCGAAATGGAAAAGGCGATGCAGTCTTCACATGGGATTGGCTACAGTGAGTACAGTAGGAACTTAGACCTCCGTATCGAGGTTGAGAAGGAACGAGATAGGGAACATGTAAAGTGCAACAAAATGGTCCTTGATCTTCAACGCAAAATTCACGGCTAAGCATATAAAACATTTCTTTAAAAGATCGGTCTGTAGAGGTAAAATGTAAAGTGGTCCGGGAAATAAGGGTTTCCTTATTGGATAAACTTACATAATGCCCGGCAGTCCGATTTTTTCTTTCCTAATCGGAACGTTTATACCTTCCAATCGAATCTGTTGAACATATATTAATAAGAACGAAGGTTTGCCGAATAATAAGATAATTTTAACAAAAGCTAAAATAAGGCAGAATATGCTGTAAATATGCTCTATTTGTTAGTATCCTAAGAATAGGACAGGTTTTTACTATGTAATAAGTGGAAACCCCTATCTATATTAGTTGATTCCAAATTGGATTTGTTATAAAATTGGAATGAGAATAAATTGAGAATGCTTTTATGCAAATTATAGTAAGGAAAGTTATCTTTACTTTCTGGTAATAAAATAGGAATTAGTTCACGGAGGTATTATTATGTCAGCTTCTACATTAACGGTTAAAGATCTTCACGTATCAATTGAAGGTAAAGAGATTTTAAAAGGGGTAAACCTTGAAGTTAAAGGTGGAGAAATCCATGCGATCATGGGACCAAATGGAACTGGTAAATCCACTTTATCATCAGCAATCATGGGTCACCCTAAATATGAAGTAACAAGCGGAAGCATCACATTCGATGGTGAAGACGTATTGGAAATGGAAGTCGACGAGCGCGCTCGTGTCGGTCTATTCCTTGCTATGCAATATCCGAGTGAAATCAGTGGCGTTACAAACGCTGACTTCTTACGTTCTTCCATTAACGCACGCCGTGAAGAAGGCGATGAAATTTCATTGATGAAATTCATCCGTCAAATGGATCAGAAAATGGAATTCCTTGAAATGGATGAAGACATGGCGCAACGCTATTTAAATGAAGGTTTCTCCGGCGGAGAGAAAAAACGTAACGAGATTCTTCAATTAATGATGATCCAACCTAAAATTGCAATTTTAGATGAGATTGATTCAGGGCTTGACATCGATGCACTTAAAGTCGTTTCAAAAGGAATCAACGAAATGCGCGGAGAAGACTTTGGATGCTTGATCATCACTCACTACCAACGTCTATTAAATTACATCACTCCTGATTATGTACACGTAATGATGCAAGGACGTGTCGTAAAATCAGGTGGTCCTGAACTTGCTGCCCGCTTGGAAGCGGAAGGTTATGATTGGATCAAACAAGAATTGGGCATTGAAGACGAAACTGTTGGCGAAGAAGCGTAAGTAGGAGGATTTGCAATGACTACAGAAACGAAATTACCGTTTGAACAAGAGGATATAAACTCTTATTCAACTAAAAACAATGAGCCAGCTTGGCTTTCCGAGCTTCGGATTCAAGCGTTTTCTGAATTTGAAAAGCTCCCGATGCCAAAGCCGGATAAAACGAAAATCGACAAATGGAACTTTACTTCCTTTAAGACCCACGCGGTTGAAAGTGAAGCTTTTGCCTCAAAAGAGGAGCTTCCGGAAGAAATCAAGGCCATCATTGAGGAAAACGGAAACTTATACATTCAACGCAACAATACGCCGGCACATATCAATCTGTCAGCAAATGTGAAAGAACAAGGCGTCATTTTTACGGATATTTTCACAGCGGCCCGTGACCATTCCGAGCTTGTGCAAAAGTATTTCATGAAAGACGGCGTTAAAATAGATGAGCATCGTTTAACAGCATTGCATGCTGCATTAGTTAATGGGGGAGCATTCCTTTATGTTCCGAAAAATGTAGAAATCAAAGAGCCGATTCAATCGGTATTCTTGTTGGATAATCCAGATACTGCACTTTTCAACCATGTATTGATCGTAGCGGAAGATAACAGCTCGGTAACATATGTGGAAAACTATTTCTCAAATGTTGAATCTAACGAAGGCATCGCTAATATCGTAACTGAAGTATTTGCGAATGCGAATGCAAAAGTGGAATACGGAGCGGTCGATACACTTTCTAAAGGCTTTACGACATATGTTAACCGCCGTGGAGTTGCAGGCCGTGACGCACATATCGAATGGGCTCTTGGTCTTATGAATGACGGTAATACGATTTCGGATAACACAACATATTTAATGGGCGATGGCTCACACGGTGATACTAAATCCGTTGTAGTCGGCCGCGGGGAGCAAAAGCAAAACTTTACGACTGCCATCATTCATTTTGGCAAACGCTCTGAGGGCTATATCCTTAAGCACGGTGTCATGAAAGACGCAGCTTCCTCCATTTTTAATGGAATTGGGAAAATAGAGTATGGTGCTACAAAGGCTAATGCCGAACAAGAATCACGCGTATTGATGTTAAGTGAAAAAGCACGCGGAGACGCCAATCCAATCCTCTTGATTGATGAAGATGATGTTACGGCTGGTCATGCCGCTTCTGTCGGTCGTGTTGACCCGCTTCAACTGTATTATTTAATGAGCCGTGGTATTACAAAGAAAGAAGCAGAAAGACTTGTCATTCACGGATTCTTGGCCCCTGTTGTTAACCAGCTTCCTATTGAGGGAGTAAAAAAACAATTAGTAGCGGTCATTGAAAGGAAAGTACAGTAATGAACCCATACGAAATTCGTAAGCTTTTTCCGATATTAGATCAAGAAGTCAACGGTCAGCCATTAGTTTATTTAGATAGTGCTGCAACCTCTCAAAAACCGGCTGCAGTGATTGAAGCGATTGAGCAATATTACCGCGGATACAACTCGAATGTTCACCGCGGGGTGCATACACTTGGAACAAAAGCTACGGATGCGTATGAAGGTGCACGTGAAAAGGTCCGTAAATTCATTAATGCTTCTTCTACAGAAGAAATCATCTTTACCAGAGGCACGACGACTTCTTTGAATACTGTAGCAAGAAGTTACGGTGGTGCAAATGTAAAAGAGGGTGACGAAATTGTCATCTCTTACATGGAGCATCATAGTAATATCATTCCGTGGCAGCAGCTTGCCAAAGAAAAAGGCGCAGTACTGAAGTATATTCCGCTTCAGGAGGATTGTACGATTTCCCTTGATGATGTGAGGGCTACAATTACGGATGCAACGAAAATCGTTGCCATCATGCAGGTTTCGAATGTACTTGGTGTTATCAATCCTGTGAAGGAAATCGCGAAAATCGCCCATGAACACAATGCTGTAATGGTAGTCGATGGGGCACAAAGCACACCACATTTAAAAGTGGATGTCCGCGATTTGGATTGTGATTTCTTTGCCTTCTCAGGTCATAAAATGGTCGGTCCGACTGGTATCGGCGCATTATATGGTAAAAAAGAACTCTTGGAAAATATGGAGCCAATCGAATTTGGCGGTGAGATGATTGATTTTGTAGGTTTGTATGAGTCTACATGGAAAGAACTCCCGTGGAAATTCGAAGGCGGAACCCCTATCATTGCAGGTGCCATTGGTCTTGGGGCTGCGATTGATTTCTTGGAAGAAATCGGCTTGGATAATATTGAACGGCACGAACATAAACTCGCCGCTTATGCAATGGAGAAAATGTCTGCAGTTGAAGGACTGACGATATACGGTCCAAAAGATTCAGAAAAACGTGCGGGCGTAGTAACCTTTAATATTAATGACGTACATCCACATGATGTCGCTACCGTACTTGATGCAGATGGAATTGCTGTCCGTGCCGGTCATCACTGCGCACAGCCATTAATGAAATGGCTTGACGTGTCCTCGACAGCAAGAGCAAGTTTCTATCTCTATAACACGGAAGAAGATATTGATAAGCTTGTGTCCGGGCTTGTTAAAACGAAGGAGTATTTCAGCAATGTCTTTTGATAACTTAGATACACTTTACCGTCAGGTCATTATGGATCATTATAAGAAACCACGTAATAAGGGCATGCTAGAGGATGGCAGCATGACGATTGACATGAACAATCCAACTTGCGGTGATCGGATTCGATTAACAATGAAGATTGAAGATGGAAAAGTCAACGATGTTAAGTTCGATGGTGACGGTTGTTCCATATCCATGAGTTCAGCTTCCATGATGACTCAAGCCATTAAGGGCAAAGACGTTGAAACTGCTTTAGCTATGTCCGAGACTTTTTCCTTAATGATTCAGGGAAAAGAATACGATGATGAGATGGACCTTGGGGATATTGAAGCCCTTCAAGGTGTTTCTAAATTCCCTGCCCGAATCAAGTGTGCGACGTTAGCTTGGAAGGCCATGGAAAAGGGATTGAAGGAATAATTAAATTAAAATGAGCTGTTGTAATTCAGCCATTTGAAATGGAGGAATACGAGCTATGGCAAAGAAAATGCCTGAAATCGGCGATTATAAATATGGCTTTGCGGATAAAGATGTTTCCATCTTCCGTTCAAAGCGCGGTCTGACAAAAGAAATCGTGGAAGAAATTTCTCGAATGAAGGATGAACCGCAATGGATGCTTGATTTCCGTTTGAAATCATTGGAGCATTTTTACAATATGCCAATGCCTCAATGGGGCGGCGACATGCAAAGCTTGAACTTTGATGAAATAACATACTATGTTAAACCATCAGAGAAATCAGAGAAATCTTGGGATGAAGTTCCTGACGAAATCAAACAAACTTTTGATAAATTAGGTATTCCTGAAGCAGAACAAAAATATTTAGCTGGTGTTTCTGCTCAATATGAATCCGAAGTAGTTTATCACAGCATGAAAGTTGAATTGGAAGATTTGGGTATCGTGTTTAAAGATACGGACTCAGCACTTCGTGAAAATGAAGATATCTTCCGTGAGCATTTTGGAAAAACGATTCCGCCTACTGACAATAAATTCTCGGCATTGAACTCGGCGGTTTGGTCAGGCGGATCTTTCATCTATGTACCAAAAGGCGTTAAAGTGGATACTCCGCTTCAAGCTTATTTCCGAATCAACTCTGAAAACATGGGTCAATTCGAACGTACGCTAATCATTGTTGATGAAGGCGCATCCGTTCACTATGTAGAAGGTTGTACAGCACCTGTTTATACAACTAACTCCCTTCATAGTGCGGTTGTTGAAATCGTCATTAAAAAAGATGCTTACTGCCGTTACACAACAATTCAAAACTGGGCAAACAACGTGTTTAACCTGGTTACGAAACGTGCGGTTTGTGATGCTAACGCAACAATGGAATGGATTGATGGTAACATCGGTTCTAAATTGACAATGAAATATCCTGCTGTCATCTTAAAAGGTGAAGGTGCCCGCGGTATGACATTATCGATTGCCATTGCCGGAAAAGGCCAACACCAAGATGCTGGGGCAAAAATGATTCATCTAGCGCCAAATACATCTTCAACTATTGTATCAAAATCAATTTCTAAACAAGGCGGTAAAGTAACATACCGCGGTATCGTTCACTTCGGACGTAAAGCGGATGGAGCTCGTTCAAACATTGAATGTGATACATTAATCATGGATAATCAGTCTACATCCGATACAATTCCTTATAATGAAATCTTGAATGACAACATTTCCCTTGAACATGAAGCGAAGGTTTCCAAAGTATCTGAAGAACAACTGTTCTACTTGATGAGCCGCGGAATTTCTGAGCAAGAAGCAACGGAAATGATCGTAATGGGCTTCATCGAACCATTTACAAAAGAACTTCCAATGGAATATGCGGTTGAAATGAACCGTCTGATCAAGTTCGAAATGGAAGGCTCAATCGGATAATAACCGACTGGCATGCCTGTAAGGCGATTTAGAATAACCCATTCATACAAAATCCTGCCAGGGAGACTTGGCAGGATTTTTGTTTTGGATAATGATATTCGACACCCTTACCAAAGATTAAATATGGTCATACAAGGGTAAAAAAAGTAGAAGAAGTCAGGAAGTGGGACCTGTCCCGAAAGGAGTGATGGTGCAGATGATATATGTTGGTGTGACCGGTTGGGGAGATCATGATAGTTTATATCATGGCGGTGTGTCCCAGCGTGATAAACTCAAGGAGTATGGGGCTCATTTTCCGATTGTGGAGGTGGATGCCTCATTTTATGCAATCCAGCCAAAGAGGAACAGTGAAAAGTGGGTATCCGAGACACCAGCGTCATTCCAGTTTGTCGTTAAAGCCTATCAAGGGATGACGGGACATCAGCGTGGGGAAATTCCATTTGAAAGTAAAAAGGAAATGTTCAAGGCCTTTCGGGACTCTCTAGAAGCTTATCATAAGTCCGGCAAGCTCTCGATGATCCTATTTCAGTTTCCGCCATGGTTTGATTGTAAACGTGAAAATGTAAATTACCTTCGATGGTGTAAAGCTGAAATGGGCGATATTCCAGCTGCCATAGAATTTCGGAATCAAAGCTGGTACAGACCCAGCGTAGTTCAGCAAACCCTGGACTTCATCCAAAAGGAGGGGTGGATCCATACTGTATGCGATGAGCCTCAGGCTGGAGAGGGATCCATTCCTGTCGTCCTGCATACCACACATGAAGATAAAACGCTTATCCGCTTTCATGGCCGTAACCTGCATGGTTGGCAGAGACCTTCTTCGGGTGATAATTGGCGTGAGGTCAGGTACTTATACCGATATAATCATCAGGAATTGACTGAATGGGTGGAGAAAATCAGGAAATTGGAAAAGGAATCCAAGGAGATATATATCCTGTTCAATAATAACTCAGGCGGAGATGCCGCTGATAATGCCAAGCAAATGATTGAGTTGCTTGGTATAGAATATGAAGGACTGGCTCCCAGGCAGCTTGGTTTGTTTTAAAAGGCATTATATAATTAATAAAGAGATGGTGTGACAAGCTAGTATTACAAACAGGTAAAGGCGGATTTCTTCATGGTATGGTTAGTATTAGTTGGTATAGGATTATTAGCGGGCTCAATCGGCTCTCTTGTCGGTCTGGGCGGCGGCATCATCATTGTACCTTCTCTTTTATATTTAGGTACATCTACAAATATAATAGAAGAACTGACACCTCAGATCGCCGTCGGTGTTTCAACGGTGATCATGATTTTTACCGGCTTATCTTCTACTTTATCTTATTTAAAACATAAAGTGGTGGATTATAAGGCAGGCTTAATATTCTTAATAGGCAGTGCACCTGGTGGAATAATAGGAGCCTATGTGAATAAAAACCTTAATGTCGAAGCTTTTTCATTGTACTTTGGAGTTTTCATGATTTTCATGGCTATCGTGTTATTAGTGAAAAACCGTTTGAAGCCAATGGTTTTCAAGCCTGGTAAAGCGAAAATAGTTAAAACGTATAAAACTGAAAATGGACATTCATTTTCTTATGGTTACCATCCTCTGATAGCTGTATCGATTACATTTGTCGTGGGATTCAGCTCCGGGTTATTTGGAATTGGCGGTGGAGCCTTAATGGTTCCTGTAATGATGCTTCTTTTCTTCTTCCCTCCGCATATGGCTGTAGCGACTTCGATGTTCATGGTATTTCTATCTTCCATCACCAATTCGATTACGCATATTTCCCTTGGGAATGTAAATTGGCCATATGCTTTTGCCCTGATCCCAGGTGCATGGTTCGGTGCAAAATTAGGGGCATACATCAATACGCGCCTAAAGAGCGGGGCACTTGAAAATATGTTGAAAATAGTACTGATAATCATTGGTTTACGTCTTATATACCAAAGTATTACAGGATAAAACGAGGAGGAAAAATGATGTCAGAAATCATTCATTTATATCACACCAATGATCTCCATAGTCATTTTGAAAATTGGCCTCGTATTGATAAGTTTCTTAAAGCAAGAAGACAACTTCATCAAGAAACGGGAGAAGAGGCAATCATACTTGATATAGGAGACCATGTGGATCGCTGGCATCCATATACAGAAGGTACGTTGGGTAAAGGAAATATTGAACTGCTGAATGAAGCAGGCTACCAATATGTGACCATCGGCAATAATGAAGGGATCACTTTACCTCATGATGCCTTAGACTCCTTATATGATCATGCAAGGTTCAAGGTCTTGGCAGCCAATATTTATTATAGGGATAATGAAAGGCCGGAATGGGCGCTGCCATATCGGATACATACAACGGTAAAAGGTACCAAGATTGCCTTGATAGGTTTGACAGCCTTCTTTCAAAAGTTTTATTCTGCGATGGGCTGGGAATTAACAGAACCATTCGCTGAGTTAAAGGAACAGCTAGAAAGGGTTAGAACAGAGGCAGATGTAATCATCATCCTTTCTCACCTGGGCATCCATGATGATGAGCGGATGGCAGCTGACTTTCCGGAGATTGACGTCATACTTGGCGCGCATACCCACCACATCCTTCACCAAGGAAAATTGATCAATGATACACTCCTTTGCGGTGCAGGGAAATATGGGTTTTTTGTTGGGCAGGTGGAAATGACCGTCAATCAGGAAAAGAGAATTAGCAAGAAGCGTGCAATTCTCTATGATACAAATGACTTTTCGGAATTAGAGAATGAACGATCATGGATTGAAGCAATGTACCAGGCCGGTGGGGAAACGCTAAAACAGGTCGTAGTGGACTTACCGGAAGCGCTGGAAAATGATTGGTTCAAAGTAAGTGCTTTGACGAAAATCCTTGGTGAGGCCTTAAGGGAGTGGAGTCAGGCGGATTGCACCTTTTTGAATGCGGGTCTTCTGCTCGATGGATTGCCGAAGGGGCCTGTCACAAAAGGGGATATTCACAAAATCTGTCCACACCCCATCAATCCTTGTGTTGTTGAAGTTAATGGGAATGAATTAAAAGAAATCTTAATGCAATCGAGAAATGAGGAGTGGCCTCATATTCCGGTGAAAGGTTTCGGTTTCCGGGGGAAAATCATGGGAGTCATGCATTATGATCAAATTGAATTTAACGAAATGGAGAATGGAATCGTAAAAGAGATATTAATAAAAGGGGAGAAACTGCAGTCTGATAAGTCTTATAAACTGGCAATCCCTGATATGTTCACGTTTGGGCACTTTTTTCCAAGTATCCAGCGCACCAATCGCAAGAAATATCTATTACCGGAATTCTTACGGGATTTACTTTTATGGAAGTTGAAAAAAATATCTACAGATGCCTAACGCTAAATCACGGTTTCAGCTTTTTTTCATAAAGTATGAGGAAGAGAGGGGCGAACCCAATGATTAGCATTGTACCAATAATACTTGATAATCATACATTCCTAGCCATTTCTGTCGGGCTTCCCAAAACGAATTTACTTGCGGTCGCTTCCGAAAAAGGGTATATAATGTGCGGGGCGTTGGATGTAGCGCTGCTGAATGATAAATTGAGAGATCGTAAAATCCTTGCGGGCAGGGCTACAGGGGTTAAATCGATTGAAGAGCTTTTGGAAGCGCCGCTCGAATCAGTTACCTGGGAAGCTGTGGAAAAGGGCATTTATCCAGGAATGATTGGTAGAGAGGCATTAATCAAAATGATTTGAAGTGGTGGGCTTTCTTTAATCCAGAAGGGGGCCTTGTTTTAATTCACCAGGAAAATAGTTAATATTTTTCAATGAATATTTTTAAAACCGATTCATTTATCAGGATATTTTCCGATAACCCTTATAAAGAAACGGTTTGATTTACAAATATTTAATGGGGAAATGGAGTACAAGTATGAGGCTAGCTATTACAAAGTCCTTAAGCCCTGGAGCCAGGCTCGGAAAAAACATTTATAATGAGCAGGGCCATATCCTCTTGTGTGAGGGTCTTACATTAACGCAAAAAATGATCACTCGACTGGCGTCCCTTAATATTCCCTTAGTTTACATTCAAGATTTTAGGACGGATGACATTATTCCAATGCCCCCAGTATCCGGGAGCCTAAGGAGAGAAGCCATTAATAGGATTGAAACCACTTTCCTGAACATGAAAAACAAAATGAACCTTGATGGATCTTTCACGATGGAGCAGGCTAACGTCAAGTTCACTCAAATCGTCCGAAACATCATGGACGAGCTGAATAGGAATAAAGAGTTAATGACTTTATTGGCGGACGTTTATACATACGATGACTATATCTTTACCCATTCCTTCAATGTGACCCTATATACCCTGGCAATCGGGATGGAATTGAATATTAATAATAAGAATCTCGAAATTCTTGGGCTGGGAGCGATTTTACATGATGTCGGCAAAATGCTCATACCTTTGGAAATCCTTCATAAACCCGGTAAGTTAACGGAAAAGGAATTTGAACAAATCCAAAAACATGCCGATTATGGATTTCATCTAATCAAAAATGTTCATACCGTTTCACTTTTAGTTGCAAATTGTGCTTATCAGCATCATGAAAGGCTTGATGGATCTGGATATCCACGTGGAATAAAAGGGGATGAAATCCATTATTTTGGCAAGATCATTGCCGTTGCCGATGTGTTTGATGCCGTGACTTCCAATCGGGTTTACCGTAAGGCCATGCTGCCTCATCAGGGGTTGGAAATCCTGTATGCGGGAGTCGGGAAAAAATTCGACAATACGATCATCGAGGCATTCCGGCGAGCAGTTGCCATCTATCCAAATGGTCTATCCGTAGAATTGAATGATGGGAGAAAAGGTGTCGTATCCGCACAGAATGAGGGGATAGGGGACCGCCCCATGATAAGGATACTTGAAGAAAATGGGGAACAGGTAAAAGAGTCCTATGAAGTGGATTTGAATAAAAACCTGCATTTGCTGATCATGAAATGTCTCAATATACAAGAACCAGCCTAACCTCAAGGATCAGCTGGTTTTTTTATTCCTTGTTTTCCTTCATGATGGCAGGTGCCACCGAACCGTTTCCGTTACTATAATAACTTGGTACATCACCTTCAATTAGCAAGCTGCCGACTGTCACTTCCTGACTGACCTTGGTCTCTTTAGTGAAGGAGGGGATGACAATTTGAATATTGACATCAAAATCCACAATCAATTCATAATACACATTATTGATGCCTGCGTTTGTCAGTTTTGTCTTCAAATCCGATTCAACATTGCCGATGACTGACATTTTCACTGGGATTTCAGGTCCATAGTTGGAAAGAAGGTTATTCCCGGTTACGACACCCAATGGTATATAATAGACTACACTTTTATATTGTTCATCATTTATTTTGGAGGAACCCTTTTTAAAAGGATTTCCCTGATCGATGCCAAGCTTGTTTTGAATATCCTTTGTAATGTTATTGCGCAATTCACTGTATATGACCGGATTGAAGCTATAGGAAGAACTGGAGTCCTTACCACCCTCGTTGTTGGTGATGATTTTGTTCATATCAATCTTGGATATATTCTCATCTACCGATTCATGAATCGTTTCCGTTGCAATCCGTTTGATTTCATATTCAGCTACATTCATGATCACCGGTTCAATTGATTTATCAACATACCAAAGAGTCATGATGCTTGATATGATAAAAAGGATAAATGAGTAGAGGAATACTTTTCGGGTGGGAAGAGGTCCCTTTTTTCGGAATTTCTTTGTTCGAAATCTTTTTCGGAACACGCTTTAGCCCCCTTTACTAATACCTATGCATCAAGTTCAGGGGTTTATGTTCGAATCAAAAAAAAGCAGCGAGAAAATCGTCGCCGCTCACTTTTGTTTTTTAGCTAAATCCTTCCTTTCCCACATTTTTAAATAGGGATAAGGGTCAAAGCTCCATTCTGTGATTCCGTTGTCTTTGTACATCCCATAATGAAGATGCGGAGGGAACTTACCTGAAGTTCCAGGAGGGCCGTAACCTGTACTGCCTACACCTCCGATGATTTGTCCGGGCTCGACGATTTGTCCGACTTTCAATCCTTCGGCAAATCCGCTTAAATGGGCGAAGTAATGATACGTATTATTTAAATCCCGTATCCCAATCCTCCAGCCCCCGAATTTATTCCAGCCTTTCATTTCAATGATTCCATAGCTCGTTGACCGAACAGGAAGGCTATAATCCGCAAATATATCTGTACCCTCATGGATTCTCCTTCCGCCCCATCCACGAGCGCTTCCCCATGTATTTAAATACGTATAATGAGTCCGTACTGGAACAGGGAAGGCTTTTTCCTGTAAATCCAGCCGGCCATATTTCTTATAAATCTCCGCATTGCCGATAATGATGCCGACGGCTTTATCTCGTTTATAATAATCCCACAAGCCGATCCGGATATTATCTTCATCTGAACCATAAGTATGGAGATGCTTCGCAAAAGCATATAATCGATCGGTGTCATTAGTAACATCAGCTTTGCCATCACCATTCCCATCCTGGCCCAACCCATCAAAAAATGTGATTGTGAGCGGGTTCATGTCGTTTAAGTGAGGATTGAGAGCCCCACCCCACTTTGAAGGCTCGATATTGATGCCAATTAAACCCTTTGCCGGCTCTAAATCCCGTCTGGCAGCCCTTAGGCTGTGCTCATATTGATCAGCGCCCGCAAGATAATACCATGGGATTTGGAGGGTAGCTTCCATGTTTTTATATAGCGCCATTCTCCCGGCATAAGCTTCAGGGGTATCGGCGGCATTAGCTATTTGTCTTGGTGCATCCAACATAAACAAACAAGTTATGATTAGAAGGAATAATTTTTTCAACGGGGCAACTCCTTTCATGAAATTCTCCAATTTATAAAGACATCAGTCCATCTTTTATAGTTTTGCTGATTTGGCTATAAACATGAAAAATAAATAATGGGAAACCAACTATAACTTGTATAAATGCTTTTTTATTGTTAAAGTAGGGTGTGTTAATTTCTATAGAATGGAGTGACATTTTCATGTCTTCTACAAATAAAGAAATTCTTCGTAAACCAGATTGGTTAAAAATAAAGCTTAATACTAATGAAAATTACCTCGGTTTAAAAAATATGATGCGGGAAAAAAATCTTCATACAGTCTGTGAAGAAGCGAAATGTCCGAATATTCACGAATGCTGGGCAGTGAGAAGAACGGCTACATTCATGATCTTAGGTGAAATCTGTACAAGGGCATGCCGTTTTTGTGCAGTAACAACCGGACGTCCGAATGAATTGGACTGGGCTGAACCAGAGCGTGTTGCGGATTCCGTTGTTATGATGAATTTAAAGCATGTCGTCATTACAGCTGTTGCCCGTGATGATTTAAAAGATGGAGGCGCTGAAGTTTTCGCTGAAACGGTCCGTGCCATCCGACGCAAGAATCCATTTACATCAATTGAAGTATTACCGTCGGATATGGGCGGGATCCATGAAAATATTAAGACTTTGATGGATGCCAAACCAGACATTCTGAACCATAATATAGAGACAGTCAGAAGTCTATCCGACCGTGTACGGGCTCAAGCTAAATACGAACGTTCATTGGAGCTTTTAAGAAGAGCCAAAGAACTGTATCCGGAGATTCCGACAAAGTCCAGCTTAATGGTCGGCCTAGGTGAAACACGGGAGGAAATCCTCGAAACGATGGATGACCTAAGGGCTAATAATGTGGATATCATGACGATCGGCCAGTATTTACAGCCGACTAAAAAGCATTTGAAGGTGCTGAAATACTACACGCCTGAGGAGTTTGCCGAATTGAAGGATCGTGCATTGGAAAAAGGATTCAGCCATTGTGAATCCGGTCCGCTTGTCCGTTCTTCCTACCATGCGGACGAACAGGTTAATGCAGCAGCTAAACATAAGCAAACCAAAGGTGAAGAATTATTGAAATAGAGTGAAATAAAGGACCGAAAAATTCGGTCCTTTATTTTTTAACGGTTATCCATTTTTTGATGGATGTTATCGTGATGATCCCTTTTATCGTTAACCATTTCTCCGTTTTCATTTTCTTCGTCACTCATTTTGTATCCTTGAGGCGATTTCAGCATTCTTTTGATGGTTTGTTCAATCGTATAGTCGATCCCTTTGCTGCCGGATTTCAATGTAGCGAAATTCTCGACATCTTGGGCAAGGTTTTGAAAATCATCACTGACGTAGACGTGATAGTAGCGAGGAACGACGGACATAGCGGTCCTTTTAACTTGGTCAGCGGTTTCAGTCCGATCCTTGGTATTTGTATCGTATACGACAAGAACTTCCTCATCAGTTACGAGGGTAGCCACATTATTGACATTTGGAATCTGTGCACTGAGTTTAGAAATGACATCAGACAATTGTTCACGGTCAATGGAAGCAGCCTTGTTAGAAATGTTACGGCCGTTAATGGTTGTACTATTGGTGCGGGTAAAACCGAAGTCATCACTTTTATTGTCATGATTACGATAATCCTCGTCATAATATTGGGTTGGATTATTTACGTTTGTTGGGTTACCAGCATGGTTTTTGGCACCGAGCCCCTGATCATGTTTATTGGAACATCCGGACAGTGCAATAATCGAACTTAAACCTATTGTTATTATTGTTTTTTTCATCAATAACACCCCCGTAACTTTAGGATGAACATATTTCTCTATTTTTCGCTTAGTAATTGATGGGGAATCAGTTATAATTTAAGAAGGAATGTATTTTTGAGAGGTGAAAGCAATGATTAACATCAATAACATGACCTATGAAATAATCGAGGATGAAAGGGAAGGCTATAACGAAGAAGCGTTTAAAGCCAGATACAGTGAGATTTTAACGAAGTATGATTATATTGTAGGGGATTGGGGTTACGGCCAATTGAGGCTGCGTGGATTTTTTGATGATTCTAATCAGAAAGCGACCTTCGATACAAAAATAAGCACGCTTACTGAATATTTATATGAATACTGCAATTTTGGCTGTCCATATTTCGTCGTGAAGAAAATAAAGAAATGAAAAAGGCCAGAATTTACTCTGGCCTTCCATGTTAAGAGCTTCCGTATCCTTTATAAGGAGGCTGCTCATGGTTTTTTGTATCATCATGTGTCGGATGAGCACCAGGATATTTTCGAGGTAAGTCTTCATGCAACGATTTATTTTCAAAATTAAAGGCACTTTGATATCGTTGCCCTTCCTGCCATGGTGTGCTTTTATTTTGAACTGGTGCATCTTTTGCTATGGATGATCCAAAAGGTCCTTCGGGAAATTCTTCAGGAATTAAATAATCCCGCTGTTTTTCGACATTGGAGAAATCGTGGTATATTTCCTCTTCTTTGCTCAAGGTAATCCCCCCTCATGTAATCGTACATTCAGTAGGTTTTCCCGATTAAGAAAAAAACTTCAGCTTTCAGACGATTTCCATTAAAAAGTGACTCAGTTCTTCCGCTTCCGCTTCTGACAACTGAAAGGCATGCTCAAGATAGCCTTCCTCTTCTAAATCATCAGGTCCAATGATCGCGAATCGGTTACTCTGCATATTTAAAACAAGTTTTTTCCCATAAAAACGATCAGTTGTCATAATGGCCAAATCGAATCTTGATTCCTCGCCCATGAAACTTATGAACCGGGTTTTTGAATCAACGACGTCATTGTATAAATAAAAACGATCTTCCATAGTATCATTCCCTTCATATGTTCACATTTGTAATTCCATCATAACAAAGTGACTTCAATAGGGGAACAGACATTTTTGGGCTCTTCGAGGGTTGAACTCCGTCACGCCTCGTGATGTATTAGAATCGACCGCGATAGAGTTATCATTGATTAAAGGAAAATTGTCAAGAATACAAATGGGACGTAATTTTGGTTCCTTTTATGTCAATGGATGACGGGAAATCGGCCCCTGTAAAAAAGTCAACTTACGTTTCTGTCGCTGTTTAGTAAAGGGATTGGTTCAAAGGTTGTGGCTGAAGGAATTGAGAGTAGGGGAGAAGCTATGGTATTATCAAGGAATAAGGTTGTTTTGGCACAGGGTTTAACTAGGCTGGCCAATCAACCATAGTAATGATTCCTATATCATCTTAGATCAGAAAGGATCTGGAAAAAATGTACTTTGTAGACCGCCAAAAGATTGAACAAATATTAGGTTTTCTTGAAAAGCAGCTTGGACTTTTTGAAGGGCATGATAATTGGGATGGAGACTTTAAGGAACTTATCGCTGAAAGGCTCATTCAGACTTCCATCGATTCCGTGCTGGATGTAGGAAATGCAGTAATTGATGGTTTTATTATGCGTGATCCGGGAAGTTATGAAGATATTATCGATATCCTACATGATGAAAAAGTCATTTCAGAAGAAAAATCGATCCAATTCAAAAAGGTTTTGCCGCTAAGGAAAATGCTGGTTCAGGACTTCATTGAAGTCGATCACAACGAACTGCATAAGGTATTCTCGGAAAATATCGCGGCATTCAAGCAATTCCCGAATTTGGTGAGGAACTATTTAACAAACGAATTGGGACCTGTATCAGCTTTTAAAAACTAGTGTTAGGAAGGCGAATTCAATGAAGTCGTATAAAGGATATTTAATTGACTTAGATGGCACCATGTATCGCGGGACTGAACAAATTGCTGAAGCTGCAGGTTTTATAAATGACCTGAAAAAAAGGGATATCCCTTATTTATTCGTCACCAACAACTCGTCCCGGACTCCGGCACAGGTAGCGGATAAATTGAGAAGCATCGGCATATCAACGGAAGATGATCAGGTTTTCACGACAAGTATGGCCACAGCGAATTACATAGCTGAACAAAAGGAAGATGCATCGGTCTATGTAGTAGGTGAAGAAGGCATTATCGAGGCTCTTAAGGAAAAAGGAATGAAGCTTGTGGATGAGCATCCAGACTTTTTGGTAATGGGCATCGACCGCGGGGTCAATTATGAAAAGTTGTCAAAAGCCTGTCTTGCAGTTAGAAATGGCGCAGTTTTCATTTCAACCAATGGCGATATTGCCATTCCTACTGAAAAAGGCCTTTTGCCGGGGAATGGTGCTTTGACATCCGTTGTTTCCGTTTCGACTCAGGTACAGCCGATTTTCATTGGAAAACCTGAATCCGTTATAGTGGAGCAAGCTCTGAGAGTATTAGGGGTACCTAAAGAAGAGACAATCATGGTTGGGGATAACTATGATACGGATATCCTTGCTGGCATTAATGCAGGGATCGACACATTGCTTGTACATACTGGGGTAACGACCAAAGAACGCTTGAAGCAATATAAGGAGCAGCCGACGTATGTGGTGGACACGCTCGACCTATGGCACTTCGAATGAAAAAAACAGGCCTGCGAAAGCGAGGGCACTGAAAAAGTCCCTTCGGGCCAATAGAGGTAGATTTTCTCAGTTTATTCTGAGGAAATCTACCTTTTTTTGTTTTATAATCAAGGTAA